>JADHUC010000010.1 GCA_016784735.1 Pirellulaceae bacterium | reverse complement strand
CGACAGAATTCCAGGTCCCGTCCGGCAGCCGGGACCTACTGAGTTGTTGACGATCCTGTGCGGGGTCGGGAGACCACCGCTGCATACATCTTGAAAGGCCACCTGAGCGTGGAGAATCGAAACCCGAAGCGTAAGCGAGGAATGTGAGATTGCCGCTTCGCCCTCGCTTACGCTTCGCACTTACGATGCCCACCGGTAGGCGATAGAACACAAAGGAGCTTGGCCATGATCAAGCCGGATGAAAACCCAATCGACTATATCGACGATTACGTTCACGGACTGCTTTCGCCCGAGGATGCTGAAACCGTCGAACGATACTGTGAGGCGTCACGTCTGGGCCAAGTGGCGTTGGAAGAGGCACAGAAGCGTTACGAAGCCATGCAAACGGTTGCCCCGTCCGAGGCGTCGGAACGGCTGATTCAGCAAACCGTTGGGAACATCGACATGAAAGAAACCCGTCGCAGCAAGCTTCGCAAGTACTACGGCCGGACCGTGCTCCTGGCAACGGCAGCGTCAGTGCTGATCATCACCGCGCTGAACGTGTACTATTTCCGCCTCTCGGCGTCTCCCTACGACTTGCGCCTGTTGGGGCAGAACGCGCTGCTGGCCGGCAGCGGTGCATCGTTGCGAGTTGCTGTGCTGGACCACAATACCGGGCGCCCCGTGCCGGGCGTACCGGTACAGCTTGCTTTGTACAATCCGTCGACAAACGAGCAGGTCCGACTGGCAAGTCTGACAACGGACGATCGCGGCGCGGTCTCGCCGCGTTTTGATTTGCCGGACTGGGATGACGGACAGTACGAGTTGCGTGTTACGGCCCAGCCGAAAAGGGCCAAGGAGGTCCTCACGCAGTCCATCCAGCTTCGTCGCGAGTGGCGTTTGATGGTCAGTACCGACAAGCCGGTCTATCAACCCGGACAAACCATACGGCTGCGTTCGTTGGGGCTGAAGAAACCGGACCTCAAACCGCTGGCCGGACACGAGGTCATCTTCACGATCACCGACCCGAAGGGCAACATCATCTTCAAGCAGAGGGATGTGACCAGCAAATTCGGCATCTCCTCGGCCGATTGCCCGCTGGCCACAGAGATCATCGAAGGCGACTACACGATCGAGTGCACCGTTGGCCAGACCACGAGTGACCGAACGGTTACCGTCGAGAAGTACGTCTTGCCCAAGTTCAAGGTTGGCATAACACTCGATAAACCCTTCTACGCACCGGGCGAGCAGGTCGAAGGCAGTGTCCAAGCCGACTACTTCTTCGGCAAGCCGGTTGCCGGCGGCGAGGTGGCGATCGAAGTCCGCACGCCGGACATCGGGCAGCAGACGATCGCGTCGATCACGGAGAAGACGGACCCGGAAGGCAAAGCCGAATTCAAGTTCCGTTTGCCCGTCCAACTGATCGGGCGCGAACAAGACGACGGCAACGCTCGATTCGTGCTCGCTGCCACGGTGACCGATACGGCCAATCAGAAATACTCGACTGGCACGTCCCGGGTCGTCACAGCCAATCCCATCGGCCTGGAAATCATCCCCGAATCCGGCACGCTGGTCAAAGGCATTGCGAACACGATCTATGTCTTCACCAGCTATGCCGACGGCCGGCCGGCGCGGACGCGGTTGGCGATCAACGATCAGACCGAGGAGATCGAGACCGGCAAGCTGGGTGTCGCGTCGTTCGAAATCACACCCGAAACCGAATCGGTCGGCGTCACGATCAGGGCTACGGATTCCGAGGGCCGCATTGGCCGAGAGCACGTGCGACTCACTTGCGGATCGTTCGACGGCGATTTTCTGATTCGGCCCGACAAGGCGGTTTACGACGGCGGGGAAACAATGAAGCTGTTGGCATTAGGTGGCGGCGTCGAACCGGTGTTTGTCGACTTCATCAAGGACGGGCAGACGATTCTGACCCAGCAGATCGGAATGGACCGTGGCAAAGGCCAATACGACTTTGACCTGCCGCCCGAGATCTTCGGGACCATCGACATCTGTGCCTATCGTTTCCGCGGCCACGGCTTGGCAGTCCGCAAGTCGCGTACTGTCTACGTGCGGCAAGCACGACAGTTGTCAATCAAAGCAACGCTGGACCAGGACGAGTATCGTCCCGGCGCGAAGGCGACTGTCAAGTTGACTTTGACCGATCCCAATGGAAAACCCGCGCCCGGTGCGATCAGCCTGAAGGCGGTCGACGAGGCGGTTTACGCGGTGCTCGGCCAGCAGTCCGGAATGGAGCAGACGTTCTTCCTGTTGGAGCAGGAATTACTGGAGCCGGTTTACACGATCTATCCCGGCTGGTCGCCGGAGTTGTTCACCGAACTACCGATCTTCGACCGAGTACAGTTCGAGCAGGCGCTGTTTTCGAAAACCGTCAACCACATCGAAGGCCCGCAGGCCCTGCCGGCCGCCTTTTTCTCCGGCGGACCCGAGGCCATTGGCGCTGAGCCGATGCCCTTCGAGGACTTCGACGTGGCAGTCGAACCGGTGATGATCGAATACGGCGACGCAGGTAAGTCGCCATTCACGCTTGCGGCGGCGAGTTTCCCGGAAAAGGTCCGTCGCGCGGACGCGTCGCGCAACACGGGTCTGTTCCGAATAACCGTCGCCTGGATATCATTGGCCGGAGCACTCCTGTTGTCCGGCGTCGTGGCGTTTGGGATCTTCCATCCCAAGGCGTTCCTGATCACAGCGTTCGCGTGCACGTTGGTGACGCTCGCATGGGTTGCAAGACCCAGGATGTTCAATACTTCCGGCGCGGCGCCGGAAGCGGCCATGGACATGAATTGGGCGGCCGAGGCAGAGATGCCGGCGGAAGAACTGATGGAGTTTGAAGGGGAAGACACGGCCACAACGTCGGAACCGGGCCAAGCAGCCGCACCGCCTCGCGTTCGCCAATGGTTCCCCGAAACGCTGCTTTGGCGGCCGGAATTGATCACCGACGACAGCGGTGAAGTGACATTAGAGGTCGATCTTGCCGACTCGATCACGACTTGGCGATTGACGACCAGTGCCGTATCGAGCGAAGGCCAATTGGGCGGTGCCGATTTCCCGATCAAAGTCTTCCAACCGTTCTTCGTCGATTTCAATTTGCCCGTGTCGCTCACTCGCAACGACGAAGTCGGTGTGCCGGTCGTTGTGTACAACTACCTGGATAAGCCACAGACGGTGAAGCTGACGCTGACAGACGCCGATTGGTACGAGCGGTTGGCGGACAGCGAAGACGCGGGAAAAGCAGCCGAATTGGCCGTCGATCTCGGTCCCGGTGAGATCCGCTCGCTGAACTTCCCGATCAAAGTGCTCAAGGTCGGCCTTCATCAATTGGAAGTCACCGCGATCGGTTCCGGCGCGTCCGACGCGATCCGGCGCGAGATCGAAGTCGTGCCCGACGGGCGGCGGGTCGAGCAGGTCGCCAGCGGTACACTGGCCGATCCGTTCCAGATGACTCTGTCCGTACCCGAAAACGCAATCGACGGCAGCGTGCGGGCGATTGTCAAACTGTATCCGTCCAGCTTCAGCCAACTGGTCGAAGGGCTGGATGCGATCTTCCAAATGCCCAACGGCTGCTTCGAGCAGACGTCCTCGACCACGTACCCGAACGTTCTGGCCCTGGACTACCTGCGGCGTACGAACAAGAGCGTTCCGCAGGTCAAGGCGAAGGCTCGCCAGTACATTCACACCGGCTATCAGCGGCTGGTCAGCTTCGAGGTGGACGGCGGCGGCTTCGATTGGTTTGGCAACCCGCCGGCCAACCGCACGTTGACCGCCTACGGCCTGATGGAATTTCAGGACATGGCCAAGGTCCACGACGTCGATCCGCGGCTGATCGAACGGACGCGCAATTGGCTGTTGGCCCAACGCAAACCGGACGGCTCGTGGCCCAACGAGGCCGGAATGCTCGACGACGGGCTGGCCGGCAGCGTCAACCGCGGCGGTGACGTCGACTTGGCCGCGACGGCCTACATCGCCTGGGCCGTTTTTGGTCACGACAATGGAAATGGAAAAGCGTCCGGCGAGGCCCGACCGACGTTGGATTTCCTGCTCGCCCACTCGCCCGAGTCGATCGACGATCCGTACCTGCTGGCCATCACGGCCAACGCGATCGCCGGCATCGACCCGAACCACGGCGGGCTTGGCTCGTATCTCGCACGGCTCGACGCGATGAAGAAGACGGGCGCGGACGGCAAACAGGCGTGGTGGGAACAGACGCCCGGCGGGCGCACCACGTTCTACGGATCGGGCCAGGCAGGCAATGTCGAAACCACGGCCTTGGCCACGCTGGCCCTTCTCCGCGCCGGCCAGTACCCAGCAACCGCTCGTGCAGCACTCACGTGGCTTGTCGAGCAGAAGGACCCGCAGGGCACATGGCACTCGACGCAAGCGACCGTTCTTTCGCTAAAGGCCTTATTGGAGGGAACCGGCGCGGCTTTGGGTGGCGAGAAGGAGCGAAAGGTCGACATCGCCTGGGGCGGCGAGACGATCCGTGAGATCGTAATTCCCGTCGACCAGGCAGACGTGATGCAGCAAGTCAATCTGTCCGATCTGTTCAAACCGGACAACGATTACCAGCTTCAACTAGCGGACCGGACCGACACAGCCACGACGTATCAGGTCACGTTCCGCTACTACGTCGAAGAGCCCGACGAGAGCGTCGCACGGGATTCAGTGGAAGAGCCGTTGTCGGTCGATATCTCGTACGACCGCCAGCGTCTGGACGTGGACGAAACGGTCACGGCCACCGCCACGGTTATCAACAACATGGACGTGGCCGCGCCGATGGTGATTCTGGACCTGCCCATCCCAGGCGGCTTTGCCATCGACCCGGGCGAGTTGGACGAGTTGGTCGGTTCGCAGAAGATCGCCAAATACCAGATCACCGCACGCCAAGCGATCGTCTATCTACGTCGTCTCGATCCCGGCCATTCGTTGGAACTCCGCTACCGCCTCCGCGCAACCATGCCTGTCAAAGTCACGGTGCCCGACGCCCAGGTCTACGAGTACTACGACCCAGGCAAACGCGGCAAGGGCGGCGCAACGCGGTTGGAAGCGGTTCGCACGTAAATTCGCGGCTGAAATGATCGCGAGGCAATCACGGACGGAATGCCAAACTTCTTTGCCTTCAAGTGACTCTTCTCGGCCTCGCCCAACCGGTTGTGAATGTTGGAGGCGTCGGTGCCGCCTTTCACTTCGATGGAAAGGATGTACCGAACACCGGACTGGAGTTTCTCTGTGATCAGCACGTCAGGATCGCTCGAAAACTCAATCAACACCGGACGTCCCGCAGCGTTTTCGATGCGGATGGATCGCTGCGTCCGTTCCCTAACGTGCTGTTTCACGATTCGTAGTCAGTCTGCCGCCAGTTTCGACCAGGCTTCGGCAAAGAGCGTCCATCAGCGGCGCTAGTCGCTCGGACAATTCGCCGCTGTTCTCAAGTCGCTTGAAACGCCCAAACGGACCTTTGTTGTAGAACTCTTTCTGAGATATACCGTACAGCAGGCAGTGACTTGTGTCGTCACCTGAATCGTGAAGGCGGGCCGAATCGACGCGGACTGACTGCCCTGGGCTGAGATGGGGGGCAACTGGACACTAGGGTAGGCTTGCGCAAAGCCGCCGGCATCGAAGATGGTCAATCGTCAACGGCAATTACCACGAACGATATCCTTCCGTGAGATCGAAGCCGGGGTCGATTTCGAACCCTGTCAAGCGTACGGTGTCGTGCAAGAAATCGACGATCTCTTCACGTTCCATCGTTTCGATGAATCCGCGATGCTGACGAGCCACCTTGTTAAACGCCTTGGTCGCTTTGGTCAATGAGGTGTAGATCGACTTGGCGTTCTTGGTTTTCGTTGCTTTCGATACGTTGGCGATAAACGCCGCAAACACTTCTCTGGACGCCTCGATTGCTTCCGGAGTAATCTGTTCGTCGCCAGACTTCATCCGCTTTTCCCAGGCGGCCGTAGGAAGCTGCTGGATCGACGCCTCGATATCCGAGATGCGTTCGGGAAGGATGTTCTTCTTCTGCTCCTTGAGGCTCTCCACCAACTGTACTTTCTCACGATCCGCCTGGTTCAGTGCCCAGATCTTAAAACCGTCTACTTTCTTGGCATCCTTCGTGAATCTGACCACCAGCTCGAACTTGTCGTCGTAAAACGTCCATATCGGTTTACCGGCAAAGTTCTTCGATTTGCTGAATGGTTTTCTTCCCAACGCGTCGGTCACCGCCTCGAGTGACGCGCCAAACCTGAGCCCGAATGGCAGTTTCGCCTTCGCCACACCCTTTGGGCTAAACCGGACTTCGTACAGAACGACTTCTTCGCTGTCGTCCGGTTCTACGGTGCCCTTGGGGTCGCCAATTTGCCTGCGATAGAACTCCTTCCACCAAAACCAGAAACTGATGCCCAGCTTACGACTCTCGATCGAGGCATAGCGATTGAGCTGGCTCTTGTCTTCGCACACTGCATCACATTGTTCGAGCATCGCGTCGATCTGCGGATCGTATACCGAGTAGCCGAAAAGGTCTAAGATGCCGGTTAGGTCCATTTCTTACGCCTTCTCCGTTTGAGTGACGCACGAGGATGCCGTGCTGCTCATGAACTGAATCTCGAAGCCTGAGTGCACGAGGTTCTGGGGATCCTCGACGGTCATTCTGGTTCTCAGAGCGAGTCTTCTGTACGCACGATGACTTCGATCAATCGTTCCATTGCTTCGCTTGACGATTCGTGCGGGAAGTTCAGCAGGACCACTTCTTTTGCGTACAGCTTGCCAATGTACCGGCGGTGTTTGGCCATCGTGGTTCTGCTGGCCAGGAAATCGCGATGCGCTGAGTTGATAATGATCTCGTTCCTTTTCACATCGTAACGAGATCGCCATGTTTGGCTTGGTTCCGCCTGCAATCGATAAGACGGCAAACCGCGGACTGAGCCGTAATCGTCGTCATGCTCAATGAACTTGACCGCAACCTGGTCGGTCGTGGTTCGGATGCCTTTGTCAGCTTTGACTTCGACAACGACACGATTTGGCTCGTGCGCTGTTATGGTGCATCGGCCGCCTTCGACGTCCTTCAAACATCCCTCGCCTTCAACGATGCGCCATTTGTAATAGACGCGATCGATCAATTGCTCCCCCCGCCCGTCGAATGCTCTTGCCATCAGCACGCATTCGCCTTTCGGTTGTCGTCGAGCGTGTCGCGGGGTGATCACGGCGGTATCAAGTTGACTCGGTTGAAACGGCGGTGCCACCGCGAGCGTTTCCTTCTGCGCGCGAGCGGCAGACCTTTGGGTTGTCGGTCTTCCGTTGCCGGCATCCGGGGCGCGAGGCCGCCTCGCACGATACGGCACATCGAAGAATAGGTATTGATCTTCCGGCAACTCACGCAACGCCGACAAGAACGCTCGTTTTACCTGTCGCAGGATTTGTCGATTCGCTATCGCCGATTCCGCCTGGTCGCGCCGTTCGATGGCTTTGGTGACTGCAGGTTCGATGCCGTGGACAGCCTCGATGAACGCCTCACACCGCTCGTCCGGCACGACACCTTTTCGAGTTCCGGGAGCAAGATTGAGTGCTGGAAAATCAAGGATTCCTTCCAACCGTCCATCGGTCCACGGCGCTCGCTCGAACGGAATCAACTCCGTGATGTCCTTAAGCACTCGTGTACCATCCTTGCAGACCGCAACTCTCGTTTCTTGACGATTGTTGGCGGTCAGACGCAAATACAACTCGACAATCAACTTGCCATGCGGAGTCGAGATGCTCCTCAACTCGTCCAGCCTGTCGCCCTGGAATTCTCGCGGTGTGACAACCAATTGCTTGCGCGAGATTCTGTCCGAAATCTGAATTCGCACGGCGCTGGTTCGAATCCGGTCGCGAAGTTCATTTGCAAGGTATCGTCGTAATTTCTCGCCAGTAACCATCTTGCGACTTGGTTCCAAAAGCGGACCAACAACGATTCGCGTGCCGCCAACGGCCAGTAACCCCCGTACAGGGGAAACGAAGTAGCTCTGTTCGCCCCTATTTAGAACCAGTTCATGGAGCCGTCCATCACTGTCGCCGGCGATCATGCGAAGCTGCTGACCGAGGCTCCAAAAACTCAGAAGACCGATGCCAAACTCCCCATGGACACCGTTACGCAAGCGACGGGATAGTCGCCGCTTCATCGAATCGCAAATGTGCGTGGCAATGTGGCCAAAGTGGGGCTGTCCATCTTGATCCAACTGCACACCGTGACCGTCGTCAGCCACCTCCAACATGATCTGGTCGTTTGTTCTACGGCGAACGATTTCGATGTTCTTCGCCCGAGCATCAATCGCATTCTCGACCAACTCGCAGACGGCCTTGAGGGGGTGTGTCTGTGACTGAGCGATTATACTGATAGCATTCCACTGATCGCCGATCCGAAGCACACCAGTATTCGTTGTTTCTTTCGGAGATGCGGTCTTCCGATTGGGCATGGCAACCGTTGTTTGGTGAAAGGCTATCAATTTCATCTTAGTTGCGGGACGGCCGAGGAGCAACGATTTCGGCAATACACCCAGCCATCTACTGACCTTTGACACCGCATAATCCAAGTAGCCATAAGGAGTTAGAAGTTCTTAGGAGTACCAAGTCCGGGCCACGTGCTAATGCTGCTCTTACGGACAGTTCGCACGGCGCGTCTCCTGCGATCCTAATGTCCGGCTACCCCTTCGAGTACCTAGTTTGAGCCATGATGCGTTCCGTGAAGGAACGTCAGACGCCGCGCTCGGACGAAAGAACGCAGAAGGACATCACCCTTTATGCGTCAGCTCTCTTGAATGACGACATAGAGTCGAACACGTCTACGGCAAGGCCCCCGCTTCGGCCATGCTCGTCAAATCCTGGTCAGCGATAGTGCGGTTCTTAATCTTTCTTTCTTCTGCCCTTCTTCGCTCTGGGTGGCCGGGGCGGATAGGGGACTCCGTTGATGTAGTTCAGGCGATCGTCGATGTCGCCTCCTTTGCTGACGGGATGGAAGTCCGAGCGATCGACGGGGTAGCGGTCCGAGAAGAAGTCACGGAAGAAAACAACGGAGTTCAGGGCTTCGGTGGCCAGGACCGAATCCTGCGTCGTGTTGACGATCTCGGTGAGAAACGGCTGCGGATTCTGGTCGCCGATGATGCCGAGGAATTCGGCTGCTCGAACGCGTACGATCGGGCAGTCGTCTTTCAACAGCGGCCTGATGCAGCTAGCCAAATCGGCAGCTTCCTCGCCGAAGGAACTCGCGGCCATGGCTCCCCAGTAGCGGATCATGGCGTTTTCCGACTCGAGCGCTTCCTGCAGTTTCGGCTTGGCTTTCTCGTAGGGAAGTAGCGCCAAGTCGGCCGTGTCGACCAGCTTGGCGATTTCCGTCTTACGGCTCTGACCAAACTTGACAGGATTCTTCATGGCGTTCGCCACGAGGTAGCTTTCCGGATAGAAGCTCAGATCGGGCAGGCCCTTCACAATCTGTTGTAGACGCGAGCGCAACTCGCCGAGCACTTCGGCATACTGCGGGTCGCCAGCCAGATTGTTGACTTCGTGCGGATCGGCCTCGACGTCGAACAGGGCTTCCACCGGCTTGGACTGGAAGAACTGGAGTTGAGGGCCGCTGAGTTTGCCGGCCTTGAACAGTTCGCGCCATTCTTTGTACGCGAGCATCTTGTAGCGGTAGTTGTTCTGCAATCCGTCCGGCAAGTACGGTTGGTAGTTGCGAATGTACTGGTACTTGCCTTTTCGGAGCGAGCGGATCAGATCGTACTTCTCGTCGAACCGGTCGGCATAGCCGAAGGACTCGTCGCGCGAATTGACCTCGTCCATCGAAACGCCTTTGCCGAGGAACGGTCTGCCGTCTACCTGGCCAGGAACGTCGACTCCGGCAAGCTGAAGCGTGGTGGGGCCAAAGTCGATGAAGCTCACAAAGCCGTCAATCCGGCTTCCCATTTCGGCGTCGACCAAATGCTTGAAGTTCTCCGGAACGCGCACGACCAGCGGCACGTGCAGTCCCGACTCGTAGACGTAGCCTTTGCTTCGCGGGAGCACGCCGCCATGGTCGCCGAAGTAGAAGATGAACGTGTCCTCAAAAAGCCCGTCTTCCTTCAGCTTGGCAACCGTATCGCCGACGATGCCGTCGATGATCGCCATCCGGTCGTGGTATCGGGCGTGGGTGTAGCGGAACAGCGGCGTGTCCGGAAAGTAGTCGGCCAGTCGTACCGAATCGGGATCGGTAGCGGTCTTTTCATTCTCATAGGTCGCCTGATTGAAGTGCAGAGAACTCTCGTGCGACGGGGGATGCGACTGCATGTGAAAGAAGGGCTGCGACTTGTCCGGGCGATTGCGCCAGGATGCGTTCTTGGATGATTCGTCCCAAACGCTTTTGCCCTCGATGGCATTGTAGTCCTTCTTCGAGTTGTTCGTCGTGTAGTAGCCGGCGTCGCGAAGGTAGGCGGGAAACATGCGCAGCCCCTCGGGCATGGGAGCCATTTTGTACTTACGATGGAACTGGGTCCCGATGCGCGGGCCGTAGCATGCGGTGGCCAGCGTGGTGCGGGCGACGGAGCAAACGGGCCCGTTCGAAAAGGCGTTGTCGAACGTCAGTCCGTGTTTCGCGAGCGCCTCGATGTTGGGTGCCTTGGCGCCGCCCGTAAAGAAGTGCTCCAGGTAGTGCACCGAGTTGTCTTCGGAGACGATCCAAACCACGTTAGGACGTTCGGCCGCCCGACCGAAGGAGACGAGACCGATTGTGAGATAGACGATAATCGATGCAAGAAGGTGTCTTTTGATCACGGCAAGTGAACTCCAAAGGTAGACTTGTCATTGGGTAAGACGTCGCTGGTTATAGATTGGTGGTTATAGATCGAAGAGCAGGAAATCGATTTGCCGCTAGCCGTGATTGCGTATTTTCTTCTGTTCTTCCATTTATAACCACTAATCTATAACCAGCCCAAGAAGCAGGAATAGGACAGTCTTCCCACGACGAATCACTTGGGCACCTTTTTCTTGTTGCGGTCTCAGGAACTTCCGCCCGCGAAGGCGAACATCACCGCCACGTGCGGCGTCAACACCTACGCTCTACGCATGCAGCAGCGTATCATTCGGGAAAAACGGCTTCAACCAGTATCCGCTGAACTGAAACCAATTGTCCGAATCACACGGCAAGTTCCAGCGTCATGTAGTTCCGCCGGAGTTCTCAGCCTTCGTCCGGACACAGTAGATTCCCCGGCCTCGGAAGATCGGCCCGAAGCATCCGTTGCACGATTCGCATTCCGACGTGCGGATGTCGCCCGACCGCCATCGGGCGACGAGATGGGGCTCTCGGATCAGAGGACGACTGAGGGCAATGTAGTCTGCAACTCTATCCTGGATCAGTTCCTTTGCCACTTCATAAGATCGAATACCGCCGACGAGGATTAGTGGCACGCGGATCGTCTCTTTGAACTGTCTCGCGGCGTCTCGGTAATAGACTTCTTCGTCTTCAGTGACAGGCGTCTTCTTGCGCACCGGAATCTGATAGCCGGCGGGGTCGATTGTCCCGCCGCTCATCTCGATACCGGCAATCCCCGCTTCAGCGAGCATCGCGGCTATCAGCAGCATTTCCTCAACCTGTAAACCGCCGTCTAGGAAATCTTCGGAGTTCATCTTGATCAGAACAGGATACGCGTCTCCCAACGAGTTCCTAATCCGCTCGAGGATGCTCAGGACGATGCGAGCCCTGTTCTTGGTACTTCCGCCATACTGGTCCGTTCGCCTGTTGAAATACGGAGACAGGAATTGGGACAAAAGGTAGCCGTGGGCCGCGTGGAGTTGTACGCCGTCGAATCCAGCATCTCTGGCCCGCCCAGCGGCATCGACGAACGCGCTGATCGTGGCGTCGATCTCTTCTTCCGTCATAACGCGACCGGCTGCACCACTCCTGCCAACGGCAGCGGTCGGGCCAATCGCGTCCATCTTTGTCAACGGCGTGGCCGCTTGGACGCCCGCGTGGGCAAGCTGCAAGACAATACTGCTACCGTGATTGTGAGCGGCATCGGCCATCTGTTTCAGGCCGACGACGAACCTATCGCTATACACCGCCACTTGCCGCGGGCTGGCTTGGCCTTCGGGGCTGATGTACGCGTGACTTGAAATGATCAAGCCGACTTCGCTCTTGGCCAGCTCGGTGACGACCGCCGCGACTTCCGCAGTGCATGTTCCGTCTTCGGCGGCCATTCCCTCCCAAGTCGCTGAGCGAACAAACCGGTTCTTCAGCGTCACGCCACCAAGCGATGTGGTTTCAAAAGGCTCGGGCAATTCGCTCTCCTTCCTTTGCAGTGTTGTTCCTGGTACCGCACACGCCCGCAGAGCTCGGACGGTTGGGCTCACGCCATGAGGTAGAGGAAGTTCTGCTCCGCCTTCTTGCGTTTCTCCGGATCCTCGATGATATGAAGCAGGCTGAAGAAGCCGTACAGCGTTTTGATGCGGTGGGTAAGCCAGCCAGACCACTGGACGGATGAGGTGCGATTCCAGTATTCGGGAGTCCGGGGGTCTTGTTCGGCCCGTTCCAGCTCGCCTAACTCCGCGGTCACGTCCGGAAGGGACCGCCATAAGCGGACGTGGTGATGATGGGCCGGCAAGCCTTTGCGAGCGAGGTCCTTGTGTCCGTATTGGGATAGATTGGCGAGCCCCGTGGCGTGGTTGATGATGTGGAACAGGCCGCCGAACCCTTGCCGGCGTACCGAGGCGGAACCGATCAGTTGCTCGATCACGGCCTCGGCCATGGCCTGCTCGGTATCGTATCGAGGAAATCGGTCGTCTGGCTCAAGAGGCGCTTGGTTGCCAATGATCCAGCCGCGCTGCTTGCCGTAGTATCCGCGACCGGGTCCCGCGCCGTTGAATTGTTCGATCAGTTTGCGAATGCCCGCAACGATCGACGGCGTCGCATATTCCGGGTGATCGCGCAGGGCTCGTATGGCAAGGGACGCAAAGATCACGTTGTGGCCCGACTGGCGAGTCTTGCCGATATTGGCGGACAATGCGTCCGCGATCGTCGAGATTTGCTCCTCGTCGGACTTCTCGTCCCCAAACGGCGCGAACAGTTCGGTAATCGTGATACCCGCTCTCTTCTGATCGTACCAAAAGGACTCCTCGCCTCGAATAATGCGATCCAGCTCCTTCTCGATCGCTGCAAACACTTTGCTGTCCAGTTCGTGGTGTTCTTCACCGAAGAAATATCCGGCAAGCACTGCTGCGCCCAGGTGCCCCGCCATGGCGTTTGCTTGATGAGCGCGGGCGAGCCCACAAAGTCCCTTGTACAGGTACTTGAAGTCCACCATATCGTTCTCCTCGGTCGTCCCGCGCACGTCTACTTGAGGCACACGACGTTACCATCCGTGGTCGAAATGTACAGTCGGCCATTCGCTGCGGCCATGCCGTCGAAGATCGGCGGAGCGTCCAGCGGGTACTCGGCCAGCTTCTTCCCGTCCGCGGTCGAAACCGCCCAAAGGATGCCACCCTTTTTGCCGTCGATTGCCGACCATGGATCGTCGGGATCGACCACGTCGGGCGTGCCGGCCACGAAAAGCGTCGGGCCGGCGATCACCATGGCCTGGACGCGCAATGGAACCTGCGTCGACCATCGTGCCTTGTGGCCTGGGCGCTCGCTGGCAAACAGTGTGTACCCCTTCGAACCCGGTGTGAAGATTGCCCGAGAATGCCTTGCGCTGCCGGGGAACGGCTTGACTCCATACGCGGCGTCGGCGTCGAACACCAGCAGTTTACTGTGCGCTTTGCCGTCGACCGTCCAGTACGTCTGATTGAACCAGTCGTCGTCCAACAGGCCCGCGACGGCCATCAAGTGAGTGCCCACGGCCGGGTACGCACCGCGTTTCGCCTTTGTGGTTTTGGCGGAGCTTGCGTAGGTCAGATCCGACGAGTCGAACTTCAGGTGTCGCATGTAGACATTGCCACCGTCGCCTACCAAAACATCGGGCAATGCTCCCAGGGAATCCGGCGGCATGTCGTAGGGCAACCGGGCTTCGACCATATCGCCCGTTTCCGTGTCGAGACTGTTAACGCGCGTTTCGTGGAGCACCTCTCCCGTTTCCGGCTTGACGGCATAGACATACATGCCACCGTCCAGGAACGAGGATCGGCCAGCGGCAAAGTAGGCCACGCCGTCTTGAACCAATACGTTCCCGTGCACTGGCCAAGGCGATTCCAATTGGTCGTCATTGACCATCCGCGTTTCGTCTGGCGCCGCGCGCAACCGCCACACTAACTGTCCGTCCGCCGCCCGCAGGCAATACACCCACCCGTCGGCCGATCCGAACAGACAAACGCTGTTCGTAGTCCCGCCTTTAGGCGGTTCTTGCGTGGAGCGTGTGTTCTTATCCGTCTCGGGGGAGCCGCCTGAAGGCGGTACTACGAACGAATAGACCGTCGGCGGCGTGTCGATTCGTCCGCCGGCCGTGAAACTCCACCGCCGTTTGCCATCGTCGGCGTCGGCGGCCCAGACCGTATGGGTATCGGTCGAAGCCAGGAAAACGCTTCCGCCCGCAACAACCGGGCTGCTCAACCGCTCGCCAGCGTCGGTGCTCCACGCTCGCGATAGCTTGTCGGCAACGACGCTGCCGGCGCATCCACTGCGGGCCGCATCATGACGATACGTCGGCCAATCGTCGGGATTTGCGATTGCCGATTGTTGATTGCCGATTTGCCCATATGCTGGGCCTTGCTCTAGACGCCCCTCACTTTTCGACTCTTCGACTTTTCCACCTTTCGACTCTCTTTCCGGCGCCAACGCCCAGAAGCCGTTTAGCTTGGCTGTGATGTAGCAGATGCATGGGTGCGGCGGCACGTACAGAAGTCCGTTACAGGGCATAACGCCGTATCGGCACGTTCCGCGTGTCCAATGATGCCGTGAATTGTCCTCGGACTCGATGTTGACGAATTCGACTCCTCGCCGTCCCGTGATAACGAAGCGCGGTGTGGCCTTGTTGCGGTAACAGCGGTGATGGTGCCCTTGATCCAGAGCCTCTTGTGTCGGTAGTGTCCGCTTCACTTCCCCGGTGCGCGGATCCAGGCCGAGCATCGAGAATGATCCTCCGTCGTGTACCCACGCCACGTTGTCGATGACAAGGATATCGCCCTGGTTGTAATGCCCCCACAAACCGACCGGGCGCGTCCAAAGCACGTCGCCCGTTTCCGCCGAGATGCCCAACAGCGTCGCCTTGGCCGGACCGTTCCAAGGCTGTTTGGTGAGTTTCGGATCGGGCTCCATGAAAAGCACGACTTGATCGTGATAGACCATACTGCAGAGATTTGTGAAATAGTAACTGCCGTAGGTCACGGCGCGCTCGCGAGGGGCCCGTTCGGTACGCCACAGCCGTTCGCCCGACTTCATGTCCAAAGCGACGACCGCGTCCTCTTCCAGGCAAAACACCTTGTCGTCGCCTAAGACCAAGGAAAGGTGGGTGACCCGCTCGACAGCGTCCGCCTTCGAAGCGATCCCCACAAAGCCGCCCGCTTTCCAGAGAACCTCGCCCGTTTGCGCGTTAAACGCCATGACCTCCTTCTTCACGGGAGGGTTCACCTTGAGGCTTCCGGGACCTGTTGGGGCGATGTTGACTGACAAGACCAAAGTCCCCTCGTGATAGAGGATCTCGTCGGCAAATTGGCTTTCCGCATAGGTCATCACCGTACGGCCGGTCGCCGCGTCCAACGCCGTCAGCGGCGCATTGAAATTCAGGGTCACGTAAACGCGGTCTCCTACCGCAACCAAGCGTCGTGCGACGTGTGTCGGATGATTCCAGCGGCCGTTGCCGTACGAGTGATCGCTCCACTCGCTCCAACCCCATTCCGCGATCGGCCGCTTCCACAGCAGTTTCCCGTTGAATGCGTCGCGCGCAACAACCGTCCAGCGGTCCGGCATCGCGTCGATACCCGTCGGGGCCTCGTTGATGATGGCGAACACCCGGCCTCCTGACGAAACCATGGCACTCATGCTGGGTGACGCCTCGTGGTGCCGCTGCCATCGGGGCGGCGCGAGCCATTGCACACGCCGCGGCGGCGCCACGACTCGGTCATCGGCCACCGCGTTTCCGTCAGGGCCGTGCAGCCAGTGTGTCCATTCGTCGATGGTGTCGGGCCTGGGTTTGGTAAGCCTGATCCAGCCTGGCAGGGTCGGGGAGGTGTCGGGTGTCAGGTGTCGGGTGTCGGGAAAGACGAGATCCTGTTGCACCAAGGCGGTACCTCCTGGGGCGAGCACACGAGCTACTTCGTCCGCTGACACCCGAACACCGGGACCAGAAACCACAACAAGATTGACCAGGTTGTCGATGTAGGGCAGGCGGCCTCCGTCGAAACGCTCGATCGAAACAGGCCCGTAGATGCCGAGCGACCGGACATTCTCGCGTGCCTGCTGCACTCGATCTGCGTCCGAGTCGAGCCCCTGTACCATATAGCCGTCGTCTTTGCGCAGCGCGGCGGTAAGCCGGCCGTCACCGCATCCCAAATGGACAACCAGACCCCCCCGGACGCCGGTCGCCTCGAAGACTTGCCGCGCCAGCTTTTTCTCTGGGCTCTCGGCGGACGTGTCCGCTTGCACCAGGACGCTCGTGAAACAGAATACGGCTGCCATCGAACACAGCCCGGCCGGCGTGTGTCCGATCAGCGGTCTTGTCGTATGCATGATGGGCCTCCTACAGTTTCGGTTGGCAGCAACTATTCGTCGCGCACGCGTGTTGCGGAATCGGTCGTAAGCGTTCGTCTGGTTGTTATACTCAAATCGGGTGAAATCTGGGGTTTTGTACGATGGCCCTCCGAGGCCGTCGGCACTGGCTGGCGATCAACGGCCTCGGAGGGCCATCGTACCATTTCCGCAAATCCTGACCGGTTGCAGTGTAGCAGTTTGAAAACGGACACGGGGACGATCAGGGCTCCAACGTTGTATACGGTTTAAGCCGCGACTCAGATTGCCCGCCCAAATGTCTCTGCCGCACCTTCGCCAACACGTCGCGTGGCATAGCTCGCAGGCTTAGTTCTGTCGAGAATCATGCGGCTTGATTTCTCTTGTGATTCGCCGAAGCGAACCTGTCCAACTTCGGAACTGGTGGGCAGTACTCTTCCGGCAACAGAATAGTCGTCACGGCCGTGTGCGGCGTGTTGCGAAGTTGATGCGCGTCAGACGTCCTGCCGAACAAATGCGCGCGATGGTCGTTCTTCGCGTCTTTCTTTCCCTAATTGTGAAGGATCACATCACATCTGGTGGTGCTTCGAGAATGTCCGATGGCATTGCAGCCCGTGATTTCCGTGTATGGATGTTCTCGATGAAGATCGCTGGGCCGATGTGGGACCGACGCACTCTTTCGCAAAGCTGGCGACCGGGGGCCAACCTACTCACTGGATCCTACCTGACGCAACTCATTGTTCACAATCACAGAAATAGTGTCGAAAGAGGCCCACACGGCACGTGACGCGTCCGCCTCCGTGCGAAATGACAGGTCTACGTAGACCCTTCGATACTCTTCTGGCCACACCCCTTGCTCGAATGCTTCCCTCCCTGCCATGCCTTCCATTGCCACCTTTCGAAATGGCGCCACATCCGCGTCCAACTGCTCACACCTATCGCAGAAAGCCTTCCAGCTTTCGCGGTTCCAGAAGTCGAGGTCCAGTGACTCCGCTGCCCGATTGAATTCGTCAACGGCTTTCTTAAACATCGGCTCTTCCGGCCCGTAGCGTATTCGCGACCGAGCGATCTCCCAGGTTTCCTTAGAAGTCAGCTTCTCGCGAAAACGATACTTGTCGGAGCCGACCTTCTCAAAAAAGCCAACCACGACATTCCGATGCTCCGTGCCCACCGCTTCTTGAAGCTGCCTCGGTGTGTCGTGCGGTACCTTCCTTGCACTAATATCCCGGATCCACTGGGGCAGTTTGGATCGCAGCAGAATTCGCGTCTCTTCGTCGTGGCGAGATTCAAAAACCAAGATCGCGCGCCGGATACGTTCGGCAAGCGACGTCTGCCCCTCCGAAAAAGCGACAGCGATCTCTTCCAGACGGTCTCGCAGTCTGACGTCACCCTCAATCAACAGTCGATCCTCTTCAGAGACGGTGTCGTGAAAGGACTTATCATATTCCTGGCAAGCCTTGATCGCCGCCGGCCAGTCCTCTTCGTCAAACAATGATCGCGCCGTATTCAATTGCTTCCTCAATTCGACGACTGTCCCAAGGAATTCGATCTGTGAATCAAGGGCAGCGATAAGCCATTCATTTCTCGCTCCGGTATCTTGGTTACCCAAGCTCTTTCGTGCATTTGTCAGCTTGTCCAGATGTGTCTGCGTCAAACTGCCACTGCTTTGGACCAGCGGCTGACATAACTTCGTGGATGTGCGGAGTTCCTCTAATGCGGCCAGCATCTTAGCCGCTTCCTCCCCTGCCATTCCCGCTTCCACCGTAACTTTGGACCGGCTCTCATTCGTCAGCAGCGGGTGCGCATCCGCCGCGCTCTCCTGGAGAAGCTGGCCCGCCAGTTTCGTGTTCTTCCGTTGATCCACGTCCCCTTGGCCGCGACCGGCCATGACAGAAGTGGTTACGGCACACATCTCATCGCACAGAAGGTAGCCGGTGACAGTCAAGTGGGCAACGCACAGGATGATCGCTGCCACCAAGAGAAACGGAATTGCGTATTGTCGCTTCACGACTAGTACTCCCCACTTGTCCCGCGACTACTATCTCCCTCTCGGCGCGGTGAATTCAAAAGGCCTTCCGTAAATCCAATGTCATCCTGTCCTTTTCCCTTAGGATCGACTAACGTAAAGATAAAACCCTTCTTTCTTAGTTCCTCCCGGCCGAATGACTTTTCGCAGGACCCTAATTCATCCGACCATTGCGAATGGACCGTCAATCGTACCGTGAAGCCAGTGAAGGCGACATGGTCCTTGGATATGGCTCGCGTGATTTCCTTAAGGTCAATCTTGATCGGTCTATTCTTGTGGCGCGGCTCCAACGGCCACGGCTTCGTCGGTTTCTTCATGACTAAGCCCCCTATTGGCTTCACTTCGACTTCCACGTCAACTCGAACCGAATCGGCCCAATGGTTCGGGAACGTGAACTCGATAGTGGGGGGAATCCACTCTGTTCCCCAAATCCGTTCCCGGATCCACTGAAACAGATACCATGGCCTTTTGCGCTTCAAACGTAGAATTCGATAAGCGTGGTCGAATTCGAGGGAGCCGATCAATTCCTTGATGCGTTTGGCGCACAGCAATTGTCCAAGTGCATCGTCAATCAATGCCCGGCGACTTGCGGGCACTTTGGCCGCTTGTTCGACAAGCCCAAGAAGCAGGCATTTCTCATCGCGAATTCCATCGCAGTGACTGCGGTCGATTTTTTGAAAGCTCTGCACGATCTGCTCGCACGCGTCGCGGAGTCCCTCGTGCGAGTCATCCCGCACTCTGCCCAACTCGCTAACATGTTCGGCGAAATCGAACCAACGCTCGGCGTTTGACTGGTCCGCCTCGGGCAAGTAGTCGAAGGCTGTACGGAGGATGGCGAGGTTTCGCTGCCAATCGCCAACGCTATTAGTATCGAGCAACTTCCCGAGCAATTGAATAACCGCTTCGCGCGACAGTTCGGAGACTGCGGGCAAAGCCGGGCCGTGTCGCAACACTTTCTGAGGAAGCTCATGGGACTCCCAGCGATCACTGACGATGAGCTCCAGACCTTCCATCAACTTGGGCTTTCGAGAGCACGATGCCAGAATCCGGTCGACGAACATCGGTCTCTTGTTCTTGGCAGTAGTTTGGTCATAGAGGTAGAGCACATCGTCCGGCTGGCGGAGCTTTGCCAGGTAATCGCTGATGATGATGTCCAACCGAGTGGTTGGACAACCGTAGAACTTCTCACTCCCCAACGCGTCCTGAGTATCGCCCGGCAGCCGTTTTCTGTTGCGAACAATCAGCGCGAATGCATGCATCCCCCATGCAATGTGGAATTCGTTGTCCTCAAGCACAGTGCCCATCACGTCGCCAAAAAACTTGCCGATCAACCGCGTCCCGACGACGCTAAGTTCCTTGATGGGCAATGGCTCTTTTAGGGACAGGAGCTCTTGGAGGGCTTTAAGGAAGGGCACGGATTGAGCAGCACTCGCAACTTGCTTCAAACAGTCCTGGATTTCCTCCGAAAGGCCATCTGGAGACAGAAAAGTGTCGCGCGCGATCTGGCAAATGTAGTTCCGTGACGTGTTAGATAGTCCGTTGACTAGGGGGCAAGAAAAGGGTGGGGTGAGCATCGACACCAGGAGCCTATGCCCACGCACGCAGTCTTCGAGATCCGCGGCGGAGCGAGGCTTCAATCGTTCAATGCGCTGAAGGATTCTGTCAGCCGCTGTCCAGCCATCACGCTCGACGGCTTCCAGGATGAGGCGGGGGTAGTGCTCATAGTCGTACTGAAAAGGCCGGTGCTCCATACAGCGAAACGTGTTTAGCCAGAATCCCGCAAGATCCCGCTCGTTCTGTTCCAGGTCGTTACTCTCCGGGTCAACAAACGTTGTCGCCACGAGTTCGTATGGCGCGTTGCGAAGATCGGTTTCGTAGGTCGAGAAGCCTGCGAAACCCTCGGTAAGGCACGGCGGGGCCAGGCAGAGAACTGCAAAAAAGAGTAAACATGCAAGTTCGGGATCGGCCACCAGCAAGAATGGCTTCTGCGCTGCCCTCGCTTCGAGGAAGCCTCGCAGGCAATACTCGACTAGTCTCTGACGTATCTCCGGCGGCGCCTCCCGGCACAAGTCGGTGATCATGTTTCCCGGGTCATGAAATTGCCCACCAGCTTCGGTCTTCAAGAAGCTCTCGACGACCTTTCGGTCAATCGACGGACTCAGCCCCAACCGAACATCCTGAGGGGCATCAATAGGCAGAAGCTCATGGTCGAGATTTTCGTCTTCGCATTGCCATCCTTCGGCTTTCCACAGTCGCAGCAAATCAAGACCGCGCCAACCGTCAACAGCACGTTGCTTAGGCGAAAAAAGGCAATGCGCAAAATAAGAGCCGGGCCGATCGACGACGTCACGCGAGCGGTAGCATACGTGACCCACGATGCTGAAACCTCGCGAGTCTGGGCAGTAAAAAAGCCGAATGGGGGCCGTAGCCGGCCCTAAGCTGTAGAGTGCGTCTGGGGATGCGTCTCGCGGCAGAGTGTACGTACACTCAAGGGGGGCAATGCTGTCACCGATCTTTTCACGAAGTTCTCGGACATTGTAGGAGCTTGCTCTGGCGCCGTACCCGTAGATTCGATCCGAGTCATCGGACGATAGGACCGCCGTCGATTGCCTGCAGTGTGTGAAATAGACCTGATCTACCCGAGGCATCACGAGGCCTCCCCGATCGTCTCCACTGGTCGCTCCGACTCGCACGTCTCGCTGCGCGAGGTGAAATCAACTCCCTATCGCACGCTGGCATTGGCTCCCTGATCAACGCCGAGACCACTGAACGTTCGCCTTTCGTTCGAATTGGCGACGCATGCGTCTATCTATGTTTAGCGTTGTGCTTTCTGTCTGGCCGGCCTTCCGTCTTTTTGACGCCCTGACGTTTCGGCAAACGGCCCAGCCAAAGCCCCTTGGTAGCGCACGGTTTTCCATTCGGGGTCTTGATGGAATCAAGTTCGATCACTGCCCAGACGACCACGTCGAATCCTCCCCAGTTTTCATCCTCACCGTATTCCACCGTCGGTGGTGCAAATTCACTCAGAACTTCCTCGCGATGACACGGTTTGCAGAAAACCGGTCCCGACCGCTTCAATGTAAACGTCTCCATGACATCTTCCGGATGCTGGTCGATGAGTGAAGGCTTGCTTTCCTCCAGATCCGGTGGGGACCGGCCAGTCGCTGACGAGGCGCGAGTCGACTTAGCGGACTCGAAAACGGCGAGCACGCATTGGTCAGCCACTCCTTTTCGTGGCCAAGTCCACCGAATGCCATATTCCTGGAACGGTTGAATGCACTCAAACGTTCCCAGACGATATTCCTTCAATCCCACAGCGTCAGGAGTGCTGAAATGTCGTTCCAGCCAGTTCCTGATCTTATTCTGTTCCTCCGTGTTGAAGTCCATGTCCTTCAGGAGGTTGACGTCGAATAACTCGCAGAAAGTCTGCTCACTGTGGATATCGCCCGCCTTTATGGCTTCTACGAGTTTCTCGTGGCGCTCCTGTCTCGCTCGCTGTTCATCTCTGTTCTTCTTCTTTTGCTCATCCTCCGATCTGGCGGCTTGATTGTCCGTTTTCTGGCGGGGCGGTTGGTCGTCACGCCGGACAGCATCCTGCTTCGCGGCCAAAGCCTCCGCATTGTCAGGCATCGCCGGTCGATTCTGTGGCGTGGCCGAGTCCCTTGGGAGAGCCCCCGAGGCATGATCCCGTGGCGTCAGGACACCGCGACGCTTGGTGGGTTTATCGCCCCCGCCAGCGTCAGGCTGGCCTCGCCTGGAATCGTCCGCAGGATTTGCCATGCTTGCTCTCCGGTAACTACGACGCTATCCAAGGATCGCGTGTCCGTTCGCCACCAGCGCAATGTCAATGCGATCCATCGTCACTTCTGTTGTAGGAGCACGGAAACGAATTGTATCCGCTCACCGATATTAACCACAACAAAGGCTCTAGTACAGAATACGGATACATTGGATCGCCTTCCTGTGTAAATCCAGTAGAGGTCACTGGGAAGTAACGATACTTGTCGAATGCCCGGCCAACGTTCACGTGGACAAAGAGTTCGCGCATTGAAGATTCAATGAACGAAGCAGTCGCCTTCGAACGCTCCTCGATGAGTTGGAGATGTTTCCCGAATAGCGTCACGTCTTCGTCGATTTCGCGGAGCTTGTCGAGAAACTTGTCGACTTCCAGCAGGGGCTGCCACGAGTCCAATGCATCGATCATCGTCAGACAGATTGCCAAAGGCACCTTGCGCTGCGTGATCTCGACACCCTCGATGAGTTTTCGAACACCCTGTGCTTGTTCTTCGAATCTGTTCCGATTCCTTGGGTCCAGAAAAAGCAGGTAACCGTCGGCTTCCAGGATGCCTTCAAAGAAGCCGGCAGACTGATTGTCCGCCAGTGTTCTAATCTCCTCGCCAGCGCAATCAAAAAGACTGACCAGAAACCTATTCGGATCCATCTGTTCGACTCGTTCAGTAATCTCGAATAGCACAGGCTTCGAGAGACCTCGCGGGGTGCCAATGGGCTCCCTTCTTCCTTTGGCGAAGTTCTCTAGATTCCTCTTGAGATCTTGCAGGCCTTCCGTCTCGATCTCCCAGACTTTCAGTCTTCTCGCCTTGTGTTCTTGAATGAGTCGTTTGAAGGCAACCGTTAGCCAAAACGATTTCCCAGTATCGGGCTCGCCGATCAGAGTAAAGCACAGCCGCCGTAGCGCCAGGCGGTCCTTTCGTATAGTGAAATCGCAAGTTCTGGGCCGCTCGTCCATTCGCCACCTGACTTCGTTTTTGCAGGTGACGTTAGTGTTCACATCCGCTACGGATGCTTTGGACGCAATCCGAGTTTCCGTCTTCCTTTCTCCGTAATCGCGACGGCAACTCGGGCACTTAGCAGCTTCCTCTTGGTCCTCCAAATCTTCAGATTTGGTGATGCGGCGCCCTGTTCGCCAAAACAGGCCCAACACGATAACGACAACAAACAGCTTGACACCCACGTCGACCGAACGTGCGACCGTCAACCACATCAAACGTTGCTCTCTTTGTCGAAGTCGGCCATCAAGGTACAAAACGGCCTGAGACGACTGGTGTGCGGCACGCAAGTGCGTCTGAGCCTCCTCCCAATCCACTAGGAGTTGCCGCGTCTGCGGAGCATCCACGACCTCGCGGAGGCGGCTGAGGGCCTCGCCATATCTGGCTTCATAGTCGGCGCGGCTCTTCTGATCGTCAACGCGCCCGACGCTTGCGCCGCCAAGATCAGACTCGGTGGTCACCACGATTCCGAAATAAGCCCATACCACACAGACCGAGCTAGCCAATGCCACCAAGGCAAATCCGAACGCCGCGCGTTCAAGCCGTTGGGATCGCTGCTGGCACGAACCGATGCGATTAGTGCGGGGGCGGTGGCGTTGCGCATTGGCCGCCATCTGACGCACAGAGGCCGCGCATAGCATGAGGACGGAAAGAAACAGTACGTACTCGCCGAGCAGCACGATAAGGAACTGAAAAACGTTCGTCGCGTGCGGGAATTCACGGATCGCGACCAGCCAATCACGCTTCGAACGACATTCCACTTCAACAAAACAGGTAGCCAAGTCCTTGGCGTTCTGTGTTATCTCTTCAGTGGGAGCGCCAAAGGCAGTAAAAAGGTGTTCACGCGTCGCGTGGCTCAGTCTGTCTATGCTAAGCAGCAAGGGCCGGCCAGACGGGACGGTTCCACTTGTAAGTTTGTCGATCTCGCCAGTCTGCTTCTCAACGAAAAGTCGGTCCGCTTCCTGGCGGATTTGCTGGATTTCAAGCGAGATGCCTGCGTCAGCACGCTCTGCGACGGAGGCTTGCGACAGGTCCGCCCACCGAAGCAGCACCGAGGGCACGCCCAGCAGCAGCAACGCACATGCGCCCAGAACGAGTCGACGCGCCCGCCGATTGTCCGAGTCGGTGTCCACGCTGGGAAGACTCCACTTGCCTACGGACGGGGGAACAGGACAGAGCTCAATCAAGAAGGGCCATAACACCCAAAAAAACAGTATACTTTAATCACGACGCATAGCAACCTAAGGTGTATCGAAGCTCGCTATTTGGGCAGCCGCCAATTCGGGGTTCTCGCCGGGCCTGTCGGCTGGACGATCCCTGTCGCAGCCATCGAGAACTTTCCCCGTTGCAGGAGCCCGGCCAACTTCTGGGGCCTGACACCGGGCTGTCGGCACTCGGAGGATGCCAACGCGATCCGCGAGGCCACAGCAAGGCTGCTGTAGGCCTGCATCCCGGCCGGGGATACCCTACTTGTTCCTGTTCCCCGCATGCTGGGCAGCGTACTCCCTCCACAACCGATCAATGTCCGGTGACACAAATCGCCACCCGGCCTTTCGCCTACCATCCTTCACCAATTCCATTCCCGAAGCAAGACTGCCGGGTGGTACTAGATCGACCGTCGCCCCCGTCTTGAAATGCACGCGGTAGAACCGCCCGTCCTTGCCCATCCGTCGCTGGGTGACGTACTCGCAGAAATCGCGAAATGTCTTGTCCGGCTTCCAGCCTGGATTGTACTCGGCGATGCCCTCGATTGCGTCGGCTAGGCTTTCGACCGACCGCATGTACTCCGTGTTTGCCTTCCGCCTTTGCCTCTTGGGCAGACGCTCCAAGGCTTTCCATTCTTCGTCCGGGTTGAAGCGTCGCTGCAACCCGATGGCGAACACTTCGATGCGATCGTTGACCTCCCGTACCGTGAGTGCCGGTACCTTTTTGTAGTCGTACCTCCCTGAACCTTGCAGTGGACAAAGTCGGGGGTTCGTCACCAAGAGGCAGTTGTTATACTGGTTGGTGGTAGCTCAGAAAACGATCGCGTTGATCGGTAGAGAATACTGTGTGACGGGAGGATGCAAACGGTGAGACCTGTTCTCTTAACGCGTGAACGCTTGACCCCGATTTTGCTCTTTCGTTTGACGGTGGTTGCGGCCATCGCGTGTAGCGTGGCCGTGGGGCGGTTCGGAGTGGATTCCAGCGCCTTTGCTGCTGCGCCGAAAGCGAAGAAGCGGGCGGAGTTGGTTGGCCCGATCGCTCCGTCAATCCATGTCCCGCCAGTCCGGACGGCTCCGCCGGCTCGAACACGGACGATCGAGCGCCGTCCGCAATACGATGCGAAGGTCACGGCCCATAAGCAACGGCTGCCGTACCGGCTGGAGTCGTTGCGTCTGGCGATCGAGGACCAGATCACCACATTCGGCGACGCGTATCCGGACGGCCTGGAGTTTCTTCGGCGTTGGAGGGCCCTCTGGAAAGAAAGGGACACGAGGTCGCCAGCGGTGGAAGAGCGATTTCGCAAGCTTCGTGACGAGGCTCTGCTGGCCAATCCATTGCTGGAATTCGACCGGCTGCTCGTTCTGAAGCGCGAGAAAGGGCAACTCGGCCTGCCGACCAACCACCAGTGCAATACCTGCCTGGGCCAGCATGGCTATGACAATGAACTTGCCGTCCTGTCACCGGTTCGTCCGGACGGCCAACTCGTCACGCTGTTCCGCCCACGCGGCGGCGCGTTCGTCGGCGAGATGGACTTGCACTTCGACGCCGACCGTTTGCTGTTCACGATGCCGAACGGCCGCACTTGGCAGATCCACGAGATGGGGATGGACGGCAGGCGCCCGCGTCAAGTGTCCCGCGAGGTCCCCGACGTGGACAACTTCGATCCGTGCTATCTGCCGGACGGTCGCATCGTCTATTCTTCCACGGCCTCCTACACGGGCGTGCCGTGTTGGCATGGTCGCGAGCGTGCCTGCTGCCTGTACGCGATGGACGCCGACGGTGCGAACGTGCGCCAGTTGTGCTTCGACCAGGATTTGGACCTGCATCCTTCTGTGCTGCCGAACGGACAGGTAATCTACAGTCGATGGGACTACACCGGCATCTTGCACGCCTACGTGCGTCCGCTGATGGTGATGAATCCGGACGGGACGAGCCAGCGAGCCGTGTATGGCAGCAACTCGTACTATCCCAACTGCCTGTTCTTCCCGCGAGCCGTGCCAGGTTCGCCGAACAAGATCGCTGCTGTGCTGGCCGGCTATCACGGACAGAACCGGATGGGCGAATTGGCCGTGCTGGACATTTCGCAAGGCTGGAGCGGGGAAAGCGGGATCGTCCACCGCGTCTCGCATCGCGGCGAGCCGATCGTGCCCGTCGTGCGGGATTTTCTTACTCAGAATGCGAAGCTGCAGTTTCTCCATCCTTGTCCGTTGAGTGAAAAGTACATTCTGACCGCCATGCAACCGGGCCGCAAACAGCCGTGGGGGATCTACCTGGTCGACGTGTTCGACAACATCACGCCGGTGTTGACCGATCCGAAATACGACTTCACGGAACCACTGCCGATCCAGAAGCGTCCGATGCCGCGAGCGATACCGGACCGCACGGACCCCTCTCGGGACGACGCGGTTGTGGTGCTGCACGACATCTACAAGGGGCCGGGCTTGGCGGGCGTCCCGCGCGGCACGATCAAGAGGCTACGCGTGGCGGCCTACCACTTCGGATTTCCCGGCATGGCCGGCCCGGACAAGATCGGCCGCGGCGGGCCGTGGGAGGCCATGCGGATTCTGGGCACGGTGCCGATTTACGAAGACGGTTCGGCCAAGTTCCGCGTGCCCGCCAATACGCCTCTGACGCTACAAGCCCTGGATGCGGAGGGCAAGGCCGTGCAACTTATGCGAAGCTGGTACACGGCCATGCCGGGCGAGACGGCTTCGTGCGTCGGCTGCCACGAGACACCACGCGACTCGCCTATCGTGCGGAACGACATCGCGGCGACCAGTACCGTATCTGAAATCGAACCGTGGTACGGCCCGGCGCGCGGGTTCGATTTCGCACGAGACGTGCAACCCGCGTTGGACAAACACTGCGCGGGCTGCCACGACGGTCAGCCGCGTGAAGACGGTCAAGTGATTCCCGACCTGCGGGACGAACGATTTGTGGCAAACTACGAAGGCTTGCCACTTACGCGGCTCGGCGCCAGCCGAATCGACCCGTCGATCCCAAGCAAGTTTGCGGATCGCTTTCAGCCGTGTACGGGCATGCCGCATCCGTACGGCGAGCTCAAAATGCGTTATACCCCAGCCTATGATGCGCTCATTCCCTTTATCCGCCGAGTTAACATCGAAGACGGCGTTCTTCTTTTGCGGCCGGGCGAATACCACGCGGATACGAGCGAACTGGTCCAGATGCTGATGAAAGGCCATCACGGAGTCCGCTTGGACCAGGAGGCCTGGGACCGGTTTGTTACATGGATCGACTTGAACGGTCCGTGCCATGGAACGTGGGGCGATGTGGCTGACATCCCGCGCCGCGCGGATCGACACCGACACGAGCTTGGCCAGTCCACCGGCGGTCCGAAGATGGATCCGGAATTCGTTCCCGTGTCGTTGATCGACGCGACGGTCTCGCCCATCATTCCCGCAGCGGCGACGCCGACGGCGGACGAACGGCGCCGCGTGATTTCAGGTCTGCTGGCCCAGTTGAAAGGAACGGCGCCCACCTTCGAGCCGGCGCCGACGGACACGATGACAGTCGATCTGGACGATGGTCTGACGATCGAACTGGTCCGCGTGCCGCCGGGACGCTTTGTGATGGGCGACACAACCGGCGAGGGCGAGGCCGACGAATGGCCCGCATCGGTCGTCACAATCGAACGCGGCTTCTGGATCAGCCGGACAGAAATCACCAACGTCCAGTTCCGCCGGTTTCTTCCCGAGCACTCGTCGGGCGTGTTCACAAAGCGTCAGATTGACCGCGACGGGCCGGGCATACAACTGGACGATCCCAACCAGCCCGCCGTCCGAGTATCATGGAATGACGCGATGGAGTTCTGTCGCCTGCTTTCGGAGAAGACGGGGCGTCGAGTCACGTTACCGACCGAGGCGCAATGGGAATACGCGGCACGCGCCGGGACAACGACGGCGCTGTGCTACGGTGAAACGGATGCCGATTTCTCCGACATGGCCAACGTGGCCGATCGCTCGCTGGCCTGTTTATACGAAGGCACGGCGGGCGTAGCCGTTTTGCAGCCCATCCCGGCCGTGATGCAGTTCGACGATCAGGCGATCGGCACGACCGACGTAGCGTCGTACCGGGCAAACGCTCTGAGGCTTTACGACGTCCACGGCAACGCTGCCGAATGGACGCGTTCGGCCTATCGCTCTTACCCCTACGACGCAAACGATGGACGCAACGACATTGCACGTGAAACCAGTTCGGAGAAGCGAGTTGTTCGAGGCGGATCGTTCTACGACCGTCCGAAACGCTGCCGATCGTCCCATCGGCTGGCCTTTCCCGCCTGGCAAGGCGTCCATAACGTCGGTTTTCGGATCGTGGTCGAGGATTGATAACCTCGAACGTTTTTCGTAGGACGGGCTTCCATGCCTCTTTCCTTACTCACATATCATCATGCCCCTGCCTGCTCGTCAGGCAGGTGGATCAGTTTGAAAGGCTAGAAGAAGAAAGCGAATTTCGCACAAAGACCCCTGCCGCCTCGTGCGGCAGGTGAATGAGTTTCGGACCTAGCCCGAGACTTGCGC
Organism: Pirellulaceae bacterium; assembly: GCA_016784735.1. Classification (GTDB taxonomy): domain Bacteria; phylum Planctomycetota; class Planctomycetia; order Pirellulales; family Pirellulaceae; genus JADHUC01. The sequence continues at coordinate 35,963 of JADHUC010000010.1, read as the reverse complement.
TCCTGCCAGACAAGCTGGCAGGGGGCGGGCGTCGGCGACTTTCCGATACTAGCCGGTCAAACTGGCGTTCCTGCCACGCAAGGCAGCAGGGGCGAGACAAAAACGTGGGTAAAGACGGGGGCGTTTTGGGACCCATCCGACGGTGTTTTTCGGCAACACTGAGGGAGACACGTATGATCAACACAGACAGTACGAATGCTAGACGCGCCGTAACTCTGCTGCTGGTCCTATATTCCGTCTGGGGAACGACTCGACCGGTTGCCGCGTGCACGACGGTGATGGTCGGCAAACGGGCCACTGAAGACGGCTCGGTGTTGATGGCCAGTTCCTGCGACGGGGATGTGATGGGTTTGATCTATGTCATGCCTGCGAAGACGTATCCTCCGGACACGAAGCTGCCTATGTATTGGAATGTGCCCCGCCCCAAGAACTACGAAGAGTATCAGGCGAACGTCAGGAGAGGATACGACCTGGTTGGTTATCTGCCGACGACAGAGACTTATCGCAGTATCATCCTGGCGGGTAACGTGGAGAGCATGACGACCGGCGGACTGAACGAGCATGGTTTGAGCATCGCCATCGAGTTTCTGCCGATGCGAGCCGGCTTGGCCTGCGACAGAGGTGTTGTTGGCCCCAACAGTAACCACTGGACCACGTCGTTGATCGCAAACGGTCTGTTGAGGGCCAAGACGGCCCGCGAGGCCATCCGCGTGATCGGCTCGATGATCGACGAATATGGATTCTTGTACTACCGAGCTCCCAGCGCGGGAGTCGCGCTGCCCATCGCCGACGACCAGGAAACGTGGCTCATGGAGATCTTTGGCCCGGGCGAAAACTGGACGCCTGACAGCGGCAAACCGGGCGGCGTATGGTGCGCCCAACGAATCCCCGACGGCCAGGTTGGATGCAGCGCGAACCGCAGCCGAATCGGCAAGGTGGACCTGGATGACGAGGACCACTTCATGGCATCCGCCAACATCTTCTCGTTGGCGCAAGAGCTGAAGTTCTGGCAGCCAGGGCAGCCGTTTGTGTGGTACGAGGCCTACGGTGGCCCGGGGAGCAAATACAACTCGCTACGCGAATGGCGAGCCCTTAGCCTGGCGGCCCCTTCGCTAGGACTCAAGGCGACCGGCGATCCCGCGGTGGACCGGTATCCGTTTTCGGTGAAGCCGGACAAGCCGATCGAAGTCCGGACACTCATGGACATCATGCGAGACGGCTATGAAGGCACGCCGTTCGATCTGACAAAGAATCCAGCCTTCCAAACCAAGGGGCACAAAAGTCCGCTGGCGCGACCGTGGGGTTCTGCCGAGTTGTTCGACTTGCTGGATGTCCGGCCGGAACGCGCCATTTGCACGCCCACCAGCGGATATGTGTTCATCGCTCAATTGCGAGACGCGTTGCCGGATCCGATCGGCAATTGTTTGTGGTTTGCCTACGGACCGGCCAACACGAGCTGTTTTGTACCCGTCTACGCAGGCGCAACGGAACTGCCGGATTCGTGGGACCAGCCGGCCGATTTCACTCGCATCGATAGAAAGCAGCCTCAGTGGAACTTTCGCTTGGTCCAAAACTTAACGAACAACCTGAGATATCAAGACGCGATCAAGGATGTCCAGCACGTCCTGAAGCCCGCCGAAGAGAGGTTTCTTGGCGTACAGCCGGAGTTGGAGAAAGCAGCAAGTCGCATCTTTGAAAAACATGGCGCACAGCGTGCGGAAGCATTTCTGAACGACTATGCGCAACAGAGCATGATGCAAGCGGGACACGCTTACCACGAACTCGTGGACTACTTGATGTTTCGGTATTTGATTGGTGACAAAGAGCTGGCGCAGCCACCGCTGCCCAGAATCGCCGCACCTGTCATTCCGGACAAGCCCTGAATTCGGCAGGGGAATGGGGGCAGGGGAATGATTTACAAAGGCTATTCCCCTGCCATTTTGCGTTCTTTCGCAACATCGACAATTCGTTGTCGAACGGCCTATTCACTCCCACGGAAGCACAGGATCTGGCCGTCGGTGGTGGCCATGTACAGGTGGCCTTTCGTGGCGATCAGGCTGTCGAAGACGGGTAGGCAGTCGAGTTTGTGCTCGGCCAGCTTATCGCCATTCTCCGCAGAGACCGCCCAAAGCAGGGCGCCTCGCGAGCCGTTCAGTACGGCATCTTGCTCGGCAAGCTTTGCATCCATATCGGGATCACCGACTCGGCGAAAGGCTTCCTCCTCGTCCACCACATCCGGCGGACCGACGATGAACAGCGTCTTGTCGGCCAGGACCATTGCGCGGACAAAGAACGGTATGGTGCGCGACCATTCGTAGTGGGGATGTTGCACCCGCGGTCCCGCCCGGCGCTTTGCCGCGGGCTTCGAGCCGGGTTTGGCCTTCGGAGCGGGGCCGACCGCTTGGCGTACGATTTCCGGCTTCTTGCCGGCGGAAAACAAGTGATATTCCAGCGGCGTTCGCCACTTATAGTACACCGGCTTTCGGCCGAAGCCGTATACGTTGGAGTCGTTCATTGCCATGATTCGACCGGCCGGGGCGAACTTGCCGGCCTGAGGCCAGCCGCCGGCTCCTTCCGAAAAACGCTGGCCGTAGACCCAGTAGGACCGGTGCCACCAAGTGTCGTCCAGGAAACCGGTAGGCGAAAACAGGTGTGTGGCCGGGCCCTGCTGATCGGCACCTCGATTGGCGTCCGTGCCCTTGATTTGGACCAGCGAACTACGTTTGCCTTCCATATCGAATTGCTGCGAACGCATATACAGGGACTCACCGTCGCTGGAGAGGATATCGGGAAGCCCCACCGGCATGTTTCTGACCTCGACGTGCGTCTGCAGGTTCTCGCCCGTTTCCGGATCGTTTTCGTCGAAGATGACCTCCGAGATCAACTTGCCGCTTTCCGCGTCGATCCGCAGGTAACGCAAACCGCCGTCCAGGAACATCGACCTGCCGGCCACGCAATAGACGACACCGTCTTGCACAAGCACACTACCGGAGACGGGCCACACCGATTCGACTTGCTCGAAGGACGTCATCCGCCGATCCTCCGGCCCGGCGCGGAAACGCCACGCCAGTTCGCCGTCAGAAGCCCTCAGGCAATACACGTATCCATCGGCACTCCCGAAAAGCACACGTCCTTTCCAGATCGTCGGCGGCGAATCGACGCGACCCCCCGCCGTGAAGCTCCATACGGGCTCGCCGGAATCCGCGCTGTGTGCGTGAACCGTATGCGTATCCACCGACGCCACGAAGAGTTTGCCATCGGCGACGACGACGCTCGATAGCCGACCGCCTAGCTTGGCCTTCCATTTCGCCGTCAAGTCCGCAGACACGGAAGCCGTCGTGAATCCGCTACGCGCCGGGTCATTGCGGTAGGTGGACCATTCGCCAGGATCCGGGCTGTCAATCTCCTTGGACGTGCGCTGTTCAGGATCGTCCACGTTGCTGATAGCGATGGAGTACTTACCAGGCGCCATACGCAGCTTGAAGCGACCTTTTGCGTCGACCACGCCACGCGAAGGCGAGCCGCCACCCTCCGGCCGAAATTCAACGATCGTGCCAGGAACTGGTTTTCCGTCCAATATGACCATTCCGCTGGCCATGTCATCGTCGTATGCCGGTCCGCGTTCCAGCCGATCCTCTGGCTGACTCTTCGACTCTCGCTCCGCAGCCAGCGCGCAGAATCCGTACAACTTTGCCTGCATATAGCAGGCGCAGGCGTGGGGCGTGGTATAGGTCAAACCGTTGCACGGCATGACCCCGTAGATGCAGCCGCCGCGCACCCAGTGATTTGTGACCCAGTGCTCGTTGCGGAAGTCGATGTATTCGGTGCCGGTCCAGCCGGGGATCAGAAAGCGGTCCGTCGCCTTGCTGCGATAGCATCGTTGGTGCATGAAGAAAATGTCGATGTCAGGCGGAAACTGGCTTTTGATTTCACCTGTACGCGGGTCGCGTCCAGTGAAGACGCCGCTATCGCGCCCGCCGGCAATTTCGCCGCCCCACACCAGGCCGCCGGCCACCAACACGTCCTCCGGGCAGTAGTGGCCCGAGCGGGGATGCGGCTCGGTCCATAACACCTCGCCGGTCTTGGCCGAAAGGCCCGTCAGCTTCCTCGTCGCACCATAGAACAAGACAACGTCCTCGTGAACCACAACGGTCGGAGTGATGTTTGTGGGCACCTTCTCCTGACGGTCCACTGGGGCGGAACTCCATAACTGGTCGCCGGTCTTGCGGTCCAGGGCAACTACCTTGTCGCCGTCGTGCAAATAGACACGATCCGCGTCGACTGCCAGCGTCAGGGGAACTACGGGCGTTTCTGTATTCCAAAGATGTTTCCCCGTCCCCGCGTCCAACGCCACGACATGTCGTGGTTTCTCGTTCCATGGCCAATCGCGCATCACGCGGTCGCGTTCCGCGCCGATACCCACGTCTTCGGGTCTGAAGTCGTCGTATTTCTGCGGTTCCTTGTTGACCAACAAGAACAAAACGCCTTGCGACGCAATTACCTCCTCCGTGGCAAGGCTGTCTTCATAGGTCCGCACCGTTTCACCGGTCACCGCGTCCAAGGCGACTAGCGGCGCGTCGAGCCCGAGCGTGACGTAGACCACCTCGCCGATGGCCACCAAGCGGCGTTGGAGCTGGGTGGGCCCGCTTTTGAACGGCCACAGATGCGTATGCCACGTTGGGATATCTCGCTTCCAAAGGATGGTGCCGTTGAAGGCATCCCGCGCGATCAGCACTGTCTTGGGCGGCAGCATGATCGAAGCGGTCGAGCCCTCGTCGAAGATGTAGAAGATCCGCCCGCCCGCCGAGACCATCGCACTGGCGCTCGCACGACGATCATGGTGCCGCGCCCACCGCGGACTGCCGGTCCATTGGAAGTGGCGAGGCGGACCGACCACCATGTCCTGCGAAACGGCGTTTCCACTTTCGTCGTAAAGGTAGTGGGTCCAGTCGTCGATTTCTTTCGGCCGAGGCTTGACCCATTTCCGATTGTCGATTTCCGATTGCCTATTGAGGACGAGGGAGACACCGTTCGGGGCGAGCACCCTGGCGATCTCCTCACTTGGCACCTGACACTCGCCACTTGCCACTATCAGATTCACTAGGTTGTCGACATAGGGCAATTGCTTTCCGTCGAAGCGGTCGACCGACACGTCGCCGTACAGTCCCTTGGAACGGATGTGCCGGCGGGCCTTTTCGACATTCTCCGGGGCCGCGTCCAGGCCTTGCACCAGGTAGCAGTCCTTCGCGCGCAACGCAGCCGTCAGCTTCCCGTCACCGCAGCCGAGATGAACGATCAGCCCCCCTGGCACGCCGGTCTCTTCCAGGATCTGTTTGGCCAGCACATCGTTATCGGTCTTGTCCGCCGCCACCGTAGCGCTCGACACTCCCACACCGACAACCAGGATCGCCGCAATGAGAAGACCAACACTTAGAAGACGGCCATTTCGCGTTGTCTTGATCATGTCGTTTGCCTCCGTATCGAGAGAGTGAATGCGTCTAGCCATTTTCAGATTATCCGGGCACCGGGTAGGAATGCAACTGTCTGCGGGCCGTTTCCTGCCATGCCCGGCAAACGGGGCGCACCGAAGACGTCAACCTCCAGCCGACATGTTGGGGCGTGAACGCACATTAATGTTTTGGCAGGATTGATCTGGTGGCTGTTGTCGATTGACACTATCTTCCCGCCCACGCGGAGAAGGGCGTTCTGCTAGCAGTCCTATGCGTAGGGAGTTGACTATGTTTGGCCGTGCCAACACCTTGTTCGTCAGCCTTGTCGTCGCGTTTCTGGTCGGTTGCGATCGGCAAGACGTCAAACCAGCGGCCAGCACCGGCGGTGTGGCGGTAATCGACCTGGACGCGGTTGCCGCGAAACTCGGACGAGACTTGCAGATGTCCAATGCCGCCAAGCAGCAGGCAGACTTGCTGAACGAGCAATTGCAGCAATACCAAGTGACGTTACGCGGCCAATACGATCAGAAAAAGAACGAGTTCGGCGCAGCTCGACTTGAGACGCAAGAGAAACTGCAGAAACAGCAAGCCGAACTGCAACTAATCGACCGCCAATTGGGGACGCAACTGAATCAGGCACGCGCAAAAGCCCAACAGAATCTGAATGCCAGCAAGCTTCGGCTGATCCAGCAGTTTCGCGAGGAAGTGAAGCCGGTGGCGCAGTCGGTTGCTACGGAGTTGGGCCTGAGCACAGTTGTGACAAAGAACGACAGTGTCGTCTTCGCCTACGCCTCCGCGGTCGATATCACCGACCGCGTTGCCGAACGCATGCGTGGGGGTATTGCGAGCCAACCGTCTGCAGAAACAGCTCATCGCACTTCCGCCGGCATGGAGCAGAGATAGACCTCGCCTGCTTCTTGAAGGTCTTACCGAAGGCGTCTACCTGCCGGCCATACAAACGAGCTTGCCGTCGGTCGTCGCGAAGTAGAGACGGCCCGCGGCCGCCGCCATGCCATCGAAGACTGGCGGCGCGTCGAGTTGGCACTCGGCTAACTTCTCTCCATCGTCGGCGGACATCGCCCAGAGCAGCGCGCCTTGTTTGCCTTCGAAGGCATTGACCTGATCAACGAGCTTCGCCTGGGTCGCCGGGGCATCAATGGTCTTCAGCGCCTGATCTTCGTCGACCAAGTCCGGCGGCCCGGCGACGAAGAGCGTGCCGTCGGCCAATACCATCGCTCGAGCAAGCAATGGCAGATCGTTGGTCCAGTGAAGGTCGACCAGATAGTCGCCTTCTCCCGGTCGTTCGTCGGGCGACTGAGACGCGGGCGGCGGCGTCTTGTCGGCGGCGAACAGGTGATGTTCGATCGGCGTTGTCCACCGGTAGTACTTGGGCTTGCGGCCGAAGCCGTAGATCTTCGATTCGTCGAACACCAGAATCCGACCCGACGGAGTCGCCTTGCCGGCTCGGAAGTATCCGCACCAGCCGCTGACGAATCGGCTGCCGTACATCCAGTAAGTGCGGTGCCACCAGGTGTCGTCCAGAAAGCCGGTGGGGCTGAACAGATGTGCGATGTCGGCTCGCTGTGTCGCTGGCGGTGCTCCGCGATCTGCGTCAGGCCCGCTTGGCATCGCCTCCAGCGGCAAGCGCGACCCGTCCAACTTGAACGGCTGTGATCGCATGTAGACGTAACGGCCGTCACAAGACAGGATGTCCGGCAGACCGGTTGGCATGTTCAGCCAACTCACGTACTTCTGCAACCTCTGATCGGACTCTGCGGCGCTATCGTCCAGCACGGTCTCCGACAACACGCGTCCCGTCGTCGGCTCCAGCCGCCACAGCCGCAAACCGCCGTCCAGGAACATCGATCTGCCCGCCACACAATACAAAACGTCGTCCTGGACGAGCACGCTGCCCGGTACGGGCCAAACCGACTCGACCTGCTCGAACGCCGTCAGACGTTGGTCCATCGGTGCCGCGCGGAATCGCCAAACGAGCTGGCCGTCCGCTGCGCGCAGGGCATACACGCAGCCATCGGCACAGCCGAACAACACAAGACCCTGATAAATGGTCGGCGGCGAATCGACTCGCCCGCCGGCTGTGTATTGCCAAACCTGTCTGCCCGAGGCAGCGTCGACCGCGTGGACGGTATGCGTATCCACCGAGGCCACAAAGACCTTGCCCCCGGCGATAACGGGGCTTGTCAGTCGACCGCCAATATCAGCTTGCCAAGCTCGCCCGAGCGCCGCCGGAACGGACGTACTCGCTCGCCCGCTACGCGCCGCGTCGTGCCGGTAAGTAGGCCAATCATGGGGATTTTCGATTTGCGATTTGCGATTTCCGATTTGTCCAAACGCCGGTCCCGTTTGCAGCCGGTTTTCCCAGTTTCGAGTTTCCAGTTTCCGGTTTCGAACTTCCGGCTCCGGCGCCAACGCGTTAAAGCCGTACATCTTCGCTTCCAGGTAGCACGCACACGGGTGCTGCGGGGCATAGATCAGGCCGTTGGCCGGCATGATGCCGTATGAACACGCTCCGCGGACCCAGTGGTGCGGGATCCAATGCTCCTCGCGGACGTCCAGGAACTCGATGCCGGTCCGCGACGTCAGCAGGAAATTGTCCGTGGCTTTGCTGCGATAGCAGCGGTGATGAAACCAATAGGTCGAGACATCGGGCGGGAATTCGCGCTTCACCTCGCCCGTACGCGGGTCACGGCCGGTGAACACGCCAACAGCCCGGCCGCTGGTTGTCTCGCCGGTCCACACCAGCCCGTCGACGACCAGCAAGTCCTCCGGTGATCGGTAACCGGACGGCGGATGGTACGCCGACCACAGCACTCTACCGGTTGCCGCATCGAGTGAGGTCATCGTGTCCTGGCCACTTTCGTACCAACTGCCGGTCTGCTTGCCGGCGGTTTCACCGCCGGAGAACAGCACGACGTCTTCGTACAAAACCAGGATGGGTGCATAGAACCCGCGGATTTCCTCGCTGCGGGCGATCGCCTCGGAACGCCAAATCTCGTCGCCCGTCGTGCGGTCCAGACAGACCACGCTCTGGCCGTCGTGGAAGGCGACACGTTTGGTATCGGCGGCCAAAGTAGTCGGCAAGACGCGTCGTTCGGAGGTCCACAGGACTTCGCCCGTGTCCGCGCGAACAGCCACGATCTTCCTCTTCTCCTCGTCCCAGAACTTGGCATTGTACGAGCCGCGGAACCGCTTCCGGCCGTCGTAGTCTGGTTTCTCTTCGGCGTCGTTCACGAGTGCAAACAGACTACCATCCGAGAGGATCGCTTCTTCTGTGGCCTTGGTGCCGTCGTACGTCCGGATCGTTTTACCTGTGGCCGCGTCGAGCGCCACGAGCGGTGCATCGAGGCCCAGCGTGACATACACGCGGTCGCCGCTGGCAACCAGCCGCCGGGGCAACTGCGCGGGGCCGCTTTTGAGCTTCCACAGGTGCGTGTGCCAGTTGTCGATGGGCCGCTTCCAGAGGACGGTTCCGTTGAAGGCATCGCGCGCGATCAAAGCCCACTTCGACGGCGCCAGGACGGACGCGGGCGTTGCTTCGTCGAAGATGTAGAAGACCCGACCGCCAGCCGAGACCACGGCGCTCAAGCTCGACATGTGGTCGTGGTGTCGCGAGTACCTGGGGCTGCCCACCCACTGCATCCGACGCGGCGGCCCGACAACCGTGTCGTGCGCGACCGCGTTGTTGCCGGGACCATGCAGATAGTGCGTCCATTCGTCGATCGTGTCGGGCCGGGGTTTGGTGAGTTTGGTCCAGCCTGGTAGGACTGGGGAGGTGTCGGGTGTCAGGTGTCGGGTGTCGGGAAGCCCATGGTCGTGTTTCACCAACGCGACTCCTCCCGGCGCAAGTACGCGAGCTATCTCGTCTCCCGAAACCTGAACACTGACACCTGAAACCACAACAAGATTGACAAGGTTGTCGATGTAGGGCAGACGCTCGCCATCGAATGCGTCGACAGATACGTTCCCGTAAAGCCCGAGTGACCGGATGTGCGCGCGTGCCTTCCGGACGTTTGCCGCATCGGTGTCCAAGCCCTGCACCATGTAGCTATCGCACGTTCGTAGCGCCGCGGTCAGCCGTCCGTCGCCACAACCCACGTGGACGACAAGTCCGCCTTGGACGCCGGCCGCGTCAATAATTTGCCTGGCCGTCAATTTCTGCTCTTGTGCCGTACAGATCCCAGCGACCATTGCCACTGAAATGGCAGTAGCAACTGCAAAGGCGAATGTGCCTCTCATGGTTCTTCTCTCCTGCTATCAGTTGTGTTTCTAAGGCAAGATACCAGTATCGTGGTAATAACGGGACAGTCAATTACTGAAGCGAGGTAGGGAGATAACGGCGAAACGATCTGCCTATCCAGCACGCAATGGGTCGAGACGCACACATGGGGTGACTGGTCAAGTTATCAGGATTGGGCCGCGTCCCCCTCTGGAATGCTGGGTGATTTCAGCCACAAATACTGGCTCTTTGTCGACATACGCAAAACGGGCTGCTATCATCCATTGGGTGCGGTCGACAGCTCCACCGAGGCTCGCAGGGTGAATACGAAACCTCCTCAACAAAGCAATACCGGTTCGCAGCCGACGGTTGGCACTCGGCTGGAGCAGGTTTGCGATGCTTTTGAATCCCGCTGGAGGCGGGCCCTGACTGGCAAGAGCGGCCGGCCCGAGATCGAACGCTTTCTGGACGGCATTGCTGCGGAGGAGCGTTGGGCGTTCCTCCGCGAGCTGATCCTGACCGACCAGCAGTATCGCGAGCTGGCAGGCGAGGTCGTGGCCGCTGGCGAGTACGAACAACGGTTCCCTGAGTTTACTGAGTTCATACCTACGCTTTTCCGCACCATGCCTTCTTTGGAGCGCATCCGCGATTATCGGCTTCTCGAAGTCATCGGCCGCGGTGGCATGGGAGTGGTCTACAAAGCCCGACACATGCGGCTCGGGAAGACGCGGGCCGTGAAGGTCCTGGCACGCCACCTGCTGGACAATCAAGAAGCACTCGAGCGATTTCGGCTCGAGGTGGAAAACTGCGGCCGTTTGGACCACCCGAACATCGTCCAGGCCCTGGATGCCGGCGAGGAGAGCGACGTCCACTTCTTGGTGATGGAGTTCGTCGAAGGCTGGGACTTGACGAAGCTTGTCGGATCGGGCGAACCTCTGCCCGTCGAGGCCGCCTGCGAGTTGATTCGGCAGGCGTCCGTCGGTTTGCAGCACGCCCACGATAACTTCCTTGTGCATCGCGATATCAAGCCGTCGAATCTGATGCTCAGCCAGAACGGCTCGGTGAAGATCCTCGACCTCGGGCTGGCTCGCTTCATCGCTGAACAGCAGCCGGAGACTCGGCTGACCATGAGTTCGGCCCCGATGGGTACCTGCGACTACATGGCACCGGAGCAGTGGGCCGACGCAAGCTCGGTGGACATCCGGGCGGATATCTACAGTCTGGGCTGTACGTTGTACTACGTGCTGACTGGCCGGCCGCCTTACAGCGGCGAAGACCACAAGAGCCTGGTTCAGAAACAACTGGCCCATCAGCGAGCTCCCGTGCCGTCGGTCTTGGACACGCGGCCCGACGTGCCCGACGAATTGCAGTATGTGATCGAGCGAATGATGGCCAAGGAGCCAGACGATCGTTACTGGGAGCCGGCCGAGGTGGTCGAAGACATCGAAGAGTTTGCCCAGCCCAGTTCGGTCCAGTCGTTAGTGTCTTCGCTGGCCGAGCCTGGCATCCATCGCGACGTTCCAACGGATCCGCATATCCCTTCTTTGTCGAGCGACACCAGGAAGTCATCGCGGCGGCGACGCAAGCGCCGTCGCCCCTGGGCCAAGCCTTGGTATCGCCACCCGGCATGGATCGCCGCAGTCGTGTTGCTGGCCGCACTTGCTCTGACACTGATCTATGTGCTGCGCCCACAACGTGCACCAGACAGCCTGGTCCGCGACATCGAGACGCTGCCCGGACTGAACGGCCAGTGGTGGTTCGACGAAATGCCGTGGTACACGCCTTTTGCGCGGGCCGCCGTGGCGCGTGAACTGCGCACGGAAGACGCGGGGGCCGTGTTGGGCGAAAACGTGGAAGGCTATCTCGATTCGAACGTGGTCCAGGTCCAAACGTGGCTTGGGAAGGCGGTCGATCGTTGCAGAGATTCGCTTTCCGAGCGACAAATCGGGTTGCTGGACGAGTTGATCGCCGTATCAAGCGAACGGCTGGAGGATGAAGAACTGAAGGAGCGCCTCCGGAAGAGCTACGATGCGTTTGTCGGGGATCGCGATACCTGGACGGCCAACGATCTGTACACACGGGCCGTGTTAGAGCATAAGCTGGCCGAACTGAGCAACGACGCGGAAATGGCTGACCGAGCGATCGCGTCCTATGACGCTGCTTTGGTAGAGTACGACCAGTTGAAACCCTCGGAATCTGCCCTTGGTCTATTGTGTCAGGCGGATTCCGCCCGCTTGTGTTTTTCGGTCTTGTCTGACTACGACGAGGCATCTCGACGGTTTCGCGCGGCCCTGACTCCGGATGCTCCGCTTCTGTTCCAGGCGGAAACTCGAGCCGCCTTTGGCCATGCTTCCAGAAAGGCCGGCCAATACAAGGACGAGGAATTCGAGCGTGCCAAACAGCAATTGGCGGAGTCCCAGAAGATCGATCGTGGCCATCCTCTTCTGGCTCATGTCTGCGAGCGTTACGCGTGGAGTTTGATGGACCGATGGAACGTGCAGAAAGCGAAAAGCGAGTTTGAAACGGCGTACAGCATTCGTCACATCAACTGGAACGAGGGCAAAGGAAACGCGTTTGCGTCGATTTACGTATTTCACAATTCGCATGGCTTGGCCATGGCTCAACGCTATCTTGGCAACGTGGCAAACACGGAAGCGAAGTACACAGAGCTAATCGCCAAGATCAAGATCGAACTGGAAGAGGGCGAAAAGCAGAAGAACCCACCGCCCGGCCACCAGCGATATTTGCGGGACCTCCGCGAGCGTCTGACCAACTCGAAGGAACGATGGGCCGATTGCGTGCTGTACCACGAAGCGGCCTCGGGCCCTGAGTTGGAGCGACTCGAACGAGCCAGCATCCTTTACCAGGAGGCTACTGACGACGCGGACGAGCTTGGCGCAAGGGTGGTCCATGCCTTCAAGCAGTGCATGGTTCTGGCACTGATGGGCGAAACGAAAGCGGCCCGAGAACAATTTGAACAGGCTCGCGAGCAGAGCATCATCGGCGAGAGATCGAAGCGTGTTGATGTGGTGCGGTCACTGGCCGAGAGCATCCTTGAGTACAAGGAAGCAGAGGACCCAAGTACCGGTCATGCGAAGTTGCGTCAGTTTCTGATTCAGCAGTGCGATCTCAACCCGTACGAGCAGCTTCGCCGAGAGACGCTCGAGCTGCAATTGCTTTGCGCAGAATTGTTGCTTCGCTCGGAACTGCAGCCCCCAAACGGACAAACGAATCTGCCGGAAGACCTCACGCGATTGGAGACGCTGCTAGAGAACTTCACAGGGCATCTCAAGGAGCACTCGGCCGTCGACGACATGCTTCCATTCTTGCGCAGGTTCTACGATCTGGCCATTTCGGTAGTCGGAGATACACAACCCGTCGATTCCGTTCGCGCCGCACGGTTGATTCTCGCTGCGCGAGGCCCGGGATACGGCGGCAGTACGCGGGCCGTTCGAGTCCTCTTTCATCTACACGACAACGACGGTCTTGTTGTCGTTCTGCTGCCCGATGGTACGAACGCGGCCTTCCGTCTGGACGGCATCGGTCGCCGGCAAGTCAAGCAGAACGGTCGTGACAAGTCGGGGACACAAGATTTGAGCCTCCCCGAACCCTTGATCGAACTCGTCTTGCAGCACCAAAGCGCCGGCAGCGAGATTGAATGCCTCTGGTCCGATGCCCAGTGTTGGCCCGACAGCCAAGAGCACTTGGCCCTGACCATCGAGGATTTTTCTTTTGTCGAGCTTCTCGGCAAGGTGACGGTACAGTAGCACCCTGACGGCGTATGCCAGGAGGCCACCAGGACGATGAAACCAACAGAAGAAGACAGACTGGCCGAGGCTATCGAACAGTTCAACAAGCATGAAGGGAGCGAAGACGGTGCGCGGGTGGCTCGCAGTCTGTGTGCCGGATTGGGCTTATTGCGCGACCTCTTTTACGATCGAATGCACTTCGATGTTGAGGAAAATCTGGGCAAGGATTCGATGCTCGTGCCTGTGTCGGAGTTGAGGACTCGGAATGCGACCATAGCGGAGATTGAAGTGTTCCAGGTGGTCGAGTCGGCGGTGGCGGCAAGTGAGTACGGCTTCACAAAACCGGACGGCGATTGGTACCTCCAGTGGCTCGGCCAACTACGGCTGGGCGAATCATTGTCCGACCCGAAGACCTTCGCACAAATTGCCGAGTATCAATCCAAAACACCCGACGCTCGCCGTCTTGCGCTGACCGATGTCTTATTGAAGGTCTTGGCCGAATCACGGCGCGCGCCGCTCGTGCTGTTCCGTCTGGTGCCGCTCGCCGTACACGTGGCCACTGCCGTGGCTTTCAGCGATCACGGCCGAGCTTCGGAGCTGCGCGGCCGTCAAATAGCCTGCTTGCCGGCGATCACGGATTGCCACAAGTGTCGCGGCGCGGTAATGGATGACGATGAGATGTGCGACGTGTGCGGCAATCCGTTGTGGCGATTCGAGTGGTTGAACGTTACGGATTGAATCCGATTTTACTCCACTTCTCGCGAATGCGTTCCAGCTTTCGTTCCACCGTTCGACGGACGCAGGATTGCCGCTTGGCAATCTCGTCGTTGGTCCACCCTTCCAGCTTCAATCGCGCGATTTGGCGGAGGTTTTCGTCGTCGAGGCAGTCGAGGTACTGTTGCGTGCTCTCCACCAGCATGTTGGCCAGTTCGGGCGTGGGTTCGTTTCCCAGAATTGCGGCCATGCCGGTTTGCAGGTCTCCATCCGAATCATAACGCTGAAATACCGACTCGCCACGGACCTTGCCGCCGCCGCGTTTTTCGGTCATCGCCCGTCGTTGCTGGGCGTAGATCTTGCGGGCCGTGATCGTTACCAGCAGCTTCCAAAGGTCGTCTCGACCCTCCACTCGCTCGAACCGTCCGGCCTCCATGCCGCGGCAGAAGCTGAACATGGCGCTGAGAGCCACGTCTTCTTCGTCAAAAGTGCGAAGCGGCGCGTCGCGAAGCTTTCGCCGAGCGTACTGCATCAGTTTGGCAAAGTACTGCTCCCACAGCGCCTGTGCGGCGTCCTGGTCGCCCACGGCCAGTCCGGAAATCCACCGTGTCACATCGTCTGGAGCCGGCATACATCTCTCCCTAATGACGCGGAAAAGACAACCTCCGTATTTAAGAAGTAGCTACGGTCGCCAGACCGTGGGCTCCGGCTGCTCCCCCACGCTCTGGCGAGCGTAGCTACCCCGCCGTTCGCCAAAGTCATCCTCTCCGCGTTCCGAAGTCACCCGAAAGACCATCCAGCGTAAACTATCAGACCGTCCGTGTTTTGTCGACTTCCGTATGTCCTGAGAATTGGTATCGTATGGTGTTCATCCTTTACCCGTCTTCTTGCGACCAAGAAAGGCCATCATGAGCGATTCTCCTCTGACCATCGTAATCGTGGGCGGCGTGGCCGGCGGCGCTTCGGCAGCGACACGCGCTCGACGCATGAACGAGCATGCACGAATCATTCTTTTCGAGAAGGACGAATACGTTTCGTTTGCCAACTGTGGTTTGCCGTACCATATCGGCGGCGAGATCGCCAAACGCGATTCGTTGCTGGTCGCTACGGCGGAGCTTCTGACCCAACGTTTTCGCTTGGACGTGCGCGTTCGGCACGAGGTTCAAAGGATTGATCGCGATGCCAAGACGGTGACCGTGCTAAACCATACTACTGGCGAGACCCGCAACGAGCGCTACGACAAACTGATTTTGGCGCCCGGCGCCTCGCCCGTGGTCCCAAAGATCGAAGGTGCCGACGCGAGCAATGTGTTTACGCTGCGCAACGTAGCCGATATGGACCGGATCAATGAAGCTGTGGCTGCCAGTAAATCGAAACGGGCCGCAGTGGTCGGTGCGGGTTTCATTGGGTTGGAGATGGTCGAACAGTTGGCTCGTCGGGGTCTGCGAACGTCATTGGTCGAACTCGAACCGCAAGTGCTACCGCTTTTGGACCACGAGATGGCGAAACCGCTGGAAACGGAACTTGGGCGAAACGGCGTTACCTTGTACTTGGGCGATGGTATCCAGCGCGTCTTGACGGACGATCAGGGAATGGCAACCGGTATCCAACTGCAAAGTGGCAGCGAGATCGAGGCCGACTTGGTGATTCTGGGAATCGGCGTCCGGCCAAATGTGGAGCTAGCGCAACAAGCAGGACTGGACATCGGGCCGAGCGGCGGGATCGCCACCAACCAGTACATGCAGACCAGCGATCCGGACGTCTACGCCGTGGGCGACGCGGCCGAGTACACATTTGGTCCCACCGGTCAATCAATGCGGATCGCCCTGGCTGGACCGGCCAACCGCGCTGGCCGTTTGGCCGGCGAGCACGCGGCCACGGGCACCAGCGCGCCGATGGCCAATGTGTTTGGCACGTCCATCGTGCGAGTTTTCGAGCTGTGCGCCGCGATGAGTGGCTTGACGGCCAAGTTGGCCAAACGGCTGAACGTCGCCACTCGCAGCGTGACCATCGTGGCCGATCATCACGCCGGTTACTATCCAAAAGCAGCCCCCATCACTTTGAAGCTCACGTTCGATCCCGACACCGGCAAGGTGCTCGGCTGTCAGGCGGTGGGGCGCGAAGGCGTCGACAAACGAGTGGACGTGATTGCCACTGCCATGGCGATGAACGGTACGGTGCGCGATCTGGCGGGACTGGACCTGGCCTACGCGCCGCCGTTCGGATCGGCCAAGGACCCCATCCACATGGCCGCCTTCGCAGCGTGCAACCAGTTGGATGGCGTCGAGCAATTCCTGGACGCCGACGTGGACCTCGGTGGCAAACAAGTCGTCGACGTACGCACGCCGCGCGAAGTCCAGAAAAGGCCACTTGCCGCAGCGGATCACGCCGTCAACATCCCTGTTGACAACTTGCGTGACCGGATCGGCGAACTGGACCAATCCGCCGAAACCGTAGTTTCCTGCGGAATTGGCCTCCGAGCCCACGTGGCATTACGAATCTTGAAGCAAAGCGGCTTCTCGGACGTGAAGAACCTATCGGGCGGAATGACTGTACGCAATCGAGCCGTTTAACCGCAAGCCGGAGGCGTGCGCGCGATCACCAAACAGGCTCCCCTCCACGCGCACGCCTCCGGCTTGCGGTTAAACGAGATTGCCGCGAGTCAGCTATTTTTCAGGGCGACTCGCCACCGGCGGCGTTTTCTTCAGGCCACCCAACTTCGAGCTTTCCGATCGGGACCGTGACCTTGCGAGTACCCGTTCCGTCCGCGCCGATAAGTGTCAGTTCGACCGACTGACCGGGCTTCTTTGCTCGAACGAGGCGAACGTAGTCGTCCCGCAACCGGACCTTCTGACCGTCAACGGCCACGAGGACTTCGCCCTTATTGATGCCCGCTCGGGCGGCAGGCCCGTCCGGCTGCAGCGACTGGACGACCATTCCTTCCTGTGCTGGTGGGAAACGTCGCTGTTGATCGGGAGGAAGCACCCACAGCTCGTCGACGAAGACGCCGATCACGGGCGTGGACGCATTGCGTTTGGTTTCGAGCAGAACTCGCACCGCGTGGACGGGCGAGACGTTTGCGATGCCGCCGGGTACCGACTTGTTGGTGATCGAACCGGACTGGACGCCGATCAATCCGCCTTCGCGGTTGATCCACGGGCCGCCCGACGTGCCTTCCTGTACGACCGCCGCGATTTGTGTGACTTCGATGAAATGCCCCTGTTGTTCGAACGTCAGCCCGTCGCGAGCCACGGTGCCCGTCTGGAGTAGCCCGTGCCGAAATGCAGACGCGCTGTACAGAAACACGCCCGCGCCCGGCGGCGGTACTTCGGCACCCAGCTTCAACACGGGGTATCCGCCCTCGCGCGGCGCAACGCGCAACAGAATCAAATCATGGCCCAGATCTACGGCCACAACCGTCGCCTTGAGCCTGCCGCCGTCGGATGTGAGGACTTCTATGTTGCGGCCAGGACGACCAGGAATGTGGGCAGCCGTGATGACCAGACCCTCTTCCGAAACAAAGCAGCCCGAGCCGCCGTGGCGTCCGTCGATCAGGATTTCGGCGGATGCCCGTTTCGCTTGTTCGTAGAGCTGCGCGGGCGGCAATACGGACTCCGCCGCATGGGCCAGGCTGCAGGATGAAATCCCGACGATGCCAACAATCAGTCTAATCAGGTTGGGACCTTGCACTAGCACCGAATGGTGTTTGTCTTTGCCGCGTGTTGGCAGAATGATGGAGGCAGAATGATGATCATTTCCGTTTCCTTCATGTTTCATAATTCTGCCCCCATGATTCTGTCATTCCTTCTCTGTATCTTCGGTGTACTCAAGAGCCTACGTCTGCTTTCAAAAATAGCACATCGGATTGTCTTGAACAGAACTTGCGTTGCCAGTCATCACCAGGTGTAATCTCAACAAGGCCGACGCCAACGACACCGATCCAAAACGTCGCCAGACAAATGCCCGGCGCATACGTGAACTCCCAGTTCGCTCGGCCGTAACCGAGACGTTTGTCTAGCTCATACACGATAGCCGTATGGCGACAGCGATCGTGACAAGGCCCAACGCCATCCAGTCGCGCAGCGTAAAACGATCGCTGCGTCCATGCCGCCGAAGGAATACCAACAACGCACCCGTCGGGCAGCCAAAACGGCAGTAGGCCATCGGCACCACCAACGAAAACGCCAAACCTACCATTGCAACCGCTATCGTAGCCCAGCCGGCAACGCGGAACAAATAGGCGTCGAACGGCTCGATCGCGGTCAGACTGTACGACCAGTGAAGCATCGCGACCAACAGGGCCCATACCAGCAACAGGGCCGGCAGAAGGCGTAGGCCGCGCGATACCCATTTGAACAACCGCAACCGAAACGGCAACACGTTCCTCAGCAGTTGCTGAGCGGCTCCGTGGGGGCACAGGTGATGGCAGTATAGTTGTCGGCGACTTACCAGCGGGGCCAGAAACGCGGCTCCGGCCAGCAGCACTAACCTCCCGGCGAAACGCCAAGGAATCCCGCTTTGCGCCCATCCAACAAGAATCGCCTGCGAGACCATGTCCCCGGCGACAAATCCCAGATAGACGATCAGCACAACTTGAAAGCCTATACGGATCAACCTTTTGCCACGTAGCGGCGAGAACGCCAGCAGGACTGCAAACAGGATGACAATCCCGGTCCCCACATCTCGTACAGTCACGACGGCGCGTTGTCGAGGCGGCGTGGACTTCATTTGCCGGAAATGCCGCGCGGTCAAAACCAAAGTTTCGGCGATTGTCATGCTGGTTATCGTTGCGCCGGAAACGCCTTCGATTTGGGCCTCGAACAGATCCAGTGATGCCAAATCGTCGAGGCTCATGCCATCGAACCGCTTCATGAACGGCTCTTCGTCCTTCACCCAACCGACATACTCCGGCGTCTCATAGCTTCGGCGAATGGCGATCCCTCGGACGCAATTGTCCGCGTCCAACGCGATCAGTGTATCGGTCGGGCCCTGGAAGCCGATCAGATTGTCGGCATTCGGCGATGTGCGTGTTGCATATCCCAGCCTCTTGCCGCGGGCATCGTCCACCGTGAACATGCCGGGACGATCTTCGTACGGTGCAAGCTGATGGGCATTGGCAAAGAATCTCCTCACCTCGCCCACCCGCAATGGATCGGGGAATCGGTACGAGTGAGGTGCACCGCCCAGGCGATGGATAATGCCTTCGGCAATCGCCAGACTGGTGAGCGTTGCTCCCGAGACGCCGTCGACGTCGCGTTTGTCTCGAGCCTCCTCCCACGAAAGACCGCCGAACGCCGTCATGAACAATTCATCCATCAGCACGGCTTTTAGGTGTTCCGGCGTATCGCCGCTCGTGAGGATCTCGATGCCCAAGATCTTGCTGTCGGTGTCGAACGCAATCAAGGTGTTGTTGGGACCTGAATAGCCGATGATCGAGTCGCTGGCGGGCGACGTCTGTATCATGTAGCCAAGTGGACGTTCGTTCGCATTCACAACGGTCTGGCCGCCGTGGTCGGGATTCCAATCGGCCATCTGGTCGGCTTCGGGAAAGAAACGCTTCGCCTGCGCCAACGTGACGTTGGCCTCGTCCGTACCGCGCAGTTGCGTTTGATGCCACTCGTGCTGTTGCCGGATCATCCAAATGATCAAAGCAAACACGCCCCAACGATAGAGATGCAGAAACCATCGCCGCACGCGGTTGGAGCGCGGGTTCTCCAGTTGAGTCAGGGACATCGCTTGCGATGCTCTCGCTAGGTTTTCTTCGTTTCGTAATCGAGCAAGTATATGCCCTTACCTGTTGCACATCGACCGCAGATTGTCGATGTCGTGCAAACGGAGTTTTTCTCGTTTAACCCGAAGCCGGAGGCGATGGTGGGCAGCGGCATGGATCGCCCAGACGCGGCACGCGCCATCGCCTCCGGCTTCGGGTTAAACGAACTATCGCCGGAAGTGGCGTCAGGATGGAAATGTGTCCAACGAATCTAGGGAGACGACGAATGGGCACGCTGGACGCGTTTACTATGGAAGGGGGGTGGGCTGAATGCACGTGGTCGCACATACTAGGATTCCATACCTGAAGCGGGAGAACCTTGTCCAATGAAGAAGTACGGAGTCCTTGTCGTTGCGATCATTTTGCTAATTGGCGTTGCAGCATTGTGGTTGGAACCGACCGGTGTTTTGATGGGGTACTTGAAGGGTGAGCCGTTCTTCGATGGACGACCTGCCGGCTATTGGGAGCGATCGCTTCGAGCCGATCCTGCAACCCAAGTAACGGCGATTGAGAAGATGGAACAGGGTGGTACGGAAGCTGCCGGCGTGCTGGAGTCACTTCTCAGCAGCAAGAATGGCGCCTCGGCGGAAGTCCGCTGCACCGCCGCCGAGATCCTGGGCAAGATTGGCCCCGACGCCGAACAGGCGGGTTCGACCTTGCTGGCAGCGCTGAATGATCCCGACCTTCACGTTCGCGCCATCGCAGCCGCTTCTTTGGCCAAAGTGGGAGTTCCGCCTGACGAGGCCGTGCCTGCACTGACCAGAATGCTTGAGACAGATCAGAAGGTTGTCGCAGGACGGGCTTTGAGCGAGTATCGCGGCGCTGCCAAGCCGGCCCTGCCGATGCTGGTGGCCGTTCTGACCGACAAGTCGCTGGACAGCGAAACGCGTTGGAACGCCGCACGGACTCTCGGCAAGTTGGGGCCGGAGGGCGTCGACGCGATTCCGGTTCTTGTAGAAAGCCTGGAAGATGAAGCCGCCACCGTGCGCGAGCATTCCGCCGAGGCGTTGGGCGACATCGGACCGCCGGCCGCTGGTGCAGTGCCGGATCTCGTTGGCGTACTTGACGATCCGGCAACTCGCGTACGGCGCGACGCAGTGCGCTCGCTAGGTCAAATCGGCGAGGCGTCTCGCGCGGCCATCGCGGAGATGAAGAAGCTGCTGAAGGATCCCGAAGAGATCGTCCGCGAAGCGGCGAAGACCGCGATCCGAGCGATCGCACCAGAAGAGTTGCCAAAACCCAAATCATCCGACAAGAGAATCGACGACAAGGCGAAACCGTGAGCTGCCCCTGCGGTCCCCCAAGAGTCCTGCCCATTTCGTATTTCGGAGCCTTGTGATGCAAGTGCTATTACGGCTATTAACATGTGTGGTGTTGCACGAAGATCGAACGATTCGCACCAACTTGCCGCTGATTGTTTGGCTCGCGGGCGCCTGCCTGGCGAACGCAGCGGCGGCTCAATCGCTGCAAGTTGTTGAGACGGATGACGTGATCACGGTCAAGCACGACGACTCGGTAGTGCTCACTTACAACAAGAAGTCGCCGTCCGCCCCGCCCGGAATTGACTCAGTCTACGAGCGCAGTGGCTGCTTGCATCCGGTCGTTTCTCCGCTGGGCCGCACCGTCACGGAGATGTTTCCACCAGACCACGCACATCAACACGGAGTTTTCTCCGCGTGGGTGAAGACGACATACGATGGCCGGCCCGTTGATTTCTGGAATCTCGCTGGAGGCGAAGGGCGAGTGCTGCACGAGCGAGTCGTTTCCACATTCCAGCGTCGTGACGCAGCCGGCTTTGAAGTCGACTTGATTCACCGCGCGGAGACGCCGCCTGTTGATATTTTGCGTGAGCGGTGGAAGATCACCGTTTACCCGACCGACGGAACGTACCACTGCTTCGATCTGGAGACCACTCAGACGGCCGTTACGGACAAGCCGCTGACCGTCAGCAAACACCACTACGGCGGCATCGCCTTGCGGGGACTAACGCGATGGTTGGCGACCAAAGATAGCGACGCTCGGAAGCATCCCGACTTGGCTCGAGAGCCGAGTGGCTTCCTGAACAACCTAGGCTCCAACCGGATCGAAGGGAATCACCAGCGCGCGAAGTGGGTGGCACTGTGGGGGAGCATCCACGGCAAACCTGTCAGCATTGCCGTGTTGTGCCACGCGGACAACTTCCGGGCGCCACAGGCCGCGCGGCTCCATCCAACGAAACCGTACTTCTGTTTCTCGCCATGTGTTGATGGGACCTTCACAATCGACCGCGAAAGTTCTCTCAAGGCCAAATACCGCTATCTGGTCACCGATGCTGAACCTGATGCCGAATGGATCGATCGGCAGTGGGAAACATGGTGTGGCAAATAGAAGGCCACCAGCACCGATACGTCGACGCCTTGTTCAGTTTCTAGCGAGCCAACGGCGTCCATACCTGCATGTACGCAACGCCACGATTGGCCCATGCGTAGTACGGGATCAGGGCCACCGGAACGGTCCCTTTCTCCGGCCTTGAGAGCTTCCGGCCAAGAAGCGGACGATACAAGACTCCCTTCCACTCACGATCGTCGTGGATCGGCTCGGACGTTGCCACGACGTCGCGGACGAATCGTTCCTTGCCAGCCGTCGTCAACGCGTTGGCCTCCAGTACGGCGACTCCTCCGAGCAGATTCTCGTCGATTCGCGGGGTGAATTCGATGTTCTCCGGGAAGTAGACACCGTCTCGCCACGTTTTCTGACCACCTTCGTTGAGCGGCAATTCGACGCAATAGACGACCGGGCCTCGCATCGCGGCGACTCGGTTCCGATTGGCGACGACGTTCGGGTGCGATTCCATCAGCCGAACCGGCATTGGTAAATCCAACTCGACGACATCGCCTGGTTTCCAGACACGGTTCACGTCGGCGTAGGCGCCGCCGTCTGGTACGTCTGGGTGAGGCTTGTTGTTGATCGTGACGGTCGCACCGTCGGACCATCCGGGGATTCGTAGCATCAAGGAAAACGCAGTCTTGGGACATGCGGCCACTTGGATTCGAACGCGACCGTTCCACGGATAGTCGGTCGTTTGCGTGAGTCTGACAGTCTCGCCGGACAGTTCTGAATCCAGTTTGCTGCCGCCGTAGAGATTGACCCACACACCCTCGTCGCCGATGCTGTACGCCCATGTCTGGAGCGCGCTGAGCGTCCGGCCCATCTGCGGCGGACAGCAGTAGCAGGAATGGACGAGCCAGCGCTCCGCTGTGCGGTGGTTGTGCGTCGGTTTCCTGTCTACGTTCCACTCGAGCGGATTGCAGTAGAAGAAGCGGTCTTGATCAATGTTGACCGGCGACAGGCCGCTGTTGTAAAGCACCTGTTCCATGACGTCTGCGAATCTCGCGTCGCCGGTGACATTCAGGAGCCGCCAGTTCCACATCGCGTTGCCGATATTCGAGCACGTCTCGCAGTAGCAATCGTTCGGCAAATGGTAGTCGTCAAGAAACGCCTCGTGGACAGGGTCGCCTCGTGTTGACTGTCCCGACCCCGTCCCGACGCCGCCGGTCAGGAACATGCGTTTTGTTGTGACGCTTTCCCAAATTCGCGTCAGCCCTTCAAGAAGCGTCCCGTCGCCGGTTTCGGCGTAGACATCCGTCGCGCCACAGTAGAAATACGTCGCGCAGACCGCATGCCCCACCGCTTGTGTTTCGGCGCGAAGCGGCACCCGATCTTGAGTCTGGTCCGTTCCACCGTTGCGGTGCGTGCCGCCTCCGGGAGACGAGCCGCGATTGTCGACCAAGATTTTCGCGAGATCCAAGTACTTCTTTTCGCCCGTAGCGCGGTACAAGTCGATCAGCCCCATATGGGCCGACGGATTCCACGGGAAGTGAACCAGTCGCGGCGGGCGAGGGCTGAACTGCTGGTGCAGGAAGTCTGCGTTCTTTCTCGCGATATCCAGGAAGGTCGTCTTGCCGGTCGCTTGGTAGTGGACACTGGCGGCTGTAAGCAAATGGCCCATGTTGTACATCTCGTGGAAATACGGCATTTGCAGCCGTCCTTCGGCGTCGTTCCAGAAGTTGGTTGAGAGATATCCGTCGGGCGATTGAGCTTGAGCGATCACGCGGATCCAGCGGTCCATCTTCCGCATCAGTTCCAGATCGCCGGTCACCATGTACTGGCGCGCCATGGCTTCGATCCACTTGTAGCAGTCTCCATCGGTCCAGTTCGTCCCCTTGCCTTTACGTTCGCCTTCCTTGAGCCCGGCCGCGATGAGCAGGACATCCAATTGTTCCGAGTTGTCGGGGTGCAGCAGTCCCGCTTCCACGGCGGGAATCGTCGCGGTCCGGCAGCGGCGGAATCGATCGGCCCAGAAGCCTTCGGTCCACGAGACCTCATCCATCGTCACGGGACGCAGCTTTGCGTGAGGGCTTTTCTTCAGCGCAACCTCGCCCCGTTCCGCTGCCGGAAGCCCCGTCGGCCACGGATCAGACGTCAAACACATCAGTGCGACCAGAACCACCAAGAAAACGCGGCCGTTATGGCCACCTCGGTTGTTTCGTGTCATTGCTCGTCGTCCTTCCTCAATCAGTGATTCCCGACATGTCCCGTTTGAGTTGAGCCTGGATACGATCCAGGCTCGTAGTGTCGCGATAGTTTCGCGCTGCGCCCCACACACAGATCACTTCTTCTTCAGCCACAAGACCGCGTCGCCGGCGAAGGGAGCGTCGAAGGTCCGCGTGGCGTCTCCGTCGATCGGACCGGCGTCCGTTGATGTTCCTTTGGTTGGATTGAACCATTCCGCTTCGAGCTTTCCGGACGTCGCCGTCAGATCAACCGTGATCTTGCCGCCCTCGGGTGCATAGACCAGGTATTCGCCTTCGTCCGCCGAGGCGTGCGCCAGACAATAGCCACTCGACGCCAATTTGCTGTTCGGCGTCATCGCGGTCAGATTCATCCGTTCGGCCAGGCGGCGCGTGTGGCCGAGGCTCTTGCGGACCGGGTCCCACTTCGGGTCGAACCGGTTACCGATCACCGTGCCGTCATACGGATCCATGAACAGCGGGTTGAGCCCCCGTAGAAAACTCTTCCAAACCCAAGCCTGATTGCCGCCGATGCCCCAGAGATGGTCGGTGTCGGTGAGGATGACCTTGCTGCCGTCGGCCGCTGGCGGGTTGTCGCGATAGCCGCCTTCGGGATTCGGCGAAATCCACTCGGCCGGGCTTTCGAACAGTGTGCGATTTTCCCCGCCTTTGTACTGAAACGTCATGCCCACCGGATGTTGTTTCGGTTTGCCGCTTTCGTAGCGATGAATGTAGTCGATCATGTGGTACTGCCAGGGAGTCGACGGCGTGTGGTTCTCGTTGGAGATCTCGTACAGCACGTTGTCCGAATTTCCAACCGTGTCGACCACTTTGCGGACGTAGGCTTCCTGCAAGGCAGTGACTTTTCCGTTGGTCAAGGTGTGAATTTCGAGACCTTTCCCATCGCCGTTCGCATCGCCATCGATTCCGTTGACGTTGTTTGCCGGATGAAACGGATGGGTCTCCCACGCCCGCTTGGCGAACTGTACTCCCCAACCTTCGAACAACATCACAGACACGTAAATGCCTCGTTGCCCTGCAGCCGTCAACCGCTGCCGCAGGCGATCGAAGTAGTCGCGGTCGTATTCGGTCAGATCAAATTTCGGTTTGCCGTCGGCGGCGTTGCCGGGGCCGGTTCGCGCGAACGGGTGAGGTGCCACAGTGTGCGTAGCACCCGGCCGCCAGTGTCCCGGTTGCCAGCGAGTCGATTCCCAAGTCCACAAGCGGATGAAGTTGTGATTCAAGCGATCCAGGAAGTCGAGATACGCGTCGAAATCGAAGTTCGGTGGAGGATCGCTCGAACCCATATCCGGCAAATTCGACCAGGTGTGCGACCCGGTCAGGTAGACGGCCTTCCCGTTGCCGTCGGAGAAGTACCGCGGGTTGTCTGGGTGAACACGCAAAGGACCGGAGGCAGGCGTGCGCGACGATTTGACGGATTTCGATTCCGCCGCCAAGCCAAGTCGGCAATCCTCCAGGCGGTTCGCAAGGGCCCCCGCAATCACCAATTGGCCAGACTGCCGTAAGAATTCACGTCGTCTCATAGCTTGCTCCTTTCGCGGGATGTGCGTTGCTTTTCGATTCGCTTAGAATGGCGGTCGGGCAAGGCGTTATCAACACTCGCCTAGTCTGACTCTTGCACAAAGAGGGGGAAACTCCTGCCTGTCGCCCGAGATTCCATCGACGACGGAGGCTTTCTCCCAAAACAACATCTTACGATATCCTGCGGGCGCTGCGAGGCTGTATTGTCAATCATCGAGAATGTGCACCCGACCACGAAACACCAAATGACGAGACGACGAACATGCTTTACGGACAGAATCGCTGGATTGCTCTTGCATCTGCCATAGTGTTGCCAAGTGTTGCGGCAATCGCGCGCGGCACGCCCAACGGCGGTGAGTCCCGCGGGATGAACGACCAAGACCTTGAACGCCGTCGATTTCAGTTTGGGCTGCGAAAGCTCCTGCTATGGATGGCCGTAGTGGCGGTTCTGCTGGGAATTCTCAAGATGCTGGAACTGAGCACGGCGGGCCTGATACTTGCGGCTTCCTGGGTCGCCATCACAGCAATCGTCCGCGGAGCCTTCGGTTCTACCTGGGCCCACATTGTGTCGGCGGTCGGTGGGAGTGCCCTGGCACTGGGGCTGTTGTTCGCAGGGGCATTCGGCGGCATCATTCTTGCCTGTTCTTCTCTGTATGCAGACGAGACGGAAATCATACAGCAGGCCGAGGCATACCTGGCAAATCCCAGCGACGCCCAACTTGAGAGAGTGGTCGCCAACTACCAAGGTCCAATCGACTCAATCATCAGAGCCCTGCGCGCTAAAGAGCCCAGCGACTGGAAAGAAATCACCGGAAGGCTCGACTCGCAGGATTTCGCGCATCCAGATTTGAATGAGAAATACAAAGACGACTTGCTGTATTTCTATATCCCCAAGAGTTATGACCCCGGCAAGCCCTATGCCCTAATGATCTTCTTGCACGGCGGTGGTGAAGGGACCAGACGCGAGTATGCGCAGGTCATAACCGTGACGGCGGAAAAGTACAAATACAGCTACGGTCTGCGTCCCTACATCGAAGACATTCCAGTGATCACCGTTTCTCCCTCGGCGCTGGTTGCCAAGACCAGTGCCCGCTGGTGCACCGTCGAGGCCGAACAGCATATGGTTGATGTGATCCGCGAATGCCGCTACCGCTTCAACATCGATATCGACCGCGTCTTCCTGGGAGGTCAGTCCATGGGCGGGATGGGCGCCTATCATCTTTGTCAGCGTCTGTCGGACCGAATTGCCGGCGGCTTTATTTCCGCCGGTAGCTGGGGCACAGCCAACTGGTCTTGCATGGCCGGAACGCCGCTCGTGATCAGTCATGGGGCCGCTGATGCCGTCGCCCCAGGTACGCCAGGTCTCACTGCCCGCCCCCGATTCACGGATGTCTACTTCGCGAGGACTGCGCACAAGCTGCTGGAAGAAGCCCGCGTCAAACACATCTACTGCGAGCATCCGGATGGTCACAGTACCAAGTATGCGGCCAAAGGCCTCGATGAATTTGTCGAAATGATGAAGACCGTCAAGCGCGATCCGTTTTCACCGCGAATCGTTGCCATGACCAAACGTGGCTGGCAGGGAGGTCGCGGGATGCCGCCGCTGAAACACAGCAAATGGATTACCATCGGTGAGACCACCGAAGGTCACGTCCTGTTCGACAGCGTCCGTCGCACCGGCCCCGGGCCGAGGTGGAACGAAGATCGCGAGAGCTTCCTCAAGCAAGGCTTCGAGACCGTCAAAGTAAAGGTCAATTCCGCGCAGGTGGAAGGAATCAACCGGGGCGACAACGTATTCGAGATCACCACCACGAATGCCAAAGACTTCTCACTCTGGCTGCATCCACAGATGGTCGACTTATCGAGACCCATCACCATCAATCTGAACGGAAACACCCTGACCAGGACCGTCAAGCCCAGCCTTCTGGATGCCCTGCGCAGCTACCAGCGCCACCGGGACTGGGGACTCATCTATCACAGCGAGCTGAAGATCACCGTGCACCCAAGCGATGAGACTCTGTCCCGAGTGTGGTCGGAGCGATAGAATCTGGGGAAAGAGCTTGCGATCTGGCTGGGAACCGGCGGGGCTTATTCTTCTCCCATGCACACCAGCTTTCCGCCTTCGGTTGTGATGAACAGTCGGCCGTCGGCGACGGCCATGCCGTCCCATCGCGGCAGTTCCGGGTGCGTGGTTTCTGCCAGGACTTCGCCGTCGGTGGCTGATACGACCATCAGTATGGCGCCTTTGGCACCGCGGATTGCATCGTCTTGAGCTTTCAGTTGCGCCTCCAACTCGGGGCTCATCGCCGTGGTGAAGGCCGCGTCTTCATCAAGCACATCCGGCGGGCCCATGATGAACAGCTTGTCGCCGGATTTTGCCATGGCACGAACCAGCAGTGGGACGTCGCGGGTCCACTTGTGCGCAACGTAGTATTTGGGTGCCGCCCGGCGATTCGCTTGGAAACGCAACGCCTTGCCGAACTTGCCGGGTGCGGACTCGATGCCCACGACCTCGCCATCGTGTCCCTTGCCCGAGTTGTCTTTTGCTTTGCCGTCGTCAAACATGGCGTGAAACACCAGTTCGGCGTCGGCCGCTTTCGTGTCGGACGGCCCTTCGCTGGCGTGACGCGAGATTTCTTCGTCGCTGAGCGTGCCGAAGTACAGCTTGACGTCGTCGATCAGGCCGCCCATTGAAAACGTGCCCTTGTAGTCGCCCACGCCGCCGTCTTCGTCCGAGCCGATTTCCATGTTCTGCTTCGGATCGCCGGCGATCAGACGCGGGACGTCTTTTGTGCCGGCAAGCTGGCCGTCGATGTAGATCTTCAGTTGCTTGCCGACCGTCAACACGCCCGCCAAATGATGCCAGTCGCCAAGGATCTTCTTCTTGCCTGCGGAAGCAGAGAATAGCTCGTTGTCGCTTCGTATCACGAACCGCGGCACACCGCCACGAAGCACGAGGGCGAAACCATGGGAAGGGCCGCCGCGAGCCACGATGACGCCGTCGGGTTTCTCGGCCTTGACCCACGCTTCGACTACCACGGGCTTTTCCGCCGGATTCAGGGCAGGCGTGTTCAGCACCTGGACCATTTTCGCGGGAGTTCGACGGGCGGTTTGCGGTTCCAGCGGCACCTTGTCTGCGCAGAACAACTGGTGCTCCAGTGGAGTCGTCCATCGGTAGTACTGGGGCTTTCGTCCGAAGCCATAGACGTTCTGGTCGTCGAACACCAGGATGCGGCCGGCCGGAGCGAATTTTCCAGCCTGGTGATAACCACTGTGTCCGCCGGCAAAGCTGCGGCCGTAGACCCAGTACGAACGGTGGAACCAATCGCCGTCGACGAACCCGTCGAAGGGAGCGAACAGATGGGCCGTTTCGCCCCGCTGCACCGCACCTTGTTTCGCCGGTTCTCCGCTGTGCGGCCCCAGGTCGCCGCGCTGGCCGTCCTTGTCCAGGACTTGGGATTTCAGATAGATGTTCTTGCCGTCGCTGGAGAGAATGTCGTTCAAACCCGTGGGCATATTCAGGACCATCGTTCGCGACTGGAGGTTCTCGCCCGTGTCCGGATCGGTGTCGTCGATTTGCGTCTCGTCCACCAGAACGCCGGTTGCCGGATCGAGGATGACCAATCGCAAGCCGCCATCAACAAAGGCGTTCCGCCCGGCGATCGTGTAGAGACGACCGTCTTCGATCAACACGTTTCCGCGGACTGGCCAGAGCGATTCGATCTGGTCGTATGCAACCAAACGACGATCGCACGGTGCGGCCAAGTAACGCCAAGCGAGTTCGCCGTCCGCGGCGCGAAGGCAATAAACCCAGCCATCAGCCGAGCCGAAGTAGACACGTCCCTGGCACACGGTCGGAGGCGAATCGACCCGGCCGCCAGTCATGTAGCTCCATTGCGTTTGACCGTCCTTCTCTGACAGAGCGAACACGGTGTGGGTGTCGACCGCCGCCACATAGACTCGACCGTCGGCGACGACCGGCGCGGTCAGGCGTCCTCCGATATCGGATGTCCAACGCACGCCGACATCTGCGGGAACTTCGGATTCCGTGCAGCCGCTGCGTCCGTTGCCGCCACGATAGGTCGGCCAATCAGTCGAATTTGCGATTTGCGATTGCCGATTTTCGATTTGTGCGAAAGCCGGGCCTTTCTCCAAACGTGCGTCTTCAGGCGTGACCGGTACCGTTTGGCCTTCCGGCGCGGCCGGTGCCAGGGCGTTGAACCCGAACAGTTTGATCTCCGGATAGCAGGCACAGTTGCTGGGCGGCGCATAGATCAATCCGTTGCACGGCATGATGCCGTACAGACAGCCGCCACGGACCCAGTGGTTGATCGTCCAGTGTTGGTTGGCCGGATCGAGGACTTCGATACCGGTGCGCGACATCAGCAGAAAGTCGTCGGTGGCTTTGCCGCGATAACAGCGGTGGTGGAACCAATAGGTCTCCACGTCCGGTGCGAACTCGATCTTCACCTCGCCCGTCTTCGGGTCACGCCCGGTGAACATACCGTCGTACCCGCCGCTGGTCGTCTCACCGGCCCAAACCAGCCCGCCGGCAACCAAGACGTCCTCGGCGGACATGTATCCGCCTTGTGGATGATAGGCCGTCCAGCGGATCTCTCCGGTTTCGGCGTCCATCGCAGTCATCGAATCTTTGCCACCGCGATGCGGCACCATCTTCTCGCCGCCCGCGAACAGCACGATGTCGTCGTACAGGACCAGCGTCGGTGTGAAGAAGGTCTGCATCTTCGACCAGCGGCTCACCGGTTGCTTCCACAATTCGTCGCCGGATTCTCGATCAAGACATACGACCGCTTCGCCGTCGTGGTAATAGACACGTTTCGAATCGGCGGCCAGAGTCGTAGGCATCACAACCGACTCGCGCTGCCAGAGCACCTCGCCCGATTCGGCATCGACGGCCATGACGCGCCGCGGATCCAGATTGAAGGAGACACCGCCGTTGTGATTCCGCGCCGCTTGGATCGTCTCGAATTCAATTTGGTTCTCCGGACGATTCACCTTCAGAAACAGGGTGCCATCGTGGTACACGATTTCTTCGGTCGCCGCCGTTTCCTCGTATCGCTTAAGCGTGCGCCCCGTCGCGGCGTCGACTTTCTCCAGGGGTGCGTCGATCGCCGGCGAAAAGAACACCTCGTCGCCAACCGCCACCAAACGTCTTGGCAGATCGCCGGGACCGCTCTTCAGAGAGTAATGGTGCGTGAACCAACGACCCATCGGCTTGGTCCACAGGGTCGTACCGTTGAACGCGTCGCGAGCCACCAAGTGCCAGTCGGCGGGGACCTCGATGGACCAGCGCGAGCCCATGTCGATGATATAGAACACCTGCGGCCCGTTGCTGACCATGGCACTGACGCTGGCCATGTGGTCATGATGACGCGAGTATCGCGGTCCGCCCGTCCACTGCAGTCGCCGCGGTACGTTGATCACCTTGTCGTGGGCCACGGCGTTGTTCGAAGGGTCGTGCAGGAAGTGCGTCCAGATGTCGATCTCGTCAGGGCGCGTCTTAACCACTTGTCCCCAGCGGCCTTCGCTTCTCAGGAAGGCGATGCCATCCGGACACAAGACGCGCAAGATCTCCGCGTCGCTCACTTGATACGGTTGTGTGATGAACAGTGCGTTGACCACGTTGTCGATCAACGGTAGCCGCTTGCCGTCAAATCGGTCCGCCGTGACGTCCCCATAGACACCTTTCGCTTGGATCGATTGGCGGACGCCGTCGACCTTCGTGGCGTCCACATCCAACGCCAGTACTTTGAAGCCCTCATGGAGCCTCAGGCCAGTGATCGACGATGCTTCGTCACAGCCAAGCTGAACGACCAGCCCGCCAGGAATGCCCGTTTGCTTGAGCAGATCGGCGGGGATCTCAGCCGCAACGGCCGCGTTGACAAGCAACATCGGCAAGACAAACGCAAAGCCTAATGCAATGCACGCAAACGATCTGTGGCGAATCAGGTGAAGACCTCTCATGAGTCTCTCCTTCATGGGGTAAGTTCGTTCGAGAAACAAGTGTCGTAGCCGGAGTGGCAACACTTCGGGTCGGAGCGGCGAACCCCCGAAGTCTTGCGACTCCGGCTACACTCAAATCGGACAGTAATTCCTCGAATGATGTTGGGGCGGTTTTGATCTAGTCATTTCCGCATGACGAAAAACGCGTAGCTGTAGCATCGTGAGTGTTTTCGGAACACCGATATTTCGTTTCGGGCTTCTGCCAACACGTCCTCAGCCTCCGGAATTCCATTCCACTTGTTTTCGTATTCGGTTATTCGCTTCGCCAACGGGTCGTAGTACAACTCGGTCCAAGACGACGCGGGCAGGACGAAGTGATTCACGATCGAGTAGCCCAGTTTCGATACGACTTCGAGTTTCCTCTCGACGGTGTCGATTTCAGGGTATTCCTTCCAGAGATCAGCCACTTCCTGCGGCCGATCGGGTTCGAGCCATACAGCCTCGCTTACCGCGACGTAGCCGCCTGGTTTGACAAACTCCTTTACCTTCTCCAGACCTTTCTCGAAGCCCAAGAAGTAGATGGCTCCCTCGGACCAGATTACGTCGAAGCTAGCGGGCTCGAACCGCATGTCATTCATGTCGGCCTGGACGGCCTCCAATCGGTCAGCGAACCCTTCGCTGTCTGCGGACTGCTTGACCCGCGAGATCATCTGGGGCAATAAATCCAGGGCCACGACGGTGCCGCCGGAGAGTCTGAGAAGCTCGATGGTCTGCATACCCGGACCGCATCCGATGTCCAGTATCTTGGGTTCGGGTGGCAGATGCTCCATCATCTCAAAGGCTTTGCGCGTCGATGCATTATCGCCCGGGCCACCCCGAGGAAGACCACCGTACAATTCGATGAAGTAGTCCATTCGCTCCATACCGTCTCCTTTAAGGCGCGCGGCGAACGAGGAATTGCCCGTAGCGAAACTCGCCGAGAGTTTCGGTGGTTAGCCGAAAGTCCATCGTCCATTTTGGCCGAAGCGGTCGTAGGCGGCGGGTGTTCATCTTCGATCTCATCGAAAGCCATTTTCTACCGTACCAGTTTGGCGAAGCTGGGCCAATACGCTGGGCTTGACTCGGGTGATTTCGTCGGATCCTTCTTTCATCGAAGGAGCGAAAAATGGTAAGATGGAAGCGTCCAAA
Organism: Pirellulaceae bacterium; assembly: GCA_016784735.1. GTDB lineage: Bacteria > Planctomycetota > Planctomycetia > Pirellulales > Pirellulaceae > JADHUC01. Next base: position 2,799 of record JADHUC010000010.1, on the reverse strand, counting down.
GGGATCGCTGCCATGCCCGAGTCCAAACACAAACGCCGATGGTTTCACCTCTCGCCGGATCGGTTCATCGTCGGATTGCTCGCCGTCGAAGGATTCCTGTTCTTGTCCGAGCAGTTCCAGTGGTTTGCCTTCAATGAGAAGAAGGGCTGGACGGTGCTGATTGCCGTAGCAGCCGTGTGCGTGGTTGTTGTCGTGATGGTGCTCTGGTTGGTCTTGAGCTTGCTTTTTCGCTGGCGGTTTCAGTTCAGTCTCCGGTCACTTGTTGTGCTGGTTGTTGCTGTTGCAGTTCCGCTCGGGTGGTTTGCCTTGAAGATGCGAGAGGCTGAGAGGCAGAGAAGGGCCGTGGAGGCGATTGGGGAGGCGGGGTGGCAATGCTACTACTTCGATAAGGAAGGAATGCCAGATAGTCCCCTTGTTAGAGTCGAGATATGGATGGCGGAGTCAGTTGGATGGGATCTCATATGGGATGTTGTCCACATAGAAACTCGTGTAGATTCCACCAGCAGAGACGTGAAGCACCTGTTAGGATTGACCGACCTTGAAACCGATAAAGGTCTCGACGATAGGGTTCTAGAGCACCTCGCAGGACTGACCGAACTTGAAACAGTCGTCATAGCCTATGGCCAAGTCACGGATGTCGGCTTGGCGCATCTTAGGGGACTCACAGAGCTTAGTTACTTGAATCTTCGGGGTACACACGTCACCGAACAAGGTGTCAGGGAGTTACAGAAAGCCCTTCCAAATTGTGAGATTGTCTGGGATAACCCAACAACAACCCCCAAGACCAACCCTGACCCGATCAAGGAGTTGTTCAAGGGACTTCCAGCGCTAAGGGCGAACGAGAAACCTCAGCCGAGGGATGAGATTGCCGTTTTCCGACATCACCCCGCACTCCCCAAGGACGATGACGGTGCTGCTCACGACGCACAACTCGTTTATGCAAAGGCTCGGGAGCATCGGTTGAACGGCGTCATTGACGGCGGACTTGGCCGGGGTTACGACTTTTGGATTGCACGAGAGAATCTGCCTATCTGGGAGGCAGTTGTTGATGAACTGAAGGACGAGGGTAGCCTAACCTATTACGTGCCCGGAGAGGTGGATGATTCAGGTTGCGGCTTCTTGCCCATCCCGCCACTACCACCCCAACACAACCATGACCAACCCTAACCCCACCAAACGCCGCAAATTTCGGTTCAGCCTGCGGACGCTGATGGCGGTGATCGTTTTGTTGGGTGTTGGCTTGGGGTGGTTTGGATGGAAGTTGAGAGAGGCTGAGAGGCAGAGGAAGGCTGTGGAGGCGATTGAGAATGCGGGGGGAGTGGTCATGTATGATTACGAGTTTGACGAGTCTGGAACGCCCATATGGGAGCGGAAACGGCGGGCAGGGCCGAGGAAGCTGCTTGGTGAAGGTTTCTTTGCAGATGTCGTTGTCGTATGGCTTGATGAACGCACAAAAGATTGCGATGTGGTTCTAGAGCACGTCAAGGGATTGACAAACCTCCAAGCCCTGCATCTGTGCGGCACGCAAATCACAGATCGTGGTCTGGACAATCTCAAGGGGCTGACAAACCTCGAATTCCTTGACCTTCTTGGTACGCAAGTCACAAGCGAAGGCATCGAGGAACTTCGAAAGGCCGTCCCGGATTGTGAAATAAGGCATTGAAGACCCCACCACCAACCCCCAAGATCAACCTTGACCAACCCTAACCCCACCAGACGCCGAGGATTTCGTTTCAGCCTGCGGACGCTAATCGCGATGATCGTGTTGTTGGGGTAAGGGTGGTTGGGAGCAGACTCATGATAACAGAACAAGACCAACCGCCCGAAGATTCGCAGGCAGAAGGGACACGATTGCCATTACTAAGAATCCAGCGTGGAGGATTTTTCGTTCTTCTGTCGTGGGTACTTGTGGTGTCGCTTTTCACGGATTGGATAAAGGGCGGACGACCTCCCAATCTTGCCAAGCCCCATTTGCTACCGTGGATCTGCTCGGTGTCGATACTTCTTTCGTTGTGGATCACGGTGCGATATTATCGAGCGATCAACAGTTGGAGGCGAGCGTCGGACAAGCGGCCTCGCCCCTGAGATGGGCGCACGCTGATGGCTCTTGACGGCTGGTGTAACCGTGGCAGACCAACCTTGACCAACCCTAAACCCACTCCCAACCGCCGAAAATTTCGTTTCAGCCTACGGACGCTGATGGCGGTGATGGTGTTGTTGGGTGTTGGTTTGGGCGGGCTAATGAAAGTTAAGAGAGGCTGAGAGGCGGCGAAAGATGCATCACTCAGGCGGAAATAGCAACTTCCCCCACGTTGTCGTGTCTCTCTTGGCTCCGTCAAATGGGTCGTTGTCTGGAGGATGAACAAGTCTCTTGACGGATAAGCACACGTCAACGTGCCCCTGAACAGGGACATACGAGTTCTTGTCCTTGAGTTTCAGAAAGAGCAGATAGACCTCCCCAACCCCATCGTTGCCCTTTCCAAACTCGGCAAGACCTGCATGGTGGTCGTAAACAAACCGGGTGTCACTCTTTATCGTCTCCGTGTCGAACCGATAATGATGCAGATTGAATGTGCGACCTTTCAGATTGCCTTTGAGGACGGCCATTACGCCAAATGTTGTCTGGACGCCGATCACAGGAACGCCGATCACCTCGGTTCGTTCTGGCATGTCCTTGTTGCGAACCGGTATGGCAATGACCACTAGACCGAAAACAAGCGAAGGCTGATAGCATGTTTTTGCCAAATCTTCGCGCACGTGTCGGCGCGCACGTTGAGCGGCCCGGCCTCTGACCGCGGA
>JADHUC010000276.1 GCA_016784735.1 Pirellulaceae bacterium | reverse complement strand
AATCCATCCCACTGCCCGCCATCGCCTCCGGCTTCGGGTTAAACGAGATGCGCGGACGTCTCAAACGGGGTCCGGCATACCGAAGAAGATTGACGGTTGATTCTCTTTTCCCCTTTTTGACAAAGACAAAGCCGTGGACTTGAATCTGAAGGACAAGGTGGCCATCGTCACTGGCGGCTCGCGTGGGCTGGGCCGTGCGATATGCCAAGGGCTGGCGGCCGAAGGAGCGAAGGTCGCCATCAACTACCTTCGGGACGAGGAAGCCGGGATTGACCTGGGAGACGAGGCTGCGGAATTGGCTGGGCAGCTTCGATCCGACTATTCGGTGGACGCCGTGCCGATCGCGGGAGACGTGTCGCAGATTTCCGACGTAGATCGACTTTTTGTGGAAGCCGAACGGCAACTGGGCCCTGTCGAAATCCTGGTCAATAACGCGGGGATCTGGCCCACGGCACTTGCGCACGAAATCGCCAAGTCCGAGTTTGATCGCGTGCTGGAGATTAATCTGGTCGGGCCGTTCTTGACGTGCAAAGAAGCGGTTCGTCGCTGGCTGGATAGCGGATGCCAGGGGCGAATCGTGAACATCACGTCGCCGGCGGCGTTCCAAGGATCCACGACCGGCCACGCCCACTACGCAGCTTCCAAAGCAGGGCTTGTCAGTTTCAGCGTCTCGCTGGCGCGCGAAGTCGCACCGCAAGGCATCCGAGTCAATCTGGTCGCCCCCGGTATGACCCGCACGCCCATGGCTCGCGAGGCACTGAAGAAAGGCGAACAACATTACATCGACCGCATCCCGCTGCGCCGCATCGCCGAGCCGCAGGACATCGCCAACGTCGTGGTGTTCCTGGCTTCGGATTGTGCCGCGTACATGACCGGCGCAACGGTTGACGTCACAGGCGGAATGCTAATGCGCTAGACGCGCAACGGAGAACTAGATGCTTGTTACTTTGAAAGAAGTCCTCGCCGACGCGCGAGCCAATTGTTATGCTGTGCCGGCCTTCGACTGTGCCGAAGACATTATGGTGCGTACGATCCTCCGGACCTGCGAAGCTGAGCGAGCGCCGGTGATAATGATGGCCCTGGAATTAGACCTGGAAACTGACGATGGCAACGGCTGGGTGTATCACACCGCTCTGATCCGGGCGGTGGCGGACCATCACAACGTCCCCATCGTCCTCCACTTGGATCATGCGACCGAACTGGACACGATTCGCAAAGCACTCGGCCTGGGCTTCACGTCGGTCATGATCGATGGCTCGCGTCTGCCGTTTGAAGAAAACGTGCGCTTGACCAAGTCGGCCGTGGACCTTGCCGAGCCATTGGGCGCGAGTGTCGAAGCCGAGCTGGGGTTCGTCGGCGGGATGGACTTGGAGGAGACGCAATCTGCAGAGAATGTCCTGACCGAACCTGATGAGGTAACCCGGTTTGTCGAACAGACCGGCGTCGATGCCCTGGCCGTCTCGATCGGCACGTCGCACGGGGTTTACCGGGCGCTGCCGGATCTGAACATCGAAAAACTGAAAGAGCTGAACGCCGTCAGTCCGGTGCCGCTAGTGTTGCACGGAGGATCAGGTACGCCGGAGGAGCAAATTCGAGACGCAGTGCACAACGGAATCTGCAAAGTAAACCTCTATGCCGATCTGCGAGTCGCCATGTACGGCGCCCTAAAGACGACCGTTACGGCTCACGAGCGCATCGATCCGCTGCCGAGGGATCTGTTCCAGCCAATGCGCAAGGAGCTTGCGGCGGTGGTCAGGCAGAAGATCGAATTGCTGGGGGCGAAGGATCAAGCAAGGTAGGTCCCGCCTGCCGGGCGGGACCTGAGCGATCTGGAATGTCGGCAACAAGAGGTCCCGCTCGGCAAGCGGGACCTACCGGCGTGGATACCGGCGACACAGAAGATTGTGACAAGGGACAAACCATATGAAGCTCCTGGCAATCAGCGATCACTACATTCCATCGGAATTTATGCAGCAAGGGTTCTCTTCGTTGGCCGATTTGGGCGTCGAGGTCGAGGTTCGTCGCTGGGAGCATCCCACGCTGGTGGACCTTCAAGAGGCGAACCTGGCGATCGAGCAGGGCGGACCGGACGCCGTCACCTTGCCCCGCGAAGTCACTGACGACGTCGGCGGGTTCGACATCGTGTGCATGCAGTTCACACCGCTTGCCAGCAGTTTTATCCAGGCCGCCGAGAACTTGAAAGTGATCGGCGTATTGCGAGGCGGCACCGAGAACGTAGCCGTGGATTTCGCGACCGAGCGTGGTATTGCGGTGCTGAATACTCCGGGACGCAACGCGCGGGCGGTGGCCGAATGTGCGTTGGGACTCATTCTGTCGGAAGTCCGCAACATCGCGCGATCGCACGCGACGTTGAAAGCCGGCATTTGGTCGAGAGACTATCCCAACCGGGCGGCCATCCCGGAACTGAACGAAAAGACCGTGGGCCTGGTCGGCTATGGATCCGTCGGCCGGCTTTTGGCCGGCTATCTTCAGGCAATGGGTTCTCGTATCATCGCCTACGATCCTTTTGTCGTCGGCGATACGGCGCCGGCCGAGATGGTCGACCTGGACACGTTGATGCGCGAGTCGGACGTAATCTCGATTCACGCCCGGTTGACGGCGGAAACTCAGCACCTGATCGGCGAGCAGCAATTGCGGCTCATGAAACCGACGGCCGTGTTGGTCAACACGGCGCGAAGCGGATTGATCGACGAACAGGCCCTGGTACGGGTGCTTCAAGAACGTGCGATTATGGGCGCGGCACTGGATGTTTTCGATGTCGAACCGTTGCCCGCGGACCACGCATTGTTGGAATTGGACAACGTAACCATCGTGCCGCACATTTCCGGCAGCACGATTGACGCCTTTCGCAACAGTCCGAAAATGATGGCGGGCCATCTGCGGCGGATGCTGCAAGGCCAGTCGCCTTTGCCGATAGTCAACGGAATTGAACCGACGTTACGCGTTTGAGAATCTAGGAGAAGCAGATATGAAAATGGTCCTCATTGCACCGCGAAAGTACGTACAGGGACGAGGCGTGATCGCCGAGGCCGGTTCTTATCTGGCGATGCTCGGCAAGAAGCCGCTGCTGGTATGGGATACGGTCCTGAAAGGCATCGTGGGCGATGCGCTGCTTGGCAGCATCACGGAAGCAGGACTCGAACCCATCGACGCCGAATTCCAGGGCGAAGTGACCAAGGAAGAAGCGGAACGACTCGGCCAGTTGGCCCGTGATCAAGGGGCCGACATTGCTGTCGGCATCGGCGGCGGAAAGGCGATTGACGTTGCCAAGGCAGTCGCGTTTGGCGTAGGCACGAAACTGATGACGATTCCCACCATTGCCGCCACCGACGCTCCGACTAGCGCCGCGTCCGTGTGGTACGACGCGGATTCGAATTTCGTCGAATTCAATTGCTGGCCGTTCAACCCAGATATCGTACTGGTGGACACGCAAGTAATCGCCAACGGCCCGGCGCAAGCATTTGCTGCCGGCATGGGCGATGCACTGGCCACGTGGGTCGAGGCCGACGCGTCTTACAAGACAAGAGGCACAACTCTGGCCGGCGGCGTATCAACGCGCGCAGCCATGGCCATCGCACGGTTGGGATACGAGACGCTACTGGAGTACGGTGTTGACGCGTTACGCGCAGTCGAGCAAAACTTGGTCACACCAGCCGTCGAAAAAGTGGTCGAAGCAAATGTGCTGCACTCGGGGTTGGGTTTCGAAAGCGGCGGGCTGGCAACGGCTCACATGGTCGCTAACCCGTTGTCCAACTTTCCGGAGTGCAAACACCTAATGCACGGCGAAAAGGTTGGATTCGGCGTCGTCACCCAGATGTGCATGGACGAAGACACGGACGTCGAGGAGATGTACGAGGTCGTCGATTTCATGATCGCCATTGGCTTGCCCGTCACCTTTGCCGACCTGAACCTGGAGGGGGCGACACGAGATAAGATGCGAGTCGTTGCCGAGATTTGTGCATCCGAAGGGTCGCTATGTCACAATCACGCGTTCGAAGTCACGGTCGATGGCGCTCTGGACGCCATATTCGCCGCCGACGAACTCGGCCGAAGGCGGAAAGTTGCGGCGGGAGTTGAGTAGGGGCGCACGCACAGTCCTCCGACTACTCCAGATACCGCACTTCGACGAAGTACGCCCCGCGTGTCTTGCCATCGGGCGTGGTCAGCCACGTTTGCATGCGCGTCTCGCCCTTTTTCAATGCCACCTTGAATGTCGCGCTTGTGGCGCTCTCGCCGACTGCCTGCTTCTGGTCCACATCGCCGATCTTTAGTCTCGCATCGACAGCCTCGATCGACTGGTCCATCTCTTTGGGCCAGCGCCGAAGCGTGACTTCGTAGTGGCCGTCGCGCACCACATCCACGACCCACCAACCGTTGGCCATTACGCCGCTACGTATGTGACCTTGGTTCCAGGGCACCGGGCCGTTTTCCGTGTGCCAATCGTGACAAGTCAGTCTTGCCGGATTTTCCTCATCCGCGCCAATCCCAATGGCGACGAATTCGTCGAAGACCGGCGACAGGCTGTTCCACCACGCTTCGTACTCGTCCTGTAGCGTCTTGACCACGACTGCGTGCTGATCGGCCACATTCGCTTCCTGGCCCGGATCGGCCGGCATGTCGTACAGTTCCTTGCCGTTCACCAATCGCCAGCGATCGGTCATCACCGCGCATTTTCGCAGTTTCTCCGGATACTCGATCCGTTGTGAATGGACCAGGAGTGTGCGCGCCGGCCAATCGGCAGCGGCACCCTTTAGTAGCGGCACGAGGCTCTTTCCATCCAAAGCGACGCCTTCCGGGTTTTCGGCTCCGCACAGCTCGGCAATCGTCGGCAGCACGTCGATATGCGCAGCCAGTTCCGATACGTCGCGCCCGCCGCCAATTTCTCCGGCTGGCCATCGAACGAAAAACGGCACGCGGTGACCGCCGTCGTACTCCGAGCCCTTCTGGCCTCGCATCCCAGCATTGAAACCTCGCCATCCCGAGGGCTCAGGCTTTCTCCCTCGCCGGCCGCGAGCCACTCCTGCCGCGGTTCCGTTGTCAGTCATGAAAACCAGAACCGTGTTTTCCTCCAGATTCCATTCCTTCAGTTTGCCCATCAGAAGGCCCATGTTCTCGTCGATGTTCGTGATCATGCCATAGAACGCGGCCATCGTGGCCGGGACGCCTTGGTCCCGATACGGCTTCGAGTACTTTTCGTCCACCAGGAAAGGACCGTGTGGCGCGTTGGTGGGCACATAAACAAAGAAGGGCCGGTCCTTGTTCTTCTCGATGAACTTCAACGCCTCGCGGAACCATACGTCGGTACAGTACCCTTCGGCCTTTTCGGGCGTGCCGTTGCGGAAGTACGTGTCGTCGAAATAATCGTTGCCGAAGAAATCGGGCGTCTGCGTCACGCCTCCGCCGCCGTTATAGAAGGTCTCGTCAAAGCCCTGATCCTGCGGGCGGCAAGGGTAGTTATCGCCCAAGTGCCATTTGCCGAACATGCCGGTATGGTATCCTCTCGCCTTGAGCACTTCGGCGATGGTCACTTCGCCCGTATCCATCAACGAGCGGCCCATGATCGTGTGCCAGACCCCCGTGCGCGTCGAGTAGCGCCCGGACATCAAAGCCGATCGCGTGGGCGAGCAAGTCGGGTCCACGTGAAAGTTGGTCAAGCGGACGCTTTGCTTGTACAGTTCGTCCAAGTTGGGCGTCTGGATCATCTTGTTGCCGTGAGCCGCAACGTCGCCGTAGCCCTGATCATCAGTCATGATGATCAAGATGTTAGGCCGTAGCGTCTCACTCGGTGCGGCCGAAACGTTTTGCTGTGCGACGATCGGCGCCACCGCCAACCAGCAGATCAAGGTGAATAACGTCTTTCTCATGGTGTTCTCCTAAGGCGACCAGCGGCCGCAACCAAAGTAGTGCTCTATTGCTCTCCGTTTCCCAGACAAACGAGTTTGCCGTCCATGGTGGACAGGAAGAGGCATCCATCGGCGGCGATCATGCCGTCGAATATTGGCGGGGAGTCCAGTTCGTACTGTGCCATTGTCTCTCCGTCGTCGGCCGATACGGCGCACAGGACGCCTCCGCTTTTGCCCGCAAACGCCGTCGCTTGTCGTAACGCGGGGCCGCCGTAGTCTTGTCCGGCGGTGCCTTCATCCAGGATGTCCTTCGGTCCTGCAATGAATAGCGTTCTGTCGGCCAGTGTCATCGCCCGAACCAGTACGGGTGTGTTCGTTACCCAGAAATAGTTTTCCTTATTGCCAACCGGTGTCGATCCTCCGCGTTTCGGCTTTTTTGTGGCCTTGACCAGCGGCTTGGCCCCCGCCAGCCAGATTTTCTTCGATGCAAAGAGCCTGTACTCCAGCGGGGTCGTCCACTTGTAGTACTGTGGCTGGCGGCCGAAGACGAAGACCCGGTCGTCACCGACACAGATCATCTTGCCCGCAGGGGCGTGTTGTCCCGCGACGTAGTATCCGCACCATCCGCTGCCCCAAGTGCTTCCATACAGCCAGTAGGTCCGGTGGAACCATGTATCGTCCAGGTATCCCGTCGGGCAGAACAGGTGGGTGTCCTCGCCGCCCTGGTTGCTGCCCTCGCCCGATCCCTTGCCATGCGGTCCCATCCTCAGTCGCTTGCCCTCCAGGTCGAAGGCCTGCGACCTCATGTAGATCCGCTGTTCGTCGCAACTGAGTATGTCGGGTCGTCCCACCGGCATATTCAGCCATTGGATCAGTTCGTGGGCGTTCTTGCCGGTGACGGGGTTCTTTTCATCGAGGACCGTTTCTGAAATCGTCTCGCCAGTCTTTGCGTCCAAACGGTAGAGCTTCATACCGCCGTCGACGAAGATCGACCGTCCGGCCACGAAATGCGCGATGCCGTCTCGAACCAGGATGCTGCCATGCACCGGCCATAGCGACTCGATTTGCTCAAACGACATGATTCGCCGATCGGCGCGGGCCGCAAGGAACCTCCATGCAAGTTGCCCATCGGCGGCGTTCAGGCAGTAGACATAGCCATCGGCCGATCCGAACAGAACAAGTCCTTCGAACCAGGTTGGGGGCGAATCGACCCGCCCGCCGACCGTGTAATGCCAGAGTTCCCTTCCCGAGGACGCGTCGATGGCGTAGACCGTGTGGCAGTCCACCGCAGCGACGAACAGGCTTCCGCCCGCAGCCGTGATGCTGCTGAGCCGTCCGCCGAGTTCCGTTTCCCACGCGGGCGACAGTTCCGCCGGTACGGCTGATTTTGTATATCCGCTTCGCGAATTCGAGCCGCGGTATGTTGGCCAATCGTCTGCCGATGCCTTGCCGTTGCCGGACTTGCCGAACGCCGGGCCTCTTTCCAGTCGATCCGCCACGACCGGCAGCTTGGAATCACCCGACGGTCGGAACGCATTGAAGTTGTGGAGATAGGTCTCCGCATAACAGATGCAAGGGGCCGGTGGCGTGTAGAGCAGTCCGTTGGACGGCATAATCCCGTACAGGCACGCACCCCGAACCCAGTGATTCAGGTCCCAGTGCTGTTCCTTGAGATCGACGAATTCGATACCGGTGCGGGAGGTCATGATGAAGTTGGTCGTGGCTCGGCCCGCATAGCAGCGGTGATGGAACCAGTAACTCGATTCATCCGCCGGAAACTGGTGTTTCACCTCGCCTGTCTTGAGACCGTATCCGATGACCGTACCGTCAGACTTGCCGTTCGAACTGTTGTCGCACCAGACAATGCCGTCGATAACGAAGATGTTCTCCGGCGAGCTGTAGCCGGACGGCGGATGTTTGGCCTGCCACAACTGCCGGCCAGTTTCCGCGTCAAGGGCTGTGAGTGTATCGTCGCGTGCCGCACCGCCGCCCGATTTGATCATGCCCGAAGTCTCGCCGCTTGCCAGCAGCACCACGCCGTCGGCAACAACCAGCTTGGACGCAAAGAAAGATCTCTGTACGTCGGGCGCGGGCAATGGTTCGGAATCCCAGAGTCTGCTGCCGCTCTTTCGATCCAGACACACAAGCGACTTGCTGTCGAAGTTGAAGTAGTACAGGCACCGGCCGTCGACCGCCGGGGTCATGGCGGCAACCACGTCGGAATGCTCCCAGAGTTCCTCGCCCGAGTCGGCCTCGATTGCCTGGATGGACCTCTTTTCGGCCGGGCGCTCGCCACGTCTGCCGTCGGCAATCGAGCCAGGGCCCGTGAGTACAAATAGAACCCCATCGGAGAGGATGACCTCCTCCGTGTGGTCCGTCCCCCGGTAGGTGCGAAGCGTTCTTCCCGTAATCGCGTCCAACGCCGTCAGCGGTCCCGCGAGGCTCAGCGTCGCGTAGACCGTATCGCCCGAGGCGACCAGACGCCGGGGCGCGTCCGCCGGACCATCTTTGAGTCCTTTGAAATTGCTGAACCATGGGCCCATTTTCCTCTTCCAGAGGATCTTGCCGTTGAACGCATCCCTGGCGACCAGAGCCCAGTGCGGCGGGAACATGATCGATGCCATCGAACCTTCGTCGATGATGTAGAAGATCCGCCCACCCGCCGAGACCATCGCACTGAATGTCGACATCTTGTCGTGGTGGCGCGTCCACTTCGGCCCTCCCTGCCACTGGAGCCGCCGCGGCGGGCCGACGACCGTATCGTTTGCCACGGCGTTGTTGTCCGGGCCGTGTAGGTAGTGAGTCCACTCATCAATCTCACTGGGGACCGGTTTGACGGTCTTCTTCCAACTCCCGTCATTCGACTCCAGCAGAACACCGCCGGGTGCGAGTACCCGGATCAACTCGGTTTGCGAAACGTTGAATCGCGAACTCATCACAAGCAGGTTGACCATATTGTCGACATACGGCAGATGCTCGCCGTCGAATGCTGCGGTCGATACCGTTCCGCCAAACTTACCGGCCAGGAAACGCTGCCTCGCTTCTTGCACTTGGGTGGAATCTGTGTCCAGCCCGTGTACGGTGTACGCGTCGCTCGTCTTCAGCCGTGACGTCAACTCCCCGTTGCCGCAGCCGAGATGAACCACCAGACCGCCCTGGACCCCGCTCGTCTGCAAGGGGTTATCCGCCCCTCGGCTCATTGACGAGAGTCCGAATACGAAAACGGAGCTGGCCAATACAATTGTCGTCAGACGTTTCTTCATTGCCTTACTCCTCTTGCCTTGCGTCGCGGCTCCTTCTTCTGCTTTGCCGGTGCCTTCATCTCGATACCATGATCCATGGCGATCTTGGCGATGATGCCGTCTACCTTCTTCGGCCTGGATTCGAGGTACTCCCGGACCACGGGCAGGGCGTCCGCGTCCATCCAGTCCAGAACGTTATAGAGCCAGCGCTGGGCTGTCGTCCCATCGTTCAGGAGGTTGCGAAGGCACCCCAGCCCCTTCTCGATTCGGCCTAGTTTGACAAGTGTCCATGCCGCCATGATCTTTACTTCGTCCGATGAGTCCTCGAGTGCCTTCTCAAGTACGTCAACCTCAGACGCCGCATCCTTTTCCAGAAGATGTAGCCCAACCACCGCCCAGTAACGGATGCCGTCATCGTCATCCGCCATGCCTTTGACCAAGGCGGGCAGGTTGTCTTTGTCGCGTGCCAGCGCCATGTCGGCGGCATCCAGGTAGGATTCGAGCGGATAGCGTTTCGGGTCGCGTACCATCTCGTAGATGGTCACGCCATGCTCACTTGCCCGCCTCATTCTCATCGATTCGGGCAGGAGCCCAGAATCGTAGAGTTCGAGCTGTTTCTTTCGCATGGCCTGCTTCATTTCGGCGATCTTCTCTTGATGACGGGGATCGCCGATCAGATTGTGGACGTTGTCGAAATCTTTGACCGTGTCGTAGAACTCCTCGGAAACCCGCGGTCGGAAGAACCTGCCCGTGATCTCGTTCGTTTTGCCTTCCTGGTGGTGCTTCTCCCAGGCGGGCGTAGCCTGGGCACGCCAGAGGTAAGCCAGATACTGTCCGGCCGGCGCGTAGGGCATGTAGTTTTTGTAGTAGGCGAACTGCTGATCGCGAATCATGCGTACGAAATCGCAACGTTCATCCGCCCGCTCCCGGAAGCTCAGGTGGTAATCCGGATCGGGTTCCATATCTTTGCCGAGGAAGATCGTGCCTTGGAATGTGCCGGGGATCTCGGCACCGGCCAGACTAAGCCAAGTCTTCGGCATGTCCACGAAGCTCACGATACGGTCGACGGTCGTACCCGGCTTCTCAGCCGGCCAGAGATGCTTGTACTTCTCTGGGATGCGGACGACCAAGGGGCAATGCGTTCCGCTGGAATACAGAAATCGCTTGCTACGCGGCATCACGCCACCGTGGTCCGAGTTGTAGATGATGACGGTATCCTCATAGAGCCCGTCTTCTTTGAGCGCATCCAGGGCCTGCTTGAGGTCGTTGTCCATGTTCTCCACGGCATCCGCATACTTGGCATAGTTCTTGCGGATGACGGGAAGGTCTGGATGATACGAGTGCAGCTTCATCTTGTCCGGATCATTCCGCGTATTCTCTACATCCCCATGTGCGCGGCTTTCATGACTGCTTGTCGTGTTGACCACGGCGAAGAAAGGTTGCCCCGGTTTGCGTTCGCGCCATCCATAACGGACCTTCCTGTCCATGACATCCCAACAGTCCGAGTCTGCGCGGCCGCCAATGTTGTAGTCGGTCTTGATCGAGTTCGAGGTGTGATACCCCGCCTTTCTCAGCAGATCGGGATAGTACTTGATCACATCGTGCGGGATGTTGTTGCGGCTACGCATGGGTTGAGTGCCATTCGAGATGGCGTACATGCCGGTAATCCAGGTCGAGCGTGTGGGGGCACATACCGCGGCGTTGTCAAAACAATGGGTATACCGAAAGCCCTCCTCGGCAAGCTTGTCGATCGTGGGCGTCTTGCAGTTCGTGCCTCCGTAACAACCGACCCAGGAGATACCGTTATCTTCACTAGTCAGCCAGAGAATATTGGGGCGTTCTGCTGCCCCGGCCGAGACAAACAGGCTTGCGTACAAAACGATACACGTGAGTATCAGTCGTGTGTTCATGTTCTCTGCTTTCGTTTGAGTTATCTTCTGTAAGGCGAGCGGCAGGAAACAGCTTACCAGTAGTGGTGGCTTCCAGCCGCCACCAATGACGACTGTACTGCAACGGTTTCGGTTTCTCAACCGCACCAAAGTGGCGCTGTCCAACCAGGTCATGCCCAAACTCAGAATTGTGTGTAGCGGGATTGCAGGAATTCAGGCAACAGACAATCATGGACACGAACGTTTTCTTCTACGGGAGGATAGTATGAGCGTCGTAAGACCAGTGGGAAAGATGATCTTGCTTGTCATGTGTTGTTGCCTTGCCAAGACGGCAATAGCCCAGGATGTCCGGAAAGGGAACCTCCAGCGGCCCATGCTTCTCACGCTTTGGGACAAGCAGACAATTCAAGCGATTGACCGAGACGGGAAGATGGAAGAGGAATACCCGGTCGGGAGCCGTTGCACGGATGCCTGGAAGCTGAAAGACGGCAACATCTTGTATGTCGATTTCGGGAATCGGGCTGTTAAGGTGATGTCCGAGGAAAATGAAACGGTCTTTCAGTACAAGTTCGAGACGGAGATCGATACCTGTCAGCCGTTGCCCGACGGGTCGATCGTGGTCGGTGTTTGCGACGAACACAAGCCGCGAATCGTGGAATTGTCACGCGACGGCCAAATCAGAAAAGAGGTCCCTCTTCAGGCCCCCGTAACTTCCGATCATCCTGGGCCGTTGGTGCATCACCAGATTCAGAAAGTGCGCAAACTCCAAAACGGAAACTATCTGGTCTGCCAGACCCAGATGAGCCTGGTAAGAGAATACGATGAGACCGGCAGAATTGTCTGGGAGTTCGAGCTGAAGGATAACAATCCTTGGTGTGCCGTGCGATTGAAGAACGGAAATACTCTGATCGGTACGGGATACTACAGAAAGAAGCCCACCGAAGTCATTGAAGTGTCACCGGAGAATAAAATCGTGTGGACGCTGGAAAACAGTGACTTGCCAAAGCATTTCGGCATGACCCGGACGATTTACGACATTCAGCGGCTTTCCAGCGGTAACACCGTGGTTTTCAGCTTTGTTTGGTCCACTAGGGGCGAAAAGGGGGTGGATGTATTTGAAATCACGCCGCGGAAAGAAGTGGTTTGGGCATACGACCATCCGGAACTTCTCCTCGGAATGTTCATTACCGATGAAATCGAGCAGTATGCTGAATTCAATCTGGGCCTGCCAAAAAGCAACCAGTAGCTTGATATGACCGACGGTAGCATGGCCAACGAACAAGGAGGCGAGATGATCCACGGCCGCGAAACCGCGCCAAGACGCTGGAGGATGTCTCGGCCCAATTCCAGGGACACGATCCTCAGACTTTGCAGGAGAAAGACCAGCCATGGAGACCCTTCTTGGAATCGACCTTGGCACGAGCGCCACGAAGGTCGGCGTTTTCAACGCAAAGGGGCAACGCGTGGCCCTCGCGTCCGCTCCTTGCGCGATTTCTCGACCGAAACCCGGCTGGTTCGAACAGCGGCCAGACGATTGGTGGGACAGTGTGATCTCGTGCCTGAGACAAATATGGACGTCGGGAGTCGCGCCTTCGGAAATAGACGCGATCGGCCTGAGCGGCCACTTCACGACAGTCTTCCTGAACGAGAGCGGAAAGTCCGCGCGCCCCGCTATCACGTGGCAGGACGCTCGGGCCGAAGATGAAGCGGCGGAACTCGCCCGGACAGTCGGCACCGGCGATGCGCAGAAGCTGCTCGGCATCGATCTCCCTTTCTCGCCGTCAATGCCGCCAGCCCGCGTCGCATGGGTCACGAAGAACGACTCGAACCGCGCTGGTGACATCCGATGGGTCGCTCAAGCGAAGGACTACATCGCCAGTCGACTTACCGGCGAAGTGATGAGCGACCGCCATTCCATGCTTGGCCTCGTGCACACGCTCACAGGCCAGACGGATGAAGAATACCTGAACCGGCTTGGGATCACTTTGCAAGTGATTCCGAGGCTGGCCGAGCCGGACGAGATCGTCGGCTGCGTTTCCGAAGCCGCATCGCGTGAGACCGGCCTGCTCGCAGGCATTCCCGTGGCAGCCGGCTGGATCGATGCGTATTGCAGTATGGTCGGAACAGGGATGAACTTGCCGCAACGCGCGTTCGATTACGCGGGCACGTCGGAGATTGTCGGCCTGCTCAGCGGCGAAATGCCGACGGAGCCCCGTGGCTTGCTGGCCATCCCTTTGAAGCCGGGCAGGGTCGCGGTGTATGGCTTGACAAACTGTGGTTCCGGTTCGCTGGCATGGGCGGTGGAGGCGATTGGTGGCGGCGAGCCGATGGAGAGGTTGCTTGCCGAGGCCGAGGCCGCGCCGCCCGGATGCGACGGGCTCCTTTTTCTTCCTTATCTTGACGGAGAGAGAAGTCCAATCTGGGACGCGGCGGCGAGAGCCGCGTTCCTCGGTATCAATAGCCAACACAAGCGACCTCACTTCCTGCGCGCCGTGCTTGAAGGTGTCGCTTTCAGTGTGAACCAGATCATCGGGATCGCTCGGACGCAGACGGGCATTGAGCCCAGTGCTCTCATGGTATCTGGCGGAGGCGCCAAGAGCGCGCTGTGGAGCCAGATTCGCGCTGACGTGAGTCAGCTCGCTGTCAACGTTTGTACGGAAACCGAGACAGGCGCACTTGGGGCAGCGATACTGGCCGCTGTTGCAAGGGGAGTCTACGGCGACCTGGCCCAGGCAGCGGCTAACATGGTTTCCGTGGAAAGGACCGTTGAGCCGAATGCCGGCCATCGTACGCTCTACGCCGAATCGCAAGCCCGTTATGAGGCAGCGTATCCCGCGATTCGAGAGGTCTCACGGCTGCCTACCCCGTGACCACTAGCACCTAGGAGGAATCACAGGCAGCGTAGTTCAGACCTCGTCGCGTATCACTCACCACCCTCCACGCTCAGGGCATTCAATGCGGGCGAATCCCGGCCAGGGAATCCAAATCGGAGCATAGGTGAAACTCACGGAATGGTTGCTTGACCTCATTCCCCGCTGGCAGTAGCTTTGGCGTGGTGTAGCTGGCAGTATTTGGCGAGCAAAGCGTGATGCCATTGGTGGCACGATGCGCGATGATTCGCGAGACGGCATCGCGGTAACTGTGGTCTTCGCTGAGTACCTGACTCAGAAAGCCCCAAATGGTCGTGACCGGGTTGAACACTCGGTCCCGAAACTTGACGCCCTGTTCGTAGAGAACGTCCCTTTGCAGGGATTCCAGTAATCAAGGTCTAGGGGCACTACCGGATTCACCGCTAGGTTTCAGTATCGAACGAGCGGCCTCTTGCTGCAACAAGACTTCTGACTTGAGCGTGTCGAGCCGATTTCGAACCGGCTCCAATTTGGGAGCGATGGATCGGTAGAACGCGGCCAGTGAGCTGGCTTCGGCGGCCGTACGTTCTGACGCCGCAGTGGCGACGATAGCAGCAATCGATGGCGCAATGTCGCGGATGGGTGGTTCCATCGTCGTGGCAGACATCCGCAGGTAGCCTGCGCTTGCGCCCGCGGGAGGGCCCTTGAATTCCAGCTCGACCTCGAACCTCGTTCCTCGCGCAAAGCCAACCCGCTGCCTCGTCCGCATGACGGCCACATGACGATCCGTTTCCTCGTGTTCAGTGACGGGCTGCGAAGCGGCTAACGACACACGCGATGGAATCAATTCGACCGGCACGGGCGACAGATGGAGTGTGATTTGGGGATCTGGTGGCTGCGCCATTTGCTGCTGCCAAACCGCTTGACGGGACTCGTCCAATAGCGAAACCCGAAAACCACGGAGACGTTCCTCCAAATCGCCGTCAGTCCGGTTGAAGACCACGATTCGGTTCACCGTCTGAAGCGTACCCAGGTCGACTTCCCACCAGGGATGTGCTTCGTTATGCGTATGGGTCACCGAATTGCCTCCCCACGAACCATTGGTGTCGCCATCAAGGGCCCGATCAGCGACCGCCTCCCAGCCGGTACTGGATTGGGTAGCGCGGCCGCGCCGAGCCACGTTTTCCAGGCCCCTGAGTACCTGAACTTCCGCCATGTGGAGGAACTCGGTCCGATCGGGAATCTCGATGCGGACATAACGGCCACGATACGGTTCGTTGTTCGCAGGGTTAGCAACGATCGACAGATCAGCGACCGTTCGCCGATCGCTGTTGTCGCCAGACGCCACCGCGTCCCGGCTCCCGGAGGTTGTTTCCAAACGAAAACCTGTGATGTCCGTTACTGTCGTGAGATATCGGATGGTGAACTTGCCCTGATCCAACTTGCCGCTCAAGGGGACCCATCCGTCCGAGTCCTTGCCGTCGTCGGCTGTCGGTTGCAGCACGTTCCAGCAGGAGTTCTTCTCCCACTCGCGTTGAGCCGCCTCAAGTGCCGCGGTCGGTGTATCGAGTTGCCGGCGCAATCGCACGATTTCCGCTTTCGCCCAGGTTTTCCATTCGGGCAGAGACAGCTCCTGTTTCAGCGTGACGGGCCCCAGCAAGCCTGAGTCGGTCGGGCCCAGGTTCTGCACTCGATTGGTAACCGTGTAATGGGGCGCGATCGTGTTGGCCACGCGGACTTCGATGGTGTTCTCACCCTCGTGCAACAATTCGGAAAGATCAAATTGAAATGGGCGGGCCAGCCGAACGCCGGCCGAACGGCCATTGACAAAGACCTCGGCGGCGACGAATACGTGGCCCAGGTCGAGAATCGTACGACGGCCCTGCTGGCTGGGTGTCAGGCGAACATTTTGCCGGTAGACACCGATCCCCGAGTAGGTAGGCAGGCCAAAGTCAGCCCACAGGCCGGGTTGGATGCGGCCGCCTTGCAACTCCACGCGCAGCGGCAGCGGAAACGCCGCGCCACTGTACGCGCCCGGTTGCATATCCAGACGAACGGCAACCACAGAAATCCCGATGGGTGGATTGGCTACCCTGGCAACGCCGTTTCGGACTACCGCTTCCTGGCCATCGACCCAGATTCGCGCCGTTGCCGACGTAGGAAGTTCGAGCGTCTTCAGACCCGGTGGCGTTACGAATCGATACCATCCAACACGGCGGTCCGCTTGCCGCTTCACGTCATAGACAACATCCGGCGTCGCGTCGAAGCACGTGAGATAAGGCGAAGGCAGGTCGATCGAGAGTGCTCGATAGGGTTCGGTCACGGCTCCCAGGTTTTCCAGTGGTGCCGTGCCCCAAGGTTCGGCTCCCATCCGGCCGAGCACCTCAGCCGCCCGCCACTGGGAATCATCGAAGCCGACATCCTGCCAACCCGGCGCTTCGCCGTCGGCGGCCCGCCAGGTACCGTCGGAAACCAAGGCGAATTCGTCGCCGCTGGGCTGCCGCACCTTCATCGCCAGTGCGAGACCCTTCTTCTCTGCCGCTCCGTGGACATTCTGTCCCGCGTGCACCTTAATCCAGCCGGCAATTACGTTTTCACCTTGGCGAAGATGACGCGTCACGTTAAACGACTCGGGGTGCGTCCATTTGGCCCACGGCCCGATTTCTTCTTCGATCTTGACCCCGTTGATGAACAACCGGTAGCCGGTATAAGCCGTAACGACAACACGGGCCTCGCTGGGAACACGATCCAGTTGAAACGTTTTTCGCACATAAGCCGCCGTGGGATCCGCGCCTCGGATCCATGACGCTTCACGCAAGTCGGGCGCGACCATTCCGCGGGCGGCGTCCGCTAGAGACCGCACCGACGGGGGCTCTTGCTGGACGTAGAGCATGCCGTACCGTCCATCGGGTAAATCAAGAAGGACGTTATTCTCGCCCTTCTCCAACGGGAGGTTGCCTACGGCATCTTCGAATGGCTG
>JADHUC010000275.1 GCA_016784735.1 Pirellulaceae bacterium | reverse complement strand
ACGCCGTCGGACGAGGTGAGCGTCCGCAATGGCGCACCGGTAGCGGCGTCCAGCACAACAACGCCGTCGCCCATGGACGGAGCTGCATAGAGCCGGTCGCCGTGGACCGTCAGTCGACGGGCAATGTCCACCGGACCGCTGCGGAAACCCCGTAGGTGACTTTCCCAGACCCCGATGGGACGTGTCCACAACAAGATCCCGTTGTAGGCATCGCGCGCGACCAGCTTCCAGTCCGGTGGGGCATGGACATTGGCGATGGGTCCTTCGTCCACAATATAGAACACGCGGCCGTTGGCAGTGACCATCGCACTGACGCTGCCCAGATGTTCATGGCTGCGAGCGTATTCCGGGCCGCAGGCCCAACGCAGACTCTTCGGCGGGCCCACGACCCGGTCTCGTGATACCGCGTTGTTGGTTGCGTCGTAGAGGAAATGCGTCCACTCGTCCGTTTCTTCGGATCCGGGTTTAACCGTTTTCTTCCACCCGTCCCCTTGCGCGGTCAGATGCACACCACCGGGCACCAACACACGCAACGCCTCGTCGTCGGAAACCGTGCCGGGAACCTCGTCCACAATCACGTTCACCACTTCATCCCCGTAGGGCAGCCTGCCGGAACCAAGTAGCCGGATTGAAACACGACCGTAGCTTCCGGCGGTCCGAACCTCTTCCCGCGCCCGGGCCACTTCGGCCGCATCCACCGCAAGTCCTTGGACGACGAAACGGCCGTCCATGGACAACGCTTCGGTCAACGCCCCGTCGCCACAGCCGACATGAACAATCAAACCGCCCGCAAAACCTGCCTGTTCGGCAATCGCTTTGGCGCGGTCCGTTGCTTGGCCAGCAGAACAGAGAACTGCGAACATGATCAGATTGAAGGTAGTCATTGTGTGGGAAACACTCCGGAAAGAAGGACAGTGATTTCAATCTCAGCAAACAAACCGAAGTTACCACTCGAGATATTGCGATTCAAGAGGAAGGCAAACTGGTAAGGGTTCGGGCCTACCCGTGAAAGGCCCCCTGGGCGATAATCGATACACCAACGCCATCCATCGCCCCTTCGGCATAGCATACGGCGGGCAGGCGATCGAGATCCAATTCCAGAACGTCAAGATCATCGAATGCTCACGCAACACACCGGGCGAGAGAGACGGTCCACATGAGTCAGCGAGACCGTTGCTACGGTTGCTTCCGACCGCAGGACGATTGTTTCTGCGATGCGATTCCTGCCATCCACAACGAAACGGAGGTGTTGATCTTGCAGCACCGTCGCGAGCGGTTTCATCCGTTCAATACGGCCCGTATTGTGCGAAAAGCGTTGCAGAACTCGCGTCTGCTGGTCGGTGGTCCCAAGGGCCTGGCGGCGACAAACCTTCCACTTCGACCGAGCGCGGGTCTGCTGTGCCGTAGGTCCGCAGCAACATTGATTTCGGATCTACCGCCGGATCGGCGCCCCGGTCAACTGGTGATTCTCGACGGCACGTGGCACCATGCAAAGACAATGTTCCGCGATATTCCCGCGCTACACGGATTGCCGCAATACAAGCTGGCTCCCGACTCTCCCGGCCGTTATCGGATTCGGCGGGAACCAGATTCCACATCGCTTTCGACGCTGGAAGCCGTCGTGGCCGCACTGCGTATACTGGAACCCGCCACGAACGGGTTCGACCGGTTGCTCGGAGCTTTCGAGACGATGGTGGATCAACAGTTGGCTCATTCACAGTCGAAGATCGCGTGGCGTCGCAACGAGCGTCGACAACAGCTCGGTACGAATATCCCGCGATCCTTGGTCGATGATTTGGCCCATGTCGTCGTCGCTTACGGCGAATCCGCACCCGGCGGGCGTGGAAAGAAAAGTGGCTTGCAGCCGCCCGTTTACTGGGTCGCCCAACGGCTGGGTACGAACGAACGATTTGCATCCGCGATCGAGCCGGGGTTTCGCTTAACCGATCAATTCCTGGGGCACCTGAAACTGACCGAACGGGATTTTGCCGACGCCTTGTCTCACGAAGCGTTTCGCGCGGCATGGATCAATTTCCTGCATCCTGCGGATACTTTGGTGGTTTATCATCAAAGCACAGTGCGTCTTCTATCGCACGTGCACGGAAGCATGGGGAAGTGCGTGGTGCTGAAGTCGGTCAGGCTAAATCCGGGGCGGACCAACGGAACGCTGGAAGAACGATTGGCGTCCGAAGGACTAGTCAGCGGTCTCGCCGAACATCCGGGCCGCGCCGGCCAGCGACTCGCGAAAGCGATTGCTTTGATCCGGCACCTGAACGCCTTGGGGAATTTGGAAGGTAGCCGCCCATACGAGAAATAAGTGTGCCGCCGACTATTGAGGTGCTTTTCATTAACGCATTTTCTGGAAACGTGGTATACTCAACGTACGCGCGAACACGTTCCTATTTCAACGATGGAGGGTTGAAGCAATGGCGAACGAATACGTTAGCGACGTCGCACAGCGGGCAATCAGACGGTTCGAGCAGGACGAGGAAGTCTCGGACTACAAACTGGGCATGTCAAGAGGCGCTGCGGAAAGCCAGAAGTGGGCGGAAGACACGGAAACAACGCTCGCACAGATGCGGCTCGTAAGCGACGAAGGGTGCGCGGAGAATGTGCTGCACGAGCTTGTTGAGAGCTGGCACGGTTCGCTCCACATCCCCGGTGAGGAGGGAGTTTCGGACGGGGAAGACTTCACACGAGGCTACTTCGATGGTTTCCGAGAGGGTGGCAAAGCGATCTGGGAAGAGATACGGGACTGCATCTGACTGCGTTTGAGATCTCCGCAGATTTCAGGCCGACTTTTCGGCGCGACCGAAGGGTACCCTACCGCGGTCGCATCGTCCGAGGCATCGAAGCGTTTGTTCGCAGGGTGTCGGTCGCCTCCACCGACGCAACGCAGGTCAGCTTGCTGACCTGCACAGGTCACCAGCGCCTGCGAGTCAGGCATCTCGTCGAAGTGCCGGAGTTTTGTTTTCACCGGACATGATGTAGATTTCAAAGCTCATCGAGTTCGCACAACGGGTTGTGTGGCCGACGCCGCCCCTGATCGAAGCGAAAGACGTTGGCCAACCCGAAGATTATACAACCAGAGCCCGCGTTGAATAAAGAAGGAAGGCGTTTGCGGCATGGATGCCGCAACTCAGCGGCCACACATTGTTGGGCGACCATCAATTGTCCCGAACGACTTTGTCACCCGAATTGACCTGCCCGCGTTCTACACCGATCAGATGAAAACCGACATTATCGCCAGCCGACGCTTGTTGAATCTCGCCCTGCTGGATGGACTCAATCTTGCCAATCGTGGATTCAATGTCACCCGCAACGACGATCGCATCGCCCACGCGGAATGTTCCAGCATCAACAACGCCCGTCGCGATCACGGAATCGACC
Organism: Pirellulaceae bacterium; assembly: GCA_016784735.1. Taxonomy (GTDB): domain Bacteria; phylum Planctomycetota; class Planctomycetia; order Pirellulales; family Pirellulaceae; genus JADHUC01. The sequence continues at coordinate 13,547 of JADHUC010000275.1, read as the reverse complement.
GGCGGAGCAATGTAGAAGACATCATGCACGGTGAATTGAGACTGCTGTGGCATCGGCTCAGGAGTCACGTCGGTTGAATCGGGTTTATGTTGCGATCCGCAACCAGCAGTAATGACGAACAACAAGCAGGCTACGGTCCGATTTACCATTCGTTAGGTTGCCCAACGGGTTTTCAGTCGCCATGATGTCGGCAAGTCTGGTCGCCAAATGCTGCTCAGATTTGCCGATCCCTTTTCACTCTTTCAATATCCACCAAACAGGGTGCCCGGTCAAGTGAAATCTCTCCTTGTCCAGCGATCCGAAGCAGGCAAAGGCGACTTTGGCGGCGGCACGAGCGAACCGTCCGCGAAGTAACTCAATTCTCAAGGCCGTTTCGCTCTGCCGGGCGTCTTCACCCCGGCGTCAACTGGAGGAGCCGCTTCGGAATTTCGCCTTGCAGCAATTCGTAAAACCCGGGCTCCTCGATGCGCTCTCGCTGGGCGCGCGAAAGCCAACGTAGCGGCTCCTCCCATTGCTCTAAGGGCGGAATCTGCAGGTTGACCCAGCCAAGCGAAGAAATCCGAAATCCGAATATCGAAATCCGAAAGAAGAGACCAACGAATCAGTCTTTGCCGTTCCGCAGAATTGCGCCGAAGATGTTCATCAGCTCTGTGCTTTCTTGGATGAGCTGTTGGCGTCCGCAATCAACGGACTTGTCGTCATTCACGTCGACCAACCGTAGCCAGAGTCGGCTTTCTTTGGCTTTGCCGTTGCCGTAAGTATTCAACGTCTGCTGTGACGGCGACTGCATTGCCATAGGAGGTGCCTCCCGACGATCAAGGTGCCAGACTTTGAACATGGAGGCATGATAGCCACTCTGATTGAACGTGGACATGCGTACCCTATATCCTGTTGCCCGTGTCCTGACGGCCACAGCATCTTGTGGTACCGGCTAACAGCGATCGGTCGTGGGCAAGCCGCTCTGCGGCAAACGCCTTTGGTTGCTCCGTGCAGGGACTGTTTGCAGCATGTCCCGTATCTCCGTCACCGGTGCGCCAAGGTTGCGCCGGACGCTAAAGCACGGTTGTGAAACCAGTCTTGGCGTTTCGCGAGTTACTGTGGCACTGGTTGTCTGGGAACAAATATGATGAGAAGGGCAGATCGGGCCACACATCTGGCGAGCCTGCTGATCGTTTTCTCGGTCGTTCTTGGATCTCGCGTCGAAGAAGAGGTTTCGTTCAATCGCGACGTGCGGCCTATTCTGTCGGACAAGTGTTTTGTCTGTCACGGGCCGGATGCGAGTAACCGCCAGGCGGACCTGCGGTTGGACGTGGAATAGGCCGCCAAGGACTACGCCATCGTTCCGGGCGAGCCGGATGACATTGAAGCGGAAAGCAAGCGTTTGATGCCCGATTCGCTAAAGCAATTGCACGAAGCACAGTTGGCCGTACACACGGCTGGCATACGAGCACGACAAATGAAACGAGAGTGCATTTCAGACCCCAAATCGGTCGTAGCCGCGTTCGCCAGAACGCGGGTTCTCCTGGCAACCGACCGCACTCTGGCGAGTGCACCTACGGCCTTTAAACCGCTTCGACACATTGCACTGTTCGCGCTGGTATCGATGGGACTGGCATTGAATTCGTCGCTGGGGAATGAAGTCGACTTTGCCCGCGAGGTCCTGCCGCTGCTTTCTGAGAAATGCTTCGTTTGTCACGGTCCGGACGGCCGGGACAGGGAAGTCCTGCGACTCGATTCATTCGCTGCGGCCAGCCGAGATCTTGGCGGCTATCGGGCAATCGATCCCGATGCGCCGGAGGACAGCGAGATTCTCACACGGATTTTCTCCGAGGATGATCCGATGCCGCCGGAGGATGCCGAGAAGCAACTCGCGCCGGTAGAGCGTGAGTTGCTGGGACGGTGGATTCGCCAAGGCGGCCAGTACGCGACGCATTGGTCGTTTGTCCCGCCAAACAAAGAGCCGCCTGCCGACCGCGACACGGCAACCAAGAGCGATCGCGTCGACGCGTTCATCCGGGCTCGCCTGCAAGAGAGACAACTCGACTTCGCCCTGGAGGCCGACCGTGCTACGCTGGCCCGTCGCGCGGCATTGGTGCTGACCGGCCTGCCTCCCGAGCCCGAGCAACTGGCGGAGTTCCTCGCAGACGGTGGCTCGGACGCCTACGAGCGGTTCGTCAACAAGTTGCTGGCAAGTCCGCGATTCGGCGAACATCAGGCGCGTTATTGGCTCGACGCGGTTCGCTACGGCGACACACACGGCCTGCACTTGGACAACCGCCGCGCCATCTATCCTTACCGCAACTGGATCGTCAACGCGTTGAACAAGAACATGCCGCTCGATGATTTCATCTCGTGGCAACTCGCGGGTGACTTGTTGCCAGACCCAACTTTGGAGCAACTCGTGGCCACGGGATTCGTCCGCATGAACCCGACCACCGCCGAGGGAGGCGTGATTCCTGCGGAGTTTCAGGCCAAGAACAACTTCGACCGCGTAGAAACGCTGGGCACCGTGCTGTTGGGGATGTCGTTGACCTGCGCGCGATGTCATAGTCACAAATATGATCCCGTGCCGCAGCACGAGTACTATCGTCTGCTGGCCTTCTTCAACAGCACCGCCGAAAACCCACTGGATGGCAATAAGTACGACTATGGCCCGGTGATCCAGGCGCCGTCCACCGTTACGGCATGGGATGAATGGAGCACGCTGCAGTCGACGCAACGCAAGCTGCTGGCCAGAACCGCACTCAGCTTGCAGAGGCCGAACGAGGTTGATTCGGCGACTGCGAAAAACTGGGAGAAGGCAGGCGGCAAAGAGCGCCTGGCGATGGTCGCCGATCCCCAGGGTCTATTTCGGGCGTCGGACGTCCACGAGCAAGCGATCGAACTCGTCGAACGGATTGCCAATATTGAAAAGACCTTCACGACAACGCTCGTCGCGCGGGAATTGCCGCAGCCGCGCACAACACGATTGCTCGAACGCGGCGAGTACGATTTGCCGACCGGTGATCCGCTCGAGCCAGGCACTCCCGCCGTGATGGGTGAGTTTCCCGAAGGCGCTCCGCGAAATCGCCTCGGCTTGGCCCTCTGGCTGACTTCGCGCGAGCATCCGCTTGTCTCGCGTGTGCTGGTCAACGGCATATGGCAGCGCACATTCGGCGAAGGCCTGGTGCGGACGCCGGAGGATTTTGGCCTGCAAGGCCAGCAGCCGACGCATCCGAAGCTGTTGGACTGGCTGGCCGTGGAGCTGCAGGGCAGCAACTGGGACCTGAAGCAAATGCTCCGCCTACTGGTCCATACGCGAACCTTCCGCCAGCACTCCGCTTGGCGCAATGCGGCGAACGACCCGGAAAACCGACTTTTCGCCCGCGGACCGCGGTATCGGCTGGACGCCGAAGTCATCCGCGACATGGGCCTGTGGGCCAGTCGCCTGCTGGATCCGACCATGGGCGGCGAAGGTGTCAAACCGTATCAGCCCGAAGGACTATGGTCGGCCCTGATGCATCCGGCCAGCAACACCAAAAAGTACGTGCGGGACCAGGGACAGAAACTCTACCGCCGCAGCTTGTACGTCTACTGGAAGCGGACTTGTCCTCATCCGATGTTGACCGTGTTCGACGCGCCCAGTCGGGAAGTCAGTTGCGTGAGCCGGTCGCGAACCACCACGCCGTTGCAGTCGCTCGGCCTGCTAAACGAAACGCAGCGGATGGAGATGTCGCGGACGCTAGCCCAGCGGCTGTTGCATGAGGGCACGGACGACAAGCAGCGTTTGAACTTGCTGTTCACGCTGCTTGCCTGTCGCGAGCCGACCGACAGCGAGCGGGCGGCGTGCACGAAACTGTTGGAGGCCATGCGTGGGCGGTATGCGGGCGCCAAGGAAGACGCATTGGCACTGTTGTCGATCGGCGATGCCCCGCGCGACGAGAAGCTCGACGCGACAGATCATGCCGCATGGACGCAGGTGGCAGTTACCGTTCTAGCGAGTGACGTATCGATACTGTTGTATTAGCCCAAAACGTGAATAAGAGACATACCCATGAGCGCGACAGATCCCCGCCGTGAATACGATCTGATGCTCACCCGTCGTCAACTCTGCAGCCGCGCAGCACTCGGCCTGGGCACGGCGGCGATTGTCGATCTGCTCGGCAGCGGTCTGCTCGCCGACGGGACAAACGGTGAGAGCGAGGGCCTGCACCACCCGGCAAAGGCAAAACGAGTGATCTACCTGTTCATGAGCGGCGGACCCAGCCACCATGACTTGTGGGACTACAAACCCAAGATGCAGGAGATGTTCAACCAGCCGCTGCCCGATCATATCCGCGACGGGCAACGCATCACCGGCATGACTTCGGGCCAGAAAACCTTGCCGGTGTGCCCCAGCAAGTACAAGTTCACCAAGCACGACAATAACGCCTCGGGCGTGTGGGTCAGCGAACTGCTGCCGCACACGGCCACCGTCGTCAAAGAGTTGTGCGTCGTTCACAGTACGTTCGCCGAGGCGATCAACCACGATCCGGCGATCACGTACATTCAAACCGGCAGCCAGGTTCCCGGCCGCCCGAGCTTCGGCGCGTGGCTCAGCTATGGGCTGGGCACCATGAATGAAGACCTGCCGCACTACGTGGTGATGCACGCCAAGACCAGTTTCGCCGAGCAGAGTCTCTTCAACCGGTTGTGGGGCAGTGGCTTTCTGCCGTCGGAACACCAGGGCGTATTGTTGCGAAGCCAGGGCGATCCGGTGCTGTACCTGAGTAATCCCCAGGGCGTGTCGCGCGATGATCGCCGAGCACAACTCGATGCACTGGCCGCGATCAACCATCAGCAACATGAAGAGTTCGCCGACCCCGAAGTTCTGGCGCGGATCAAGCAACACGAGATGGCCTATCGCATGCAGGCTTCCGTGCCGGAGTTGATGGATCTTTCCGGTGAAAGCGACGCAACGTTCGAGCTGTACGGCGAGGAAGCCCGGCAGCCAGGCACGTTTTCGGCATGCTGTCTAAACGCCCGACGGTTGGCGGAGCGCGGCGTGCGCAACATCCAGATCTTCCACCGCGGCTGGGACGCTCACGGCAACCTGCCCCGCGAGCATGAGTCGCAGTGCAAAGACGTCGACCGGGGATGCGCGGCGCTGATCAAAGACCTCAGGCAGCGCGGCATGCTCGACGACACGCTGGTGATCTGGGGCGGTGAGTTCGGGCGCACCGCCTACTGCCAGGGCAAGTTGACGAACGACAACTACGGCCGCGACCACCATCCCCGCTGCTTCACTGTTTGGATGGCCGGCGGCGGTGTGAAGGCCGGTATCACCTACGGCCGGACCGACGATTACGGCTACAACATCGCCGATGCAGACGGCAACCCACTCAAGCCGCAGCCCAACAAAGACCGCTGGACCCCCGGCACGATGCACATTCACGACCTGAATGCCACGATCCTGCATCTGCTGGGTATCGACCACAAGCGGCTGACCTACCGCTACCAGGGCCGCGACTTCCGCCTGACCGACGTCCACGGTCACGTAATCCAAGACCTGATCGCGTGACACACTCGCCACCGACGCGCCCGGGGCAAGACCGCCCGCGAAGCCGGGGGATTACTTGGCGATGACATACGGGGTTCTATGTGGGTGAAAACATCTCGTTCGCCACATGTTCCGGCATGATCGCTGGTCCGGGCGCGACGTTCGTTAGTATCTTCTTGCGGTTGCCCAGTTTCGGAACCAAGTCCATGGGAATGACGATGCTGTATATTCCGTCGGCTTCTATGTTCTCTTTCTTCAATTCCGGCCAAGTAATGATTTCCTTGGTGGCGATCCAGCGATCGAAGATGTCGCGCAGCTCTTCGCCCGAGAGTACGGCGGTCATAGACTCCGTTTCACGTCTGCGAACCGCGTAGTCGGCCATGGTGTAGGAGGCCGGGTCGAATGTTGGCAGCCAATTGAAATCATAGCCGCCAAATAGTCCTTTATCTTCGGGTCCCCACCAGAGAGCCAAGTCAACGTTAGCGGTCTTCCGGGCAGCTTTCATGTGCGCGACGGCCAGATGGGTTCTGTCGGAGAACTGCTTGGGGATGCGATTGCTCTCGCCTTCGACTCTGATGAACTTCCAATCGGCATCGAGTTGCATTTCCCTGCGGATGCGCAGGTCTGCGCCGCGTACGAGCAAGTCGGGTTGATCGATCATCTTGAAGCCTGGCGAACCAGCCAGGAAGTATCTGGGGTTCTTCAAAAAGAGTTTCCGCTCGGCTTCATTCAGGTAGGGCGACACAACGTAAATGAGGCGGCTGGAATGTTCCGGGTTGAAATAGTGAAAGCTAAGCACTGCTCCCCTTAACGACAGCGGTGCGCGATCGCCTGCTTTCAAGACACCGTCTTGCACCGAGTATGGCAGCCGCGAGGCGATCTTTTTCAGGTAGGAATTGGTCTCTGGCGAACCTACCAACAGCAGGTTGTATTTATCCAACGGGAGATCGTTCAGTTCGGAATCTGCCTTGACGGGAAAGCGGACGTTGGCTGGTTTGAATTGTGGGCCGCCGCTACGAGCCAGTATACTTGCAGCCTGACGCAGAAACTGATTCTCTTCGTTGTCCGCCCCGGTTCCATGGACGAACAGCAGTGGCTCTCCTTGAAAGAGGTTCGCTGCGGCTCCCGCGCCGTACGCTCGTCGACGAGCCCCCGTATGGGAACGAGCCGAGCTAGTCTGCCAGCTTGCGTTCTCGAAGATCGTCAGTTGTTTCTTCTCGGAGTCGAGTTTGTAGCTCACCGGCGATCCGTCAACGGTGAGCTTCTGTCCCTGGCGCAGCGGGGCGGTCGTCAAGTCCAACGAGAACTGCCGGATGTTGTCGGTTGAGACCGTTAGGCTCTCGGCATCGGCTGACGCTTCGATCCGGGCGATCTTGTGGGGATCCAGGAAGGTCTCGATTCTCAGCCAGTACGCCCGGCCATCACGCGGATGTTCGCATGTGTGGAGAACGTCTTTTGGGGCCGGATTCCGCTCGAGTTCGAAAAGCCACTGCATGGTCTTCGGCGGTGGCGTTCGAATACCGTGTCCCGCCGTGGGATGCTCGTTGAGAACTGCGTCGTATCTCAGCGCCTTGAGTTTCTGAAACTGAACGCGGACATTACCGATGGCCGAGGTCCAGTCGTTCACTCCATGCTCGCAACGTAACGGCAAGTTCCGGAAGTTCTCAAGCGGAAGGTCATTGCCGAAGGCGACCAGGGGAACCAGACCGGCGAAGACATCCTGCCGGTAGGCGGCAACGTGCATTATGCCGGTCGCGCCGGACGACGTGCCGGTCATGTAGACGCGATTCTCATCGATGTTGTACGCAGTCTTCATGAGGGAGATCACCTGCATGACGTCGTAGCGACTCATGGAACGGTAACCCCACACGCCTCGACCGTTGGGCCGAACGCGGATGAACGGATCTTCCCGCGTCGGAAGCGAGGACGCGGAACCGAACACCTGGACGAACAACGGATAGTCTTCGTTCGGCGAATAGTCCGGCGGCAATACAACCTGAAACAGTTGGCTTCGGCCTTCCGCCAAGGAGAAATACGCTTCATTGAATTGGGCGGCGGAAAAGCGAAATGACTCCCTGCCCCCGCTGATCAGCTCGACAAAGAGCCGCAGTGCATCAAACCGAAGTGACTCGCGATAATACTCGCCGCGTTCCCGATCGATCCGTTTGGCAGTGTCCAGTAAGCGGTTCTCATTCTCCAAGAGCTCAAGAAAATCACTCGTGATGCGGCTCTTATTCTCCTGCTCGAATGACTGTGATTTCAGTTGTTCTGTCAGGTAAGCCGCGGCACCACGATTCCTCTGAAGAAAATCGGTTGTGTCGTTCAGCGTCTCCCAGGGTTCCGAGACTCTGCATGTCGCCAGGGCGTTCAACAACGCCTGACGCCCGTTTTTCTGAGCAGTCGGTACGGCTTCCGATTCCCCTTCCCGCGAGTAGGCAGGTGTGATCGCTGACAAGAACAAGAAGGCAGTTAGAACAGTCCTCAACTTCTTCCTCCGCGTCCAGTATCCAATTAAGGGTTGTAGGACTCACGCGGCGTCGGAGCGTGGAGATTCCTTGAGTGCTTTCACTGGCACGTGGACATGCGAAGTGCCGCTCATGACGGTGCCCGGCAGCGCGTGACTTGCGGGGCCGCCATCAGCGCCACGCATGGGAATCCGGCTGATCGGCGCCTGTTCGGCGCGTTGGATTTTGCCGCGGAACAGACGCCATGACCATCCCAACGTGCGGCGATATGTCTGGATCAGCCCCATGATACCCAGTACTTGCATGCCGGCGTCTATCATGTGAGCGCGAAACTTGCGGAAACACCAACGTCGAGTCTTTCTCCAAGGCGAGTACTGTTGGACCTCAGCCGCCGGACGCGACTCGGCGTCCGCGAACGGGATCTTCGACTTGGGGAAGAACAACGCGATCAGAACGCGCAGGGGATTAAAGAAGTAGGTGTATCCGGCCAACATGTTGAGCTGTTTGAGCCAGGGCCGTGGATGCTCCGAGGCCACAACGTAGTTGCCGTCCACCATATGCGGCTCAAGTTGTTTTCCGTCCACAGCATCAAAAGCGCATCCCGATGTGTAGGTTTCGGCAAACCACTTCGAGCCGGGCGACGGTGTCAACATCAAAACCTGGGTGAAGAGTGCGCCAGCCTTGCGCAGCGTCCTCAGTTGGTTGAGCAGTCCATAGTTGCTTTTCCTGGATACGAGCGGTTGCGAGTCGTGATGCATCATCATGGGAACGGGAAGAATCCCATTGTCCCGCAACAGGCGGAATGACTCCAGCGTCTTGTCTTCGCTTTGCCCCTTCTTGACCAGGGATGCCGTCATGTCTTCCACGCCCATCCAAAGCGCTCGCAGCCCCGATTGGCGAATGACCGGCAGGTGCTCTTTCAGCCGGATGGTATCATGCACCGTTGCTTCGGTGCCGTACCGGATCTTGCAGTATGGTCGCCGGCCGGTGCTCGCTTTACGCGCGAGCGTTTCCGCGATCTCCAGCGTCCGCTCCGTGTTGTTAAAGAAATTGTCGTCCGTTCCGAAGAAGTTGATGATGCCGTAGGACTCAGCGATCTGCCCCATCTCGTCGGCGATTCGCTCACCACTCTTAACGCGATACTGACGCTGGTTGTAAGCTGGGATCGGACAGTACTGACAACGGAACTTGCAGCCCACGGTCATCACAATGGACGAAATGAGGCAGTGATCGCGGACACGGTTCTCTGCCAAAGCGTGTTGTTCCAGGGTCGGTTTGGTGCTTGGCGGTTCCAGAAGGCGGTAGCCGAGTGTGGCGTGCGGCAATTCATCGAGATCTCCCAGCAAGCGCTGGACGCCCGTGTCTACTAATTCCTCGGGGGCTCCATTGTGCGCCGCAGAACGGCTGTAGACTAAGCCTGGAATCTCGTCCAGCGCACCGCTGTCGCGAGCCCGCAGGAAAGTCGATCGCATGGACTCGTTGCTTCCGCGTAACGACAGGAGGACTTCCAATAGACTCAACAGGACATATTCTTCGCCCGTAACCGCCACATCAGCTCCCCACGGGTGATCGGGGTCGGCGCTGAAGACCTCCCAAGGGGAGTAGATGATTCGGGGACCTCCTGCAATGATCAAGGGACGGATGTCGGCGTCGATCTTGTTTGCGTCTTGGATCATTTCGTCGCACCTCGTCGAGTGGAGGTGCATACTGGACACCATGAAGATGTCGGGCACGCGACCATCGAGGCGCATCTGCTGTGGACGGAAGTTCCGGTTCCACTGCTGCAAGACAATCCGTGTCTTGGCGAAACCGGAATCGAGCATTGCCGAACCAATTGCGCGAACGCCCGCCGGCACCATCTTCATGTCGGCATAGATAAACGGGAGGATTCGCGTGCGGTGATCGAATGCGCATGCGATGACGGTCGCCAAATCGTGTTGAGAGGAAACGGCGCGAAGACGGCTCCGGATGTCCGTCATTTCACCGGATGCTAGCAAATAGTCTCCGTCGGCACGGCGAGGAAGCTCCATCGAAGTGGCTCCGAATTGGACAACAGAAGGAAGGGCCGCGGGCGACGCATCGCCTTTTGAGGGGGATTATGTCGATTTCAGGTCCGAATCAAGGTCCGGGCACCTGTGTCCTCGTCAATCGCCCTCACTGCCTTATGCGTCTATGAGGTAGTTGTCACAGATTTCGGGTCTCAAGTCCATATCGGAATTGCGGAGAGTAGTTGTCATGACCCTCCGCCAACGTCTGCAAATTCCCGTTGCCCCGTCACTGTCTCGCCGTTGGCCGGAATAGGAACCGTCGGAAGGCTCGAGGGAGGGCACGGCACATTCTTGGGATCGCCTGTCTGTGCGGGCTTGACCGAGTCGACGTTGCGATCATAGAACGTTGGCGGTTCGTAGGTCCAGCCAGCGGCCAGGCGTTTTTCTTCGCGACGGATCTGTCGCAGTACATACCGACCTCCCAACAGCGACATCAGCCGCGATTTCCACCCAAACTCGCGATTCAGCTCGCGCAACAGCGACGCCAATTTGGCGTGGATTGTCGGATTGTCCCGGTAATACAACTTCGCGGCTGCCGTCGCGGCGGAATACCCCGTGGCCAGGTCCTTCGCTTCCCAGGCGAATCGGCGTCGGATGCGGGCGTTGGGATGGTTCTTGTATCGTTTCCACCCAGCCAAAGTGGTCTGAAAGACCCGCGCGACGCTCGGCCCGTTCACCTCGAAGTCTCGCAGAAACGCGCGCTGGATAAATTCGCTCTCCTGGCCATTCTTGATGTGGGGGTGCCGATAGTTGAAGACGTACTGCCCATGGATGTCGCAATCGAGGTACTCGTCGGGGTCCTTGATAAGCCCCTTGGCCTCGAACTCTTCATACAGGGGTGTGCCGGGGACGGGTGTGTAGAGCATGAACTGGTGGAAATCGGTGTTGTAGCGAACGGCATAGTCGATCACGTTGTCGATGTTCTCGGGCGTGTGGTCCTCCAGGCCGATGATGGAAGAGCCAAGCACACGAATACCGTGCGCCTGCAGACGACGTATCAGTGCATGGGTGTCAATGCCATGCAGCTTGGAGTACTGGCTGTTCTCTCCCTCCAGACCCATCCAGACCCAGGATATCCCCAGCCGGATCAGTTGTTCCATCGTGTAGGAACGAAGTACGTTGGCGGAGCTGAACACGTAAAGCGCCCAGGCCTTGTCGTGTTCTTCCATCAGCTCCAACAGACGGAGAGCCCGTTTTCGGTGTAGCAGGAAGTTCTCGTCCATCATGAAGAACGACTGGACGTGCTGCGTCTTTTCGAGCTGGCACATGATGTCGAACAACTCGTCGCCCGTTTCGTAGAAATTGACGAACTTTCCCTTCCCACCGAACATGGCCGAAGTCGAGCAGAAGTTGCATCCCAACGGGCAACCGACCGAGGGAATCACCGCGGCGGCCACGTCGCCAAGCTTCTCGCCAACGGTCACTCCCATATTCCGTGTGCCCAGGCCCGAAGTGATCACCGGGTGCCGATACGAACGATCAGGGCTCTCGCCCAGGAATTCTCGAAACCAGCGCACGCCCTCGCCGCGTACGATGTAGTCCGCGTCGATTCGCCGGTCCAAATCGGGAACGTTGGCGATGTGTCCGCCCACGACGATTTCCGCGTTTGGGAGATGCTGACGCACCAACTGGCACATCTTCTGGACTTTGAGGATGTTGGGCAGAATACCGGAGATGCCGACGACGTCGTAATCGTTGTCGCGGATCTCTTCGACTAACCGATCCAGTGTGGGGAAGTCCAGCAGTGTGCAAGGCGCTTCGATATTGGCCTGGATGAACATCAGCCCCCAACTGCGATGGAACATCCGCAGCGAAAACGGCCCTTGTTCTCGAGTAACCTGGTTCTGATACAACTCCATCGGATTCATCTTGCGCGAACCGTACTGGTCGTCTTGGGCGTAGGGACCGAACACGCTGGTCAACAGGACCTTGGCCCGCGATCCTAAGGCATGTACAGCCTGAGATGGCTGGTTGGAGACGTGAATTGGTAGATGCAGTGCTATCATGATCGGCCTTTTCGTGGACTTTCGGTATGCGCGTTGACGAACCACTTTGCATTATAGATCCTGTCGACCGAATCCTTATGGCCACTGTGTATGTGCCGTGTAATGGCTCTGTAATAGTCTTGTCTTCGTCCGTCTCAAGGCAGGACGCTGCGGTATCAACGACGAAAGGGGCATCGGGCTGGCCGCGAAAACTCGGGGTAGCCCGAGCCGTCCTTTGCACGGTTTGGAGGCACTGATCATAGCTCCGGCAAGTGCTAGCGATAGCAGTACGTGGGGCACGTTTCTAACGTGCCGTAGCAGACGACCTTACGGACATTGGCACGTTAGAAACGTGCCCCACGTTGCCGAAGTTGCGGTCAAGGCCAGGTGTGGACGTTGATGGTCGCTGCCAAGTTCTTGTGGCTCTTGTGCCTAATGAGCCCGAGAGGGTCCTGGCCGTTCTGAAGCCGTTAAGGACCGACCAGGATGATGCTAACCGGTCCAAGCAGTCCGGAAGGAAGAAGCGGGGAGTCCGCTCGATAGGGGTTCCACGTCGTCCAGGTGATACGCTTCTCCGGTGGCTGGGTCTGATCGCCGATCAGTCGGTTCGGCCAAAGGTTGGCCACGTCGATTTCCAGGCGATTTCCGCTAGGCTTCACCACGTCGGTAATCTCCACTTGCCACGGGGCGCACCATACGACGCCGAGATCGTGACCGTTGAGACGGACGCGGGCCATATTGTGAACCTCGCCGAGATTCAAGAACAGCGGCTGGCCGGAGCGATGCGCTTTGTCTGGGAGATCGAAAGTGGTTCGGTACGTCGCGATTCCCGAGAAGTATTTGATTCCTGGTTCACTTCGTTGGATCCAGTCTTCAAGCGTAGGGAAATGTGCGTGATCGGGGCCACCCAGGCTCGTGTCGAAGGCTACGTCCCAGGGGCCGCGAATCTCCGCGAGTTGGCTGAGCGGCGGGAAGTTGCGGCGGCCGAGAGTAGCAGACGTGTTCTTGGGAACCTTTCTCGGAAACACCACGAAGAAACTCTGGTGCGGCTCGAAGCGAAGCGGCACTGCGGTACGGCCGTCGCGTTCTTTGTGTTGCGGTAGCCCGCGTTGCGTTCCTGTGAGCGGGTCCCACAACTCCGGCCTCGCACCGCTCGCGCGGAAGGTGCACGTCGTCTCAATCGTTTCCGGCAACGCATTGGCGACAAAGTAGATATCCGCTTCCTTCGTGCGACGGTGGATGAATCGAATGGCTCCGGCGGATTCAAAGTCGGGCGGGACGCCGTGCTTCTGGAGCAAGTCGGCCGTCGCGGAATACTCGGGATAGAGATCCGGGAAAACCGTTTGGGTCGGCTTCAGATACCAGGGGGCCGTGCCCATAGGGCCAAGCTCGACAACGTCACCCCATCCTGTGGCCGCGTGGCCGGGCAAATGCCAGTCTTGCTCAACCGACGCAGACACCCGCCAGGCCCGATCGGTGACGATCTCCTGTGAACTGCCGTCGTGGTAGTCGATCTTCAAGGCGGCGATCA
>JADHUC010000274.1 GCA_016784735.1 Pirellulaceae bacterium | reverse complement strand
GTCTCTCAATGTCGATAGCAAAACTCCGGACTATTGATGAGCGCCCAAAATAGGTCTCGCGGGCCCCCGTCGGCCCAGGTCTCTTTAACGTGTGTTCCGGCAATTTGCAGCTCCTCTTCCGTCGGCATCCGCGACAGGATCGTCAGGTAGATCTCCACGATGTTCTCCGGCTTCTTGGGGTCGGACCCTAGCAGGGCTCGCAGCTTGGGGCTGGTCTCCATCTTTCGTCGGACGTGGCTGGAATTCAACAGGTGCAGCCGCTGCGCCGCGGTGGGACGATTGTTGCGATCCGACTCCAAACCGGTGTCGCGCGACGACCGCCCGAACTTCTCCAGGAACGGACTGGTGATGCTGGCGTCGGCCAGGGCCACGGCGCGCTGGTCTTCGGGCATGAAGGTGTAGGGCTCCGGAATGATGCTGGAATACTGCTCGGTCGTGCCGGTGATCTGGCACAGAGCGTCGATCAGCACCTCGGCCTCCAAGCGGCGGAGCGGGCAGTGCGCAAAATTCGCCTCTCCCCGGGGATCGTCGCTGCGGGGGACGCACGACAACTGATACGTCGTCGAGTTGAGAATCTGTCGGTAGAGATGCTTCAGGTCGTATCGAGCCGCGATCAGGTCCTGCTCGAGGAAGGCCAACAATTCGGGATTGGCGGGCGGATTGTCGGGACGGATGTCGTCCGCCGAATGGACAATCCCCCGGCCCAACAGCCAGAACCAGACGCGGTTGACGACGTTCCGAGTGAACCACGGATTCTTGGGGCTGATCAGCCAATCGGCAAACGCCCTGCGCGGATCCTCGCCCGGCGCGAGTCGGACGGGCGTCGTGTCGGGAAAGGCGGCTGCCCGGAGCGATTCCATGCCCGCCGGGCTGCGAGCCTTCTCAAGATCGAACAGGACGATCTCTTCCTTCCATTCGATGGTCGGCTTATACGCAATCTGCGAATAGAACGCGGACATGCCCGACCAGCGCTCTTGGGGCCAGCTCTCCGGCCGCACTCCCATGAACGAGAGCGCCACGGCCTGGGCAATGGCCTGTGGCTCGCGGCTCTGCACGGCGCGGTAGAAATTCACTTGCGGGTCGCGAAAGTTGCTGCCGCTGCCCGTGAGCATCTCGCGGACGAACCGGTCGTACGGCATGTTCTCCCTGATGCTTGTGCGAATCCAGTGGTGATAGGCCTGCACCGCGTTGGGCCAGAGTTTGATGGGAAACTCGGACTTGACCCGCAGCAGGTCGCACCACTTCATCGCCCAGTAGTCGGCGAACTCTTCGCGCTCCAACAGGCGATCGATGAGCTTGCGGCGTTTGTCGGGGTCGGAATTCTTCAAGAACTGCGCCGCCTCTTCAGCCGTTGGGAGAGTGCCGATCACGTCCAGGTAGGCCCGGCGCACAAAGACGCTGTCGGAGCACACCCGAGCGGGAGTGATCCCCAGTTGTTTCAGCCGGCCGAGGACCAGTTCGTCAATCCGGCCGTGGGCCACTGGATCGGCGTCGCCTTCAAAGGCACTGATCGGTGATCCGGCCTCGGCCCGTTCATCAACAGCCGTGGTCGCCACCAGGACAAGGACAACTGCCAGGGATCGCTTCATGGTATTGTTCCGGCTATGCCAAGCGTGTAGTGCGGGACTCTATTATTCTGTAGCCGCGTCTGTCCTGGTGCAACCGCCCGGGTCGCCCCCCGTTCCCTTTCGTGGCGTAAGCTTCCAGCTTGCGGCAGATGAGAGTTTACCCGTGGGGCGAGCTTCCAGCTTGCCTTTCCCGGCAAATTCGCAAGCTGGAAGCTTACGCCATGGTACGAAACCAACTGCCGCTCGCGTAAGCTCCCGTCTTTTGGGCAGCGCACATCTCCGCTCCCCTGGATTGGCCCTCGAAAACGTTGATACACGGATGCCCCTGCTTCGGAAAGCAGATTCCTGTCCTTCGTGCTGGCTCACCGGAAGATTTGTCTGTGTGTTTCGGCTACTGCATCACCGGCATGGACGAGCACATTAGTTGCGGAGAAGGACTGCTACGAGGGACCCTGGCAAGTCCAGCTTCGGCTATGTAGTATAGGAAGCCAGTACACGCCTTCCTCGCCCCTAACTGTCCCCGCTGGAGAAGACAGAATGTCCAAGAGTCATTTGCAGATAGTGCTGTGTTTTGGCTGCGTAATGGCGGCAGCATTTGTTCACGCCGAGGAGTGGACTCGGTTCCGTGGTTCTGATTATGGCCGGACATCGGAAACGAACGTAGCAGAGCGTTGGGTTTCCGAACTGGTCGCTTGGAATGCTCCGCTTCCGGGACGAGGCGCGTCGAGCCCCGTCGTTTTCGACAACCGCATCTATGTGACGGCTTATACCGGATACGGCATCGACGGCAAGGCGCCGGGCAACCCAGCCAACCTGGTACGCCACTTGTTCTGCATCGAGGCAGAACAGGGCAGCATCGTTTGGCAGAAGGCAGTGCCGGCACAGTCCGATAAGAACGAGTTCAATTCCTGGGGAGTTGGTTTGCACGGTTACTCCTCAAGTACGCCCGCCGTTGACAAGACCGGTATCTACATCTTCTTCGGCGAGACAGGTGTCTTAGCGTTTAGCCATGCGGGGGAGGAACTGTGGCGAACCAATTGCGGTGCGGGCACACACGTTTTCGGAGCCGGCAACTCGCCCGTTTTGTACGAGAATCTGGTGATCGCAAACGCCAGTGTGGAGAGCGGCGACATGATCGCCTTGAACAAGTCGGACGGTAGCGAAGCATGGCGACAGTCGGGAATCCGGAGAGCGTGGAATACGCCGGTCATCTATCGGGCACTCAACGGTGCCGACGAGTTGGCGGTGACCATCGACGGCAAGATTCTGGCCTTTGCCCCGAGCACGGGCAAGCCGCTTTGGAATTGCGATGGTATCAAGGATTACATCTGTCCGCAGATCACGGTGCAGGACGGGGTTTTGTACGCCTCTGGTGGCAGACGCAGCAAGACAATTGCCATCCGCTCCGGAGGGAGCGGCGATGTGACCGAATCGCACCGGATTTGGGAAATCGCAAAAGGGTCCAACGTTTCTTCGGCGGTATACTGCGATGGCCATCTCTATTGGGCCAAGGAACAGGGTGGGATTCTCTACTGTGCCGACGCAGCCACTGGTGAACTTCTCTACGAGGAACGTCTCAATCCGACGCCTGACAGGATCTACGCTTCACCCTTGTTGGCCAATGGTCGCCTGTATTACACGAGTCGTGAGGACGGGGTTTATGTCGTTGCGGCGAAACCGGAGTTTGAATTGCTCGCTCACACAAAGCTGGAGGGCGACGACTCCATCTTCAACGCATCACCCGTACCGCTTCCGGGCGGAGGGACATTGCTGCGCAGCGACAAGTATCTCTACCGCCTGAAGCCGGCAAATTAGCAGCACTTCGCCCTAACAAGACCTCTAGACCCGGAGGAACTTCCATGTCTATTCGTTTTGCACCGTTTCAGATCTTTCTTTTGAGTTCGGTCGTTCTCTTGCAGGTCGGCAATACGAAGGCCGAGGACGTGGTGACGGTTCGTGTCACGGCGGACAGCGAAAATGCTGGATACGAAGCGGTCCGTGCGATGGACGATAATCCCAATTCGATGTGGCATACCCAGTTTAGCGCTCCTCCCGGTCCGGCGGTTCGATCGGCGATTCCCTTCCGTTGCGGGTACGGGGCTGGTTGCTCAAGGGAACATTTCAACGCCCTTCCTACTCGCGATACGGAAGATGCGAAGACAGCACCTCCGGTCCCCAAGCCTCGCCCGTCAACGGGCAACAATGTTCCGCCGCCTCATGAGATCACGATCGATTTGACCCGACGGTTCAAGATCCGCGGGATCGTGCAACAGGCGCGTTCCGGGGCAAGCAACGGGGCGATCGGGGATTATGAGATCTACGTCACCGGCGACACGTTGGGCGAAGACGATCGCGACGTCGAGCATTGGGGGGAGCCGATTTGCCGAGGAACTTTCCAGAAAGTCGATACACCACAGAAAGTTGAATTCGCCAAACCCGTCGAGGGACGATACCTGAGGCTCGTCGCGCTGACCGAACTGAACGGTCAACCGTTTACAAGTATCGCCGAATTGCAGATCTTGGTCGACGGAGTCAAGTTCGTTGCCGAAGGCGCGCACCTGGGGCCGCATCCGGAATTTGTTTCCCAAGAGCAGGGTGCCGAGTGGGGCGGAACGAAAGAGCTTGTGGATCAGTACAACCTGATTGCACAGGAATTCGCCCGGCCCGAGTACTATGAAGGGATTTGCGACCAGACGTATCGCATCGAGGCGACCATTTTGCCCGCCGACCGGGATGCCGCCGCCGTCGTCCTTAGACGAACCAAGGCGTTGTTCGACGACCTGAAGGGACAACGAGGTGTAAGATTCAACGTTGAGGCCGCCGGGAACCGGCTTGCCGAGCTTCAATCGCGTACGATGGAGGTGGACACGAAGGACCTTGCGAGTCGATTCTCACTCTACCTCGATATTTGTAAGCTGAGACGGCGAATCGCATTCGGAAATCCGCTGCTGAATTTCGACGAGATCCTTCTGATCAAGAAACATCGCTCCACGTTTCGGCATATGTGCGACCAGTTTTACGGCGCGTACAGCCCGGCGGGCGGCGGACTGTTCGTACTCTCGCAGCCGTTCGACGCGAATAGCACGCCCAAGCTTCGCAACTTGCTTGAAGGGAAAAAGGTTGTCTCGGGTCGTCTTGCCGGGACCGAGCTTACCGGGGGCGCGTTTCTTAGTCCCGATCTGAGCTACGATGCTCGACGAATCGCGTTCGCCTGCGTGGAATGCCAGGGGAGCACGGAGCACAAGATGCACTTGGATCTCTCGCAGGGGCACTGGGATCGGGGACGCTGTTATCACATTTTTACGTGCCGTGCCGACGGCAGTGACCTGCGGCAGATTACGGACGGGACGTGGAATGATTTTGATCCTTGCTTCCTACCGAACGGGAGGATCGCATTTATCACCGAGCGTCGCGGCGGATACCTGCGTTGCGGTCGCGCTTGTCCGAACTATACGCTTTTCGATATGGACGAAGACGGCAGCCGGATCCGCTGTCTGAACTACCATGAAACAAACGAATGGAATCCAAGCGTTACGAACGACGGGAAGATTCTCTACACGCGATGGGACTATGTCGACCGATTCGGATGCATCGCGCATCATCCATGGGTAACATCGATCGATGGTCGCGATCCGCGCGCCGTGCACGGCAATTTCACACCCAGGCACTGGCGTCCGGACGGTGAATTCGATTGCCGCGCAATCCCCGGTTCGTCCAAGTACATCGCCACGGCCGCCCCGCATCACGGACTCTCCTTCGGTTCGCTGATCATGATTGACCCACAGGTCGAGGACGACGACGCGATGGGGCCCGTCAAACGGCTCACTCCCGACGTCGGATTCCCTGAGAGTCAAAACGGTGGAGAGGTTATCGGGACGGCCTGGCCGTTAAGCGAAGACTATTATCTGGCCGTCGCGGATTACGCATTTCAACCGGGTAGCCGGACCGGACCGGCGCAATCGCGGGGTCAGTACGGACTCTATCTCTTCGACGCGTTTGGCAACCGGGAATTGATCTACCGCGACGAGGAGATCGCTGTGGCAAGTCCGATCCCCTTCGTCCCGCGAAAATTGCCCCCGGTTGCGGCGACGCTCTTCGCGGATCATGAGATTCCGCATCAGCCCTACGTAGACCACCCGAAATCGTCCAGCTTGGAAGGTCGTCCAACGGGCACGGTCATGATCCGGAACGTCTACAAAAGCCTCAAGGACTGGCCGGCCGACGTCGCAATAACGGCACTCCGCGTGGTGCAGGTCTACACGATGTCCGTTCCGTCGGGCGGTCCGCCACATGAGATCGGTTATCGCGAGGTATCATCGCCCGACTCGGTCAATCTTGCCCGCGGCGTGCTAGGCACGGTTCCGGTCGATTCGGATGGTAGCGCTCATTTCGAAGTTCCGGCCAACTGCGAGATCTATTTTCAGGCGTTGGACGGAGAGGGGCTGGCGGTTCAATCAATGCGAAGCGGTACCTGCGTGCACGAAGGCGAGACGCTCAGTTGCGTGGGGTGCCACGAGCCGAAGAGTTCGGCACCTTTGCCGACAAATGAGTTGCCACTCGCATTTCGGCGCGTTGCATCGCAACTGCGGTCGGACGTCGAAGGTACGCGCCCCGTGAATTTCCCCGAACTGATTCAGCCGATTCTCGACAAGCATTGCGTCGGGTGCCACGAAAAGGCGGAAAGCAAGAAGGAAGGGGCGCCGATCCTTTCACGAGAACCGATCGAAAGAAAATGGTACGCATCCTATCGCTCGCTTGTCGGCGGTAGGCACGCCTTCCACAACTACGGTGACCCGCTCCGCAGCACGCCTGGGAAAGTCGGCGCAAGAGCTTCCAAACTCTATCCGATGCTGAAGAAGGGGCACCATGACGTGAAACTTTCCAGCGAAGAGTTGCATCGATTCGCCGTTTGGCTCGATCTGCTGTCAAATTTCTACGGCGTTTACGAGAGCGAAGGCGGTCTGGCTCAACTTCGCGGCGAAAAGGCATACCCGACGTTGGAATAGCAGCACCGTTCGAAAAATAACTGTCCGATATCTCCGTGGCGTAAGCTTCCAGCTTGTGGGAGATAGTGGCATCGCAAGCTGGAAGCTTACGCCACATATTTCTCGAACGGTGCTTAAACCTCCCAGCCGGGCCGGTACTCGCGTTTCACGTATTGGTTGACTTCGGCGTTGTTGGTGCTCGCCATTTTCTCGACGTCCCATTCGATCTTGCTGCCTTGGCCGGCAAACTGAGCGAGATGGCCGGCGAGCGCAATGGACGTCAGCGGTGCGGCCGCGTCGGGGAAGTTCGATGCGGGCGTTCCGCCGTTGCGGATGCACCAGTACAGGTCATCGATCGGTCCGCCGTGTGCGCGGGGCAAAGTCGGCTGGGGCGGCGGGAACTTGTCGTGTTCGGATTGCGGGATCAGCCGCGCGTCGCTGCCGATCATTCCTTTGTCGCCGACGAACAGCGTGAACTCGCCGAACGGCCGTCCCGCCTTCTTCTCGGCTTCCTTCATGACCTCCGGTTTCAGATCCGCGTGGTCGTAAACGTAGCACTTGCTGGCGGCGAACTGGTCTCGTGCGGGGATGTGGTAGCAGACGATGTTGTTCTGCGGATACATCTCTTCGCTGCCGCCCGTTGTTTGGATGCATTCGATGGTGAAGTGTTTGACTTCCCACAACCGCAGAGCCATGAACGGCACGGCGACGTGATGGCAGGCCATGTCGCCGATCGTGCCGGTGCCGAATTGCCGCCAGCTTCGCCAACTGAACGGATGAAGCCCGTCGTGATAATCGCGGTACGGCGCCGGGCCGATCCATTCGTCCCAGTGCAGCCCGGCGGGCACCGGTTTGCTCTCCGGCCGGCCGCCGCTGCCGCCGAAGTTGCGTCCCAGGATCGTATGGGTCTCCAGAACCTTGCCGATCGCACCCGCCGCGATGTATTCGGCCACGCGGCGGATCCCGTCGCCACAGTACCCCTGGTTGCCCATCTGCGTGCAGACCTTTTTCTCCCTGGCAGCCTTGCCCAGGGCGTAGCATTCATAGATGTTGTGGGCCAACGGCTTCTGGGCAAAGGCATGCTTGCCCAGATGAATGGCGCGAATCGCCGCGGGTGCGTGATGATGATCCGGGGTGGCGATTAACACCACATCTAAGTCCCGATGGCACTGGTCCAACATCTTGCGATAGTCGTAGAAGATCTTTGGTTTGGCCTGATCCTTGACCTTTTCCTTCATCGTCCGGGCGATCGTTTTCTCGTCCACGTCGACGATGGCAACCAGGTTCTCTCGCAGACCGCAGTCCATGCTGTAGCCGCCCATGCCCCCTGCGCCAATCACCGCCACCCCCAACTTTTCGTTCGGAGAGTCCGCGGCAAGAACGGTTGGGGTCCCACTCAGACTCCACGCGGCCGCCGCACCCGCCGTCACAGCCGTTCGCTTCAGGAAGTCACGACGATTGAAAGCTCGATTCATGTGAGACTCCTTGCAGAAAGAAGTTTTCCCAGGCTCGCGAGTACCAGTACCGAACCCATCGCTCGGTGATTTAACGTCCTGGCACCTGGTCTGTACTACTAATGTCCAATTTCGTTAGCTTCTTCAAAAAGTGTAGCGACCAACGGGAGCGGTCCAGTGCCAACCGAGCGGTAGCTCGAATTTGGCTGGCGGCCCTGCCGCCCTGTGCCGTAATCATACGAAGTCGGATGCCCGATTGGCTATCGGCTTGGGGGCGTTCGAGAAATTATTGTCTACGCTCGGCGCGGGTCTCCCGACCCCGTCGCTCGCGGGCGACCGAAGGTCTCCTCCGCATCTGGAGACCTTCGGTCAGACCCGTGGCTCGGTCAAGAGACCGGCCACAGCGGGTGGTATCAACGGGGGCTAGGCCGCGGTCTGAGCGGAATTTGACTAGAATTACACGGTAAATTCGGCCAAGCCCCGACGACTGGGCCACGTTCCGGGCTCAAGTCGGCGATGCGATCGAGGCTCCGCGGAGATAGGTTTTTCCGTGGCTCCGTGGCGTAAGCTTCCAGCTTGCGATGCCACTAACTACCGCAAGCTGGAAGCTTACGCCACTTATTTCTCGGACGATACGAACCCACTCCATCACACGGAGGAACTTACGATGACGCGATTCTGCCTTTTTTGCCTGACACTCATGTTGTTTTTCTTTACAGCCACGCCACTGCAATATCTGGCGGCGCAGGAACCGAGCGACACTTGGATTCGGCGGTTGGACGAGTTCGGGCCGCTGGGTAATCCGCAGCAGGCTCAGCAGACGTGGCAGGCCGCGCGCGACGCCATGCGCGAGCAACCAGGAGTCCTCGTGGTGCCACAGCGGGTCTGGTCGATGCTCAAGCCCGATGCGCTGCAATCGCTGATCCGCATCCCCGAACCGCCGGCCGCGGCTCGGACCTGGCGCCACGGTGCGGGGCTGGCCGTGTTGACCGCCGATCACGAGCGTCCCGTGCTGCACGTTCCACCGCTGTCCGGCGTGGCGATGGCGCGCGACTTTCGGCTGAACGAAGGGGATAGCGCGCCGCACTGGGGCACGCATCCGATGCTGACGCTGGAGAGCAAACTGGTCCACGGCTCCCACAGCTATCTCGACTGGCTGCAGGCTCCCACGCCCCGCGGCTCCGACGCACGGTTCTACGTGCCGACCGTGCGCGGACTGTGGCCCGGCCAGTTCCTGAACGTCCATGGCGGTCCGGGCTATGGCGGCGGCGTGACGCGAGCGTATGTCAAGTCGCTCGGTTACGACGCCAAAAAGCACCTGCACTATTTCGTGGCCGACACGGAACTGAACCACATCGCCGGCGCGATCGCGCACAACAAGAGCAACACCGGCCTGATCCACATGACCCAGACCAGCCACGCCGACAACCAGACCTACGACGTCAAAGTGATCCGCAACCAATACGCGCACGGCGACACATACATCTACTACTGCGACTTCAATTACATGAGCAACGTTCACTCGGCGGCCGGCGACGAGAACGGAAACTGTTACGGCGCGTTCATCCGCTCGCTGGACAACAATTTCCGCGGCACGGTCGAGCAGATCGACTGGGCGAATTCTCGGTTGACGTTCACCGCCGCGGCGCACGTCGAGTCGCTGGGCAACTCGCGGCCGCTGATCAATCGCAATCCCGACAAGCAGATTTCGGCCAGTCGAGTGATCATTGTCACCGGTCGCTCCGAGTTCGACTTGCCCGACCCGAAGATGACGCAGTACGCCGGAACGGATTACGCAACGGGGCTGGTCAAGAACCCGATTACCGGAACCACCGAGCGGAAATTCGGCGGGCTGATTCGCGGCGACGCCGATTGTCCGTGGACTGCGGACGTGGTCGGCCGCTATTTTGCCGTCGACGAGCCCTCGGAGAAGACGCCCAAGGGCAACTATCGCTGGTACCTGATCACCAAGTTCACCGCCAACGACGACGGCACGAAGGACATCGAGATCGAACGATTCTGGTGGGGAGCCAAGAGCGCCGGCAGCCCGACGTTATACCGGCCGGAGAATTACACCTGGGACAGCCACGTGACGCCGTTGCCTTACATCATCGCGCCGGGTGCGTACGTCAATGACGTGTCGCGCGCGGTGGCCGGCGGCGATCGGGGCGGCCAGCGAATACTGGGGCTGGCTCCGCACTCGGCCCAGGGCACGCCGCACGATTTCGCCGCGGGCGACAAAATCGAACAGGCCATCGGCCCCGACCCTTTCAAGCCGCAGGCCATGCGGGTGTGGATGTGGGAAGACGTGCCCGGCCAGTACCCGGCCGCCGTGTTTGACGTTGCCAATTACGGCGCGGCGTCGCGCTATTCGGTGATCAGCATGCGCGGCGGTCCCGCAAATCTGGACGACTTGCCGAAGCGCCACGAGCCGAAGCCGGCCTGGGACAATATCCTGGTGCAGGACAGTGCCGTGACCGTGGGCTTGAACCTGAAGGCCGACTTTGCGAACGCCGCGATCCTGTTCCAGCAACCGCATCACGAACAACCCATCAAATGGTACTACGGCCAGTCGCCGCCCGACGACGACAGCGGCAAGACCGGCATCACGAAAGCCGTTTCGGTGCCGGCAACGGTGCCGCAAGAAGCGACCCTGACCGTCAGCCGCACGACGGGCGAATTCCAATTCACCGGCGGCGGCCTGCAAACCGGCGGCTCGGTGGCCAGCGTCGGCGGCCTGTCCGGTGACGCAACACAGGCTCGCAACCTACGCGGAAAGAACATCGCCGTCCCCGGCGGCAAGACAAGCATCAACATCCGCTTCCCGCAGGAGGAAGCCGACGGCGACTATGCGGTATTCGCCGAGCAAACCTGGCTCACCAACCGCGCCATCAGCAACAAAACCGCCACCGGCTTCACCATCACCTTCGCCGACCCCGCCCCAGAGAACGCGACTGTCGATTGGATGCTGGTGCGCTGAGTAGGTCACCATCGTCGCTTTTCGCGAATCCGTCAACTTGTGGCCACACGGTGCGCTATGCAACAATTGCGGAAGATCGTCGCTATTGACGCATGTCGTCATGATCTAACGATGCGGGACAGCCTGCAGATTTTGACTGAACATCGTTCGAGAAATAGGTGGCGTAAGCTTCCAGCTTGCGGTAGTTAGCGGCATCGCAAGCTGGAAGCTTACGCCACGTAAAAACCGGCCAGCGAATTATCGAGCGATGCTAACTCACGGGGCACGCCATGACATCTTTCGACGGGGTCAACCCATGAAACGAGCCAGGAAGCAACCGGCAAAGCCGTCCCTCGTCTACGAACGAATCCGCGAGATCCTGGAGTCGGCGAAGACCAGCGTTGCGCGATCGGTGAATACGACTCAGGTCGTAGCCAACTGGCTGATTGGGCGGGAGATCGTGGAAGAGGAGCAGCGCGGGAAGAAGCGGGCGGAGTACGGTGAGGAACTGTTGGCAGATCTGTCGCAACGTTTAGCCAAGGACTTCGGGGCTGGCTACTCCGTCCCAAATCTCCGCAACATGCGGCAGTTCTACGGACTTTACCCATCCCTAATCGACCCATCGGAGATTCGCTACGCACTGCGTAGCGAATCTGCTGTGGATCGGTCGCAAATATCGAAGGCACTGCCTGCGGAATCGGCGGATCCGACTTTTCACCAAGAACCCGACCCGCGGATCCCGAAATCCAGGCCGCACTTACTCCCCCTAATGGAAATTCGCCACGCAGTGCGTAGCGAATCCTGGCAACCCGGCCAACTCCACCCGAACCTATCGTGGACACACTACCGGACGTTGATGCGGGTCGAATCGGTGGAGGCACGGGCCTTCTACGAAATTGAGGCAATCCAGAGCAATTGGTCGACGCGCGAACTGGAGCGTCAAATCAATAGCCTGCTGTACGAACGGTTGGCGATGAGCAAAGACAAGAAGGGATTAATGCGGTTGGCCAGGAAAGGCCAGGAGATTGCCAAGCCAGACGACGTTTTCAAAGACCCCGTGGTGATGGAATTCCTCGGGCTGCCGGAATCGCCGCGGCTGCAGGAGTCGGACTTGGAGGAGGCGCTGATCAATAACCTGCAGGATTTTCTGCTGGAACTGGGAAAGGGATTCGCCTTCGTTTCGCGACAGGAACGAATCACGCTCGACGGAGACCACTTCTATATCGATCTCGTCTTCTACCACATCGTGCTCAAATGCTTCGTACTGATCGACTTGAAGGTCGACAAGCTCACGCACGCCGACCTGGGGCAATTGCAGTTGTACGTGAACTACTATGACCACGAGCGCCGGACCGAGGGGGCAACCCGACATTGGGGCTCGTTCTGTGTACGGACAAGAACGACGCGGTCGTGAAGTACACCTTGGGTCCCGAACAATCCAAGAAGATCTTTGCCAGCCGTTACAAGTTTCACTTGCCCAGCGAAGCAGAGTTGCGGCACGAACTCCAGCGCGAGGTCCGGCAACTCACGAGCGCAAGGCCGAGCCGCAAACCGCGCAAGAAAAAGAAATCGTGACGAACGGCTCGGTACTACGCGGTCTTCGTCGAGCAAACCTGGCTCACCAACCGCGCCATCAGCAACAAAACCGCTACCGGCTTCACCATCACCTTCGCCGACCCCGCCCCGGAGAACGCGACCGTCGATTGGATGCTAGTGCGCTGAGCTAGGTCCACGAGAACATCGCCGCCGACGGAGGCTTTGGGCAACTCGCAACCATTCGCCGTTTCCTGCTTCGGTCGTGAACCGCCGCAGGATAACAAGTTGCCCATTCGTGACTCAGGAAAGGTAGACCGAGGGCACTTGGAGGGGGAGGGAACTCGGGATAGAGCCGAAAACCCACCGTTTCGCGCCATCAATTAGAAGACTCCGACCAAATCTGCTTGGCCGCGTAAACTTCAGAGCCCGATGTGACCGAAGCAGGTTGGCAAACCGCGTTCGTTACCTCGGTCGTGAACAGCCGCGCGCAAGCGAGTTGCGTTTCGAGCCAGCGTTGGGGCGACAGACGCGCGCAGCGAACAAACGCTTCGATGCTTCAGACGATGATGACCCATGCGAGGCAATTCTCACGGGGCGTATTTGGGTGCATACCGAGCTATTCCCATTGACGACACGCATCCGCCACGTTAGCGAATCGAAACACCTCTCATCGAGTCGGGGATGCGCTGTCGTTCACACTTGGATTGACGGCGCTATCCACTGGGCTGGCGGCATCCCGCAAACACTTCTCAAAGAACTTATTAAGCCGCTTTCGGCCTTCCTCGGTAGGGCGCAACGTTTTCTCAAGAGAGTTCTGCTCCTCCAGCTGCTGGTTTTTGCGGGCAGCACGTAGGACACCGTCAACATCGATCCAGATCGATCCAACGCTTGCTGGAGACATGGTTTGCACGGGGCGGCGCTCTGGTTTCCACCACCAGAAGGTGCGGGGTTGACTTCCTGCGCGCTTCTCAGCCTCCTCAGGGCCGTTCTGCGCTTCCAGCTGTTGGGACTGGCGGGCAGCGTCGTGCAAGTGCTCCGCCAACTGTTTCATTTTGCGGTCAGCCTCGCGCAACACCTTGTCAAAATGGGTTTCGGGGGCAGCCTCCCGCAACTGCGCCCCCGACCGTTGCCATTTATTGGCCACGTCGGTTTCAACGGACCTTTGACGAGGTTGTTCCTCCTGAGACATTGCCGTTGCCGATAGCGGCAGAACGCCCAGGGAGAGCATCGACAACATGAGTTTGGCCTGCCACGACGCCGATCGATGAAATTCGTGTTTCAAGACCATTTCGATTCTCCGCTTAAGGAAACGCTGTTGACCGAAAGCACTGGCCAGCGCGGGAAGCGCCCGGCCAAAGGTGATCAACTCGGCGGCACGCAGCAGCGCTTCTCCGTACTCTTGTCGCGACTCGGGCATCGTACAAACGACGAGTGCGTCGCAGCAGTCCTCCTCCGCTGCTCGCAATTCTCGACGAGCCAGCCAAACCAGCGGATTCCACCAGAACAGGCAGGTCACGGCCGTTTCGAGGAGCCGCACCAGATCGTCTCGCCGCGCCAAGTGAGCCAGTTCGTGAGCGATTACCGTATCGAGTTGTGTCGGTGTCAGTTCGCCCACGAGCTTCTTCGGCAGCAACAGCATCCGCCGGCGGGCCAGCGGCCAGACCATCGGCGATATCGCTGCATTGATGAGGCGCGTGTCTGGCGAGTGGCGCAGCCCAAGCTCTCTTGACAAAGTAGTGACTCGCTCACGCTGGCGTGCGCCTGCTGGCTCCGCCTGGCGAACCAAGGCGTGAAAGCTAATAGTCTTTGTCAATACGACCAGCAGCCACAACACAGAAGAAACACACCACGCCAGCATCAGGACGACAGACCAGTCGATTGCAGCGCCGGTCGTCGAGTGCCGTGTACTCGGTTTCGTCTGCGCCGGTGCGACCTCTGCCCCAAGTACCGAAGCATCTGCCGCTTCGCGCGTCGAATGCGTCACAGGAAGACCGGAGGTCAGATCATCCCGCGTAACGACGTTAGATGGTCGAGTGCCGAAGATGCTTTCAATGGGAGCTGAAACGTTCCACAGTGGCGGCGTGACGAGCTTCGCCAGCACGATCACCCACAGCAGATGAGCCACATGCCGATTCCTCCAGACTCGTGTCAATCCTATGACGACAAGCGCCAAGGCAGTAGCGAGCAGGACATTGCTGATCACGATAGGTTGAAGCGACGTCATCGAATCACTCGCTACTCGGTTTGTAGTTCTTGAGCATGTCACGAATCTCGTCCGCTTCAGCTTCTGTAAACTTTCCATTCGAGATCAGGTGCATGACAAATGGCGCCATTGACCCTTCCGACAGTTTTCCAGCCATCGCCTCCAATTCGCCGCCTGCGACATCCTCCATGGTGACCTTCGCGGAGAATCGGTGTGGATGTGTACGGCGACTACGTCGCACGAGTTTCTTCTTTTCCAGCCGACCGAGTAGCGAATGCACAGTACCAATCTCTGCCGTGCCGACCTCGCCGTCCGATCCTTCTGAATAGAGCGCCTCGGCAATCTGGCGCGCTGTCTGCCCGCCACCGTCCCACAGAACCTTCAGCATGCGGAGTTCCGTTTCACTCACCTTGTGCATCGCTGACATTCCTGTGCAGACGCGTTTTATGTTTATTCTCAATGTCTAATATTATGCACAATGCCTAAATTGTCAAGTCGAAAATCGGCATGGAACTTTGCCAGAGCCGATCAGCAGCGATCCTCGCGATCCCAAGAAAATGGAGTTACAGGGCCGTCCGTTCGCCGATCTTTACGAAATCCCGTTAGCGTTGCAGTACCCCATTTAGGTGCAATGACGGGCTTCGACTTGACCGAAGCTAGCGCGCTCAGGTGACGCACCGCCTGCAATTGACAGTCTTCGTTAACATCCGGAGGTGAAATCGACCTCGGCACTTTTGGACTGCGCCAAAAGTACAGAGGCCGCGGTGTACTGGCGCGAAAAGCGTCATCGTAATGATAACATCCGCTGCGTGACCTGCCGGCCCCGAAGGGCACAAGAAGGGCGTGTCCTCGGTCAGTTGCCTGCGTAGGCGAAATCGACCGATGAGCGCAAACAGTTTGCAGTTCGATGCGTCCGTCGACCGTAAATCATTTGAGGGGTCTCGTGGAGACTACATGGACACATCGACTGTTGCACTTGCGAACTCATCCAAATCTTGCGGACCGGGACTGGCGTGGCATCGCACGTGGCAGCAGCGATGTGGTCACCGCGGTATGCGAGCGCGATTGGTGATGACAACCTGGCACATCGGTGTCTCGCGTGGATCAACATCTATTGCAGCACCAAGTAAATAGTATTCGCCGGCAGTTGGACCGTCGTCTTCTCTTCCGTCCGCGTGATATCTACCGGTGTGGAGGTTGCCATGCCATTGATGTCCAAGAGGGTCGCCTTGCTCAGTCGCGGGTTAGCAATGGTGAGGGCAGCGTCGAGGTCTTCCACTTGCAGCGGCGGTTTGCCGACGGAGAGGATGCGGAAGCAATCGCTCTGTTTGCTGTCGATCCGGGCTCGCGTGGGGACCACGGTCCAGCCGGTGGGACGGCAGAGCGTACCGGCTTGTACCAACAATCGTTCTGATTCCCGGATTGGCTTATCGTCGAGCGCCACTACGGCGATGCTGGCGTAGGAGTTGCCGCATGTGATCTCGACATCGGCCAGGTGCTGCGAGCCGGCGTCCTTGAGGAAGCCGGCGACCGCTTGGGCCTGGGGCGCGTTGATGCGAAAGAGTCCGCGGCCGTAG
The DNA here is from genome assembly GCA_016784735.1 of Pirellulaceae bacterium. Classification (GTDB taxonomy): domain Bacteria; phylum Planctomycetota; class Planctomycetia; order Pirellulales; family Pirellulaceae; genus JADHUC01. The sequence continues at coordinate 755 of JADHUC010000274.1, read as the reverse complement.
TCGGTTTCAATCTCGCCGGTGATACTGCGGATGACCTTGCCGTCTCGGTCGATGTACTTCGCAAGGTCGACAGCCGTGCTCTTGGCAGGATCGCCACCGTAGATGACCCGTACCGGGCCGACGAGATAGGCCAAGGGATCGAGGACGGTTTTGATGCTGGAGTTCAGGGGAATATGGTCTTTGTCGCGGTTGGGGTCCCAGCCGGGTTCTTCGGAGATCAGCGGCGTCTTGCGATCCCAGAGATTCTGCAGGCTGCGCTGTTCGACGACCACGGGCTCACCCGCTTTCAGCAGCCCTTTGCGATAGATCAATGCGGCAGCGGGAAACTGGCCGATCTGCACGGGCGTGGAGTAGGTCCACTTGGTGTGCGGACTCTGTTCCCATTCGGCGACCCAGTTGCAGAACCAGCAGGCCGCGCCAAACTCGGTCAGGGACTGCTGGGCCGCAATCATCAGTGCGGCCTCGGATTGGTACAGGTTGGGCGGACACCAGAGGACTTCGGTCAAGATGAACGGGTGGCCTGCCGGCTGCTTGACGTTGGTCGGCAAGCGATGCGGTTCCCTGATCAGCGACACGTCCGAGTAGTAGTGGCCGGGCAGGATCTGCCAGCCGTTGTTCACGCCTTGGTGCATCCCTCCGGTGTAAATGTTGCGGGCGATAACGTCGTTGGCCGTGTAGGCCCAATACTCGGCGTCCTGCGTGGTCACCATGTCCACCGTCCGCCAGTTGTTGGCGTTGATCAGTTGCTTGCAGCC
>JADHUC010000273.1 GCA_016784735.1 Pirellulaceae bacterium | reverse complement strand
CTGCGTTTCATGGGGGCGGTGCGACGGTGAAGGTGGAAGGGGCGGCCCCTTTTGTCGAGCCCGAGCGGAGGTTGAGTGGTCCCGATTTTCATGCACGTTTCTCGGCTGAACTGGTTCCCTTTCTCCTGCGCGTTACCACGCGTTGCAGGTTTTGCGGCAGCGAATGCACTGGAGCCAGTCCAGGAAGTGGTCCGGGGTCTCCACGGGCTCTACAGGTCTTGGTTCTTTGCTCAGATCGCTTTGGTGGATCGCGCCGTCGCGGGAAACGGTCGGGGCGTTCCAGTCGGTTAGGTCGATGATGCCTCGATCGCCGTAGATGCGGAATATCCTGCCGCTGGAGTTGCCGAAGTTGGTTGTGTAGCTGACCATGAATCCTTCCGGGTAGATCCAAGTGGCCTCGACCTGATCGGGGCAAGTAAATTCGTGCTCGTCCTTCCACGTGAACACGCCGCCGTGGGCCACGACGCTTGTGGGGAATTCGGACCCGACGATGTAGTTCATCAGGTCGATAAAGTGGCTGGCAAAGCCGGGGACCGGCCCGGCAGAGAAATCGCGGTAACCGTACCAGCCGGTGAACTGCTCCGCGGAGAAGGGACGCATCGGCCGGTCCATCAGAAACTCCTTCCACTCGACGTCCCTTTCTTTGACGTCGGCCAGTCGGGTGTACCAGTAAGGACGAATGCCGTTGCGACGCTGTTCCACGCGCGACACATTCCCGAGGGCTCCCGTCTTGAAAAGCTCCCGGCAGCCCGTGCTGACCGACCGGCTGCGGCCCTGGGTGCCAATCTGACAGACGATCTTGTTGGCCTTCACGGCATCGACCGCCCGCTTCAGATTTTCAAGCTCCATCGCCAGGGGCTTTTCGCAGTATGTGTCTTTCTTAGCCTTGGCGGCAGCCTCCAGGTGGGTAGTGTGCTGGTGATCGCACGAAGCGATCATCACAGCGTCGATGTCGTCCAAAGCAACCAGGTCGCGATAGGTGACAAACTGCCGCGCGGGTCGGCCGTACCACTCGTTGACTTTCGCGGCCGCTTCCTCCCGATGTGTCCGCCAAGGGTCGCAAACGGCGGTTATCTCGACATTTTCCGAATCGGAGTACTTCTGGAGCCCAGGCATGTGAGCGTACAGCCCGCGGCGGCCGCAGCCAATGACGCCAATCGAAATGCGATCATTGGCGCCGACGATCCGGGCATAGCTGGAGGCACTGATCGAAAGGGCCGCGACGCCGGTCGAGACGGCCTTCAGGAAACTCCGACGCGATGCAGTTCGTTTCATGACTTTTTCTCCGTAATCGCGTTGTCAACGTACGCCAAACGACCTTGCCGCATGGCCGCGGGAGTTATCTCTTTCGGCCTGCTTTCGTCCTTCTCTTTCCGGCCGTTTTCTTCTTCGCCTTCGGCCCAGCCGTTTCCTTCCTTCTTGCGGACTTCTTCCCGGTGTTGCGAAGCCTTGGCGACGCAAGTCCGCGCTGCTCAAGCAAACGACGTGTTCGTTCAAGTTCTTCGGCCAAGAGCTTTTCGTCGGGCAAAGCCAAACGATATTCCGCCGCGAGCACCGTGTTCGGCAGTCCTTCCAGAGCGTAGTGGGCGACCGCGTCGTCCCTTTTTGCGCAGAGTATGAGCCCGACCGGCGGATTCTCACCTGGCTGCGTCCAGTGTTCGCTCGCGTAGTTCAAATACAGGTGCATTTGGCCGGCGTCGGCATGTGTAAACTTGTCGAGTTTCAAATCGATGACAACAAGACAACGCAGGCGGCGGTGAAAAAAGAGCAAGTCGATGCGATACCACTCGTCGCCAACGCGCAGGCGACGTTGGCGTCCGATGAACGCAAAATCCTCGCCCAGTTCGAGCAGAAAATGCTCCAGTTTCCGGATGAGCGCATCTTCCAGGTCGCTCTCGGAATACTCATCTTTCAGATCCAAGAATTCAAGAATGTACGAGTCCTTGACTTCTTCGTCCGCGGCTAGTTCATCATCTGGACGCGGTCTCCGGCCGCGACGAAGCATGGCAGCCTTGTTGCGGGAGAGCATCGTCCTTTCGTAGAATTTCGTGGAGATCTGGCGCTCGAGCGTGCGGACGGACCAGCCCCCACGCAGGGCCTCCTCTTCGTAGAACATTCGGGCATCTGGGACACTGACCGACAATAGCTTCACGTAATGCGACCACGGAAGCGGGAAGCGGGTGGAAAACGCCACGGCCCCCTCAGATTGCGCAGGCACCGTCTGCGCTTTGGCGGCCTCATCAGGAGGTGGTAGGCCAAGTGGAGATTGCGCAGACACCGTCTGCGCAATCGGCCAGCAAAGATAGAACTGTCGCATTTGCTCGACGTTGCGTTTCGAGAATCCGCGACCGAACCGATGCGTCAGATCCTGGGAAAGCCGCCCAATGATTTGTGCTCCGTATTTCGCTCGCCGCTCTCCACGCTGCTCGAATTCGACGATCCTACGACCGATTTCCCAATACGTCGCGGTCATGACCGCGTTGACAGCACGCGCCGAGGTCCGCCGAGCTCGTTCCAGTAACTCGACGACATCCGTCAAGATGCCTTCGTAGCTGCCAATCGGATCGACGTTGTCGCGGGGGCGTGTTTTCAGCTTCTTACCCATCGCTCCCTCCATCCACCAGTTCTCGCGCAGCTTCAGAGTGGATATAACCTCCCGATCGACACCCAGTATTGTATGTTTGGAAAAACCGCGTCCAAGGATATGCTTCGAGTTGAATCAACATATTTAGATCTTGCTGATAGTCTATACCAGCAATTCCTTGCGGGCGGCCTGGACAATTCGGTCCAGCTCGGTGACGAAACGGGAATTCCGTTCGATGGGTTGATGTTTCGCGATGACATCGCGCCATGCTTGGTCTGCTTTTCCGAGAATCGCCTCATCCGATTCGGTTGCAGTAAGTGATTCTTCTTGGCGATAGGTACGGTCGAAGAATGGGCTATCCCACATTACGTCGCGGAAGTGTCTGAGCGTGTGATCGCTTTCCAGATAGGTTGCCTTTTCGCAGAATTGAAGTTGATTGATGAGATCCACGCACAGCGTGTCATCATTGACTTCTATGCCCTTCGTGAAACCGTAGATGGCACGGTTCGCATCCAAGTCGATCATGGCCTGGGTGGGCGAGAATACGGAACCGTTGTCCAGCAGGCCGATGGGGAGCGAATGGCTGACGGTGCTGCCCAAGGCCATTTGGCGGAAAACTTTCATGAACGACGCTTGGATCCCGGGGACTTTGGCTTCGATGTAGGCAGGCTCGACATTGCAGACGATGCCGTACTTGTATCGAAAGAGTTGATGCAACGCCGCGTCGGTCAGAATCGCGGCGGGCGTGGCGTAGCAGATCTGTGTGGTCTTCATGTCCATCTCGCCGGATATGACCGTCGCGAAGTGGAACACGTCCGGAGCGATCAGTGTCGTCGCCGTCATGCAGCCCAGGATCTCGGCCGCGGCAACGGCGGCGCTGCCGGCCGGCGTAACGGGCGTGGTGCCGCCCAGGATGGGCATTGGGGCGAAGTTGACCGGGAATTTGTGCTTCAATGCCTCTTCCAGGACTTCACAGCAGCGGCCTTCAAGCTTCAACGGCGACGTAGTGCAATAGGCGTGTACGAAGATGGGGGGCTGTGTCCGCAATAGTCGCTGATCGCCGTCCGTCGACAGCGCCGCCAGCTCGGCCAAGTACTTGACCTCCGCAGCACAACTGGTGCCGACCCATCCTGGCTTCTTCGTGTTGAGCAGAAGAAGACGAGAGGACTCGATGATCTCGATTCGTGGATCTATGTCACCACAGATGAAGGGCGCACAGACGGCGCGAACGCAGTCCAAGGCGTCCCCAAGTCGGATCATGTCGATCTGATCTTGCACGGTGGGCGACCGGAACTGCCCCGACGGATAGTCGTAGATCGCTGGTGTGGCGAACCCGTAATCGCACGTGAACTCGTCCGGCACGGCCACGTCGTCCTTGGGCATTTCACGGCAGAACGGATACCAGAGCGAGGAACGCACCATCTGGTAGCGATCCCGCTGGCCTTCGATCTGCGTTTCCACCAGATCCGGCTTGAACCACACCCGTTGACTTTCGTGATCTACTCTGCAGCCCGCGTCTGCGAGAGCTTCCAGAAGAAAATCGCCACGAATGACCAAGCCCGTTTCGTCCAGAACTCGAATCGCCGCGTTATGGATGCGTTCCATTTGCGCTTCGTCGAGTACGCGGAGTAGGCCTTTCAACATTGCGGGGCATCCCTTGCCTGGTGTTTATGTTTATCGGTATGAACTTAGCCGGCTGCGCCGGGGTTTCTTCCCGTGCTTCCCATCATCGTGTGCCACTGCTTTGAACTGGATCGGCTTTCCAAACGACAGGACGTACCACAGTTCAAAGCAGTGCCGCCAATGCTATCCACCATCCATCTCGACTGGCACGGTACCCGCAGATCAACGCTGAACGGCACTGCTTTCGATTGTGGTGGGCGCTAACAAATGGACCACGTCTTCCAATCGAAAGCAGTGGCACACCCCGATACCTCGCTTCCGGATCAATCGAGCAGCACATTCTGGCCGTCGTTGCGTATAGCGATCCGAAGCAGCACGGCCAGTTCCGTCGTTCCGGAGATGAACTGCACGGAGCCATCGGCAAACGCGACCAGTATGCCGCCGGGATGCGGCGATTGCAGCGGATTGTTGATGCCGTGGTCTTCACTGCACCCAGGCTCGGCGGAGGTGCCAAGCACCCTCTTGTAGTCCGGAGCGTAACGGACGGTGGTGATGTTGTAGCAGTCGTAGGCGGCCGGAGGACTTCCGGGCATACCGTTGTTGGCCCGAGGCACTGGCATCGACTCGACCGTCCCGGAGATGAAGCCTCCGCCCGCGATCAGACTGGCGTTGGGCGGCCCGGTCCCACTCGTATCCCAACCGGGGTCACCATGGTACTTGGTCGAGATGGCTGGATTACTATCCCGCAGCCAGTCCGATTGTTCGCCCACGATCATCGTGTTCGAGGTGCCGTCCGTGCATTGGGCTATGCCGACGTGCTCGCACGGTGGCAACATCCCGCTGGCCGTGATGATGCCACCGGGGACGTGGCCTACTCCTTTCCGCAAGTTGACGAACGGTCGTGATGAGGTCGGCGGCCGGAGTCCACCCATTCCGCCTGTACCTTGGTAGTCAGGCGAGTCGACCGCGATGTCGCACCCGCCGGAAATTCCGCCGTACGTGGGCAAGACCACAGGACCCGTCGCCGTTTCCATCATGGGCAACGGACTGGATGGGCACCGCATGTAATCCGGTGCCAACACATTCAGCGTCGCGCCGGAAAGGTATGCATTGTAGTTCTCGGCGTTGAACGCGCCGTTTCCTGGCTCGCCAGGTTCCTGCAGCGTCCTGATCTTGTCGTAGATACTCCGTTGTTCGCAGAAAGGCAAAGTGCCGACCCACCACGAGGGACCGATCCGCTCGGATGAACCTCTCATACCCGCGTGCATCGCACCTGCCGGAAAGCTCTTGTAGGTGTCGTGGTAGTTCTGCAGGCTGAGCGAGATGTTTTTCAGGTTGTTGTTGCACTGCGTACGGCGGGCTGCTTCGCGCGCGGCCTGGATCGCCGGCAGCAGCAGCGCTACCAGTATTCCGCCGCAAATGAGCACTGGTCCCACGCTGACCGCCACTATGACGATCGGGGTGGCCCATCTACCGGACGAGGGCTGCGATGGCGGTGCGGCAAGGGGCTTGGGCGGGGCCGAACTGAAGGCCGGGACCGTAATCATCTCGCCACACGCCACGCATGGCCCGGTGCGACCGGCGAAATGGTCTGCAACGTCGGTCTGGTTTCCGCAGTGAGGACATTTGAACGCGATAGGCATGGGCGGACTCCTTATTTCGCGTAACGATTGGAATGACACCGGGACCAACGTGGGCACGTGTTCGGCTTGCCGACAACCCGTTAACGCGGATTCCTCACCAGCTATCGTAACCCGAAGCGTAAGCGAGGCGGAACTTGCGATCTGCCTCGCTTACGCTTCGGGTTACGATCCACACCGTGTCGTCGATTTCCCCGTCTGTTGAGGAATCCGAGTCAGGCACGTTGGAAACGTGCCCCACGAGATGTGCGCAAGCAGCACGCCACATCAAACAGTATACGTGATGGGTTTCGGCATCAGCAAGCTGGGCGGCAGATCGTGGACGCGGTTTGGTGGCTATCCGACGTGCCGCAATGCCTCGATGGGATCCATAGCCGCTGCGCGAGTTGCCGGATAGAGACCAAACATGACGCCGACGGCCATCGAGATTCCCAATGCCAATGGCATGGACCAGGGAACGATGATTGGCGTGACGTCCTGAAGCGCCACGGGCATGGTCTCCATCATCTCCGGAAAGGCCGACTCCAGCAGCGAACGTGCACCCTCGAACAACGGGCGACAACTCAATCCTCCCAGGATTCCCGTGACGCCGCCCACGATGGACAGGACCACGGTTTCCACCAGGAATTGCCGGCTGATGTCGCTTCGGCGGGCGCCCATGGCCCGGCGGATTCCGATTTCACGAGTTCGCTCGGTGACCGTCGCCAGCATGATGTTCATAATGCCGATCCCACCTACGACCAGCGAAATGGCGGCGATCAGACCCATCAAAACGATGAACATCAAACGCGTGCTGCGCGCTTGTTCCAGCAGCTCCAATGGAACAACGATCAAGTAATCCTCCGCCTCGTGCCAGTCGTCCATGCACCTGCGGACAACTTCCGCCGTCGCCAACACTTGCGATTGCTCTCGTACCTGGATCGTCGCGCGGGTCGTCAACGGTATTCCGTCTTCGGTTCTGGAATAGAAATCGCCGACGCGAGCCCAGACCGTGGTGATCGGAACGTAGACGTCTTGGGAAAAATCCTGGCTGCCCACCGAACCTTGAATTCGCGTCGAGGGCAATCGGCCCTTTGTGACTCCGATCACGCGGTAGTAGTCGGCGTCGATACGGATCGACTTGCCGACCGGCTCATCCAAGGGAAAGAGCTTCTGGGCCGTGCCGTCCGCTATGACACAGACTTTCCGCGCCTGGTCCAATTCGGGATCCGCCAAGAAGTGGCCTCGTGCTATCTCAAGTCGATACAGCTCTTCGTACGCGGGCGTGCATCCTACAAGACGCCCCAGCATCACTCGATCTCGGTAGCGAAATTCGCGACGGACCAATTCCCGGATGGGAGCGATTCGCCGGATGCTGGGAATCGTCCGCTTCAAACGCAGACAGTCGGTCCGCGTAACGCCAAAGGGGACCGATCGTCGTACGTCCGGATCCATCGGTGGGCGGCTTGAGGTAAGCAGTATATTCCGCGCACCGAGTTCGGCGATTTGTTCTTGGGCCTTGGCGCTGATCCCTTCGCCGATCGCCAGCAACCAGATGACGCTTGCCACGCCGATGAAGATTCCCAAGACCGTCAATAGGGAACGGAGGGGATGAAGCCACAGGCTCTTTATTCCCAATCGAAGCGTACGCAGTAACAGACGCAGCACTCCGGTAAACGCCAAGCCGTCGCCCCCAGCGTGCGAACTTGCGGTTCGATCATCGCTCCCCTCCGATGTGTCTTCCACCGGACGATGTCGCGCATCGGACTGAATCGCGCCGTCCATGAGGCGGACAATTCGGCGGGCGCGCTTTGCCACCGGCTCCTCGTGCGTGACCATGATGATGGTCTTGCCGGCCGCGTTCAGCCGGTCCAACAGGTCGAGAATTTCTTCGGTCGTGACCGAGTCCAGGTTCCCGGTCGGTTCATCGGCCAGGATAAAGTGAGGGTTGTTGGCCAGGCTTCGAGCGATGGCGGCACGCTGCTGCTGACCGCCGGAGAGCTGAAGCGGTCGGTGCTTCAAGCGATCGCCCAGTCCCACTTGTTCGGCCAGCTTGCGGCACCGCTTGCGGTCTTGGGCCGTCATGTGCCGACCATAGTAAAGCGGTGCCTCGATGTTCTCCGAAACGTTCAATTGCGGAACAAGATTATACGATTGAAAGACGAAGCCCACGTGCGAGGCGCGTATCGCCGCCAAACGATCGTCGTCCAGTTGGCTGATGTCCTCGTCGCCTAATACAAAATGGCCGGAAGTGGGTCGATCCAGGCAGCCCAGCACGTTCAGCAGCGTACTCTTGCCCGATCCGGATGGCCCCATGATCGCCACGTAATCGCCCTCGGGCACATCCAGGCTGATACCTCTCAGAGCGCGGACCACCTCTCCGCCCAATTCGTAGTCTTTTCGCAAGTTCTCCAGGCGGATTGCGGTTTTCATACAGCGGCTGCGACGTGTCTGTGCTCGGTCAGCGAGCCGTTTTCGACGCCCTTTTCGCCAGTGAATCTTTGGCTGCCGAAGAGGCTCTACTGGTGGCGGGCTTGCGATTCTGGTTCGCCAAATCGCTTGAGTCCGATTCAGCAGGTTCCTCCTCATAATCATGAGGATTAAGAACGACTTGCTCGCCGGCACGCAGCCCTTGTTCGATGACCACGAACGTTTCGTTGGCCGAACCGATCTGGACTTCTCGGTCCTCCAATTGCTCCCCGCTACTGACCATGCAGAAATAGCGTCCGTCCCGTTGAACAACCGCCTGGGGCGGCACTTGCAGCGCCTCCTCCAGCCTTTCGACTTGGATCGCCACCTCGGCGTTCATGCCCGCGCGCAGCCCTTCCGGTGGGTCGTGGATTTCGACATCCGTTGCGTATTCCTTGATGTGCTCCAGGTAGCGGTTTATCTGCGGTATCGGGTACTCGCCGACCTTGCGGACCGTTCCGGTCAATTCGACATCCGGAAATGCGTCAACGTGAATCGTGGCCTTCATGCCCTCCTTGACACGATCAATTCGAGATTCGTGGATTTTGGCCACGACCTGCATGTTCTTCGGATCGGGCAGACGAATGATTATTTGTCGCTCGCGGACCTGAAGGCCTTCGGCGATCAACACGGTTCCGGACACGACTCGCAGGCTGTTGCTGTTGGCGTATACCACCTGGCCCGAGGCAGTCGCACGGACAACGCACTTGGTGATCTGATCCTTGACCTTGTCCAGACGGGCCTTGTCGAGATCGTAGGTGTTCTCGCGAGATTTCAACCTGGTCTCGGCGGTCCTAATACCTGCCTCGAGCTTGTTCAGCATCTTCCGCTTTGTGTAATTCGTCAGCACGTCGAGCTTGGTGCGAGCAACTTCCAGTTCCTTGATCGCCTTCTCCACCCCGAAACGATCCGCTTCGAGCTGGACTTCCGATACATAACCTCGTTCGGCCAGTTGCTCACTGTAACGCAGATACTCCTCGGCCCGCCGCAGATTCTCCTGGGCTACAAACTCGGCGCTCTGAAGTTGCTCCTTTTCCTGTTTGAAAGTCCCCGATTCATATTCCTCCAATGCCAAGCGGGCCGCTTCGACATCCGCCTGCGCTTCGATCAACAGCGAGTGGCTGTTGTTGCAGACGATATCCTGCTGCAACAGTTCCGTCTGCAGTGCCGCGTCGTCGAGCTTCACCAAGAAGTCGCCTTCTTCCACGTGCGCTCCTTCCGGTACGATCTCCAGAATCGTCGTACCGGCAGAACTGCGCGACTGGACCTCACAACGAATCTCGACGTTGCTCGAACTTTCCACTTCACCCGGTTCAATCACTTCGTCCACGAAGGGGCCCAGCTCGACAGAAGTGGTCAACGGGGCCGTCTCTTCCGAACTGTGCGACCCGTTGGACACGAGACGCCATGCGCCTGCCAATACGATCCCGACAAGCACAAGTCCAACGATCAAGCTCACCAGGATTTTTCCGGTCCGGCGATCGCAACGGCGGACCTGCAGACTTCGCGGCCTCACTTGTTCGAAGCGCTCTTTCGCGTAGATGGGGCGGTTGAATCGCCGAAAGATCGAACGTCTCTTCATATGCAACCTCAATGGCGGCCGGTGCCGACACAACGCCGACAGTCTTCTCTTGCGAGGCGGGGTCAGTCGTCTTCCAGGTGGGTGTACGGTCAACGCTTCAGCGAAGGCAGGTGGTTCTCCAATCCATACTACCAGCCGATTCGCCAATTGTCACGCCGATACGTCTGGCAATGTGAATGCACGACCTCCAGCCTACGCACTCTTATTCGTCGTCTCCCTAAATTCGTTGGACACATCTTCCCCGCAATACCCTCAGAGATCTCCAACGAATTTAGGGAGACGACGAATCGTGGCGCCGCTGGCTACGGAGAAGGCAGAATCTCGGCCGGCATAATCGGCCCCGGGTCGATCCAGTTGCCGTCCGGGTCCAATTGCATTACGCCCAATTCGAAATCGAGCAGCATTCTCAGCACTTCATAGTTGACCCAGGCGTTCAGAAAATCGTTTTGGGCATCCAATAGATCGGTCAGGGCCGACACCAAGTCACGGGCCGTCGTCGCTCCGAACTGCGCTTGCTGGCCCTGCCTGGGAGGCGCATTGAGACGAAACCGGGCCTGATCGACCTGCGAAACGGCTACGTGCACGGCCGCTCGACGCAGTTCGAAATTCAACTGGCTCAACTCGATGATGCGCAGCGTGTTGCGCAAGCTTTGACTGATCCGATCCTCGAACAGCACGTAGTCGCGGCGAGCACGCTGGTATTCGATCTGCGTTTCTCGATAGTTGTTCCGTTCCACGAGCCGGGTCAGGGGAGAATCGAACTCGACACCGGCGCGGAGCCGGCCCCTCGATGAACGGAATCGAACCGGGTTATCGTCGTTCGTGCGGATGTCGCCCTCGAAGATTATGTTCAGATCGCTTTCCAGCGCGTTCGCGTCGACTTCGATTTGCCGCCAGGCGTCGACCAGTCGCGCACGGGCGTTCATCCAATCAAGACGGTTTTCGCGTGCCGTTTCCAGACCCGCGACAGGGTCCATCTCGATGGGGACAAGTACGACTGTTTCGAGGCGTGCCGAAGCCTGAACCAGCAACAGTTCCAACAGCAGACTCGATAGCCGAGTAGTCAGGTTAGCGCATTGCCGCCGCGCCGTCTCGATGTCAAGACCCGGCAGATCGTTCTGCAGCTTTTCCAGGTCGGCCCAGGTGGTCGCCAGCGCTTGATCGAGTTGCGAAAGCCTGGTTCTGTTCTTCCGGAAGCGCTCGTCAAGTGCTTCTACCTGGTAGACGGCTGGACGGATCTCCACTTCCTCGATTTCCGGCCGAGCCTGTAACCGTTCGAGGTGCTCACGTCGCACTGGCAGATTCGCTTCCAGGCTTGCCAGATCACGTCGGCCGTTGTCCATCTGCTCTGTGATCGACGGGCGAAGCGTGTCCAGCGTGCTGAGTTGTCCCAACAAACCGCCGGTGTCTGTCACCCGATCCTTGTCGCGAACGCCTATCAGGACCGCGGACACGTGGTCCTGAAGGCCCGTTAGCGAAGAGTCGATCAGGTTGAATCGGTCCAAGAGGGGGTCGTCGATCGTCACTTCCAGTTCAGGAGGAAGCCCCAATTCGATTTTGAAACTGTCGACGCTCGTCTGGTATGCCGCCTTGGCTACCAGAAGACTACTCTGGCCGTTGTACAAAGCCTGTCGCGCTTGATCGACCTGCAAACGATTCGTGATTCTTCCCGCATCGAACGCCTCCTCCAATTGATCCAGGCTGTCACGAAGTGCCGCAACGTTCGCCTTTTGATTGAGGATCTGTTGCTTGTTCTGCAGCAGGCCCCAGAATCCTCCGGCGTCTGCGGCGCCGGATCGGCCGGCAGGCGAGCCGGCGATGAGCCCCAGCCCGGAAGCACCAACGAACCCTCGACGCGAAGGTCCTTCGCCCGAATTGCGGCCGGTGACGATTTCCACGAGAAACCCTTGTTGAAACTGCTGCATTTGCCGTGCGTTGGCCAAGAGGTTTCGCTCTACCTGCGTCAGCGGCTCCAGTACCCACGCGCGACCGCCAAATCGCATCAACGGTTGCACCAAGCTGAAGTCGAGAATAGAACGTGTGATACTGGTATTCGTGCCGGAGAACTCCCAGATCAGGTCGTTGGCCAGACCGACGACCAATTCGCCGCCCGTGGCCGTTAACTTGCGAAGTTGGCCATTTGTCAAGCTGCTCAGTTCACTCGACGAATCGCCCCCCGTAACGCGGCGATCCGGTCCGTCGGCCCTGAAGGAGGTCGAATTCGAAGCGAAGAACTGAGTGTCGAAACGAAACCGCTGAAATGTGACATCCATTGCCGCCAAGTACAGGTCCTCCAACTCCTCCTGGTAGTCGCGCGAATTGCTCAAGGCCACCTGCATCGCTCCGTTGACGTCCAGCACGACGGCTCCGGATTCGCCGCGCGGCAGGCAGTCCATCCACGTGCTGGCAGTGATAGTGCCAGCATCACCGTTGCGGTGCCAGTGCCGGTAGCCGCGTTTCCCGTCGACGCAGTGCATCAACGTGTGGGCCACTGGGTCGTCGGGAGGCAATGGCGGGCGGTCCGCGTCGAATGGGTCGAACAGACGCGACTGCGGCCCCGGTTCGATGGATGCAGTGGGCGGGACGCAATACTCGCCCAGCGTCGTGTACACCTGCGCATCGGCCTGCTGACGATAGAAACTACGCGTACATCCACCGCAGGCGACCGCCAGACAAGCTGACGCAACCATCACAACAGCGAGCTGTTTCGGACGCAGTTCCTCTGCCATGTGTTAGATAGTCTGGACGGTGCAACCCTCGGTTTGGTCACAGTAGGTCCCGTCTGCCGGACGGGACCTCGTAGCTGCAAAAGCGTTGCCACACGGGTCGAGGTCCCGTCCGGCAGACGGGACCTACCGAGACCTCAGCACCGCGCGAAAGCGCAGGCCGAGCCCACGACGCGCGGACGCTATCACCTAGTTCGGCGCGAAAATGGGTAAACTTTAGGGATTCTGCCGATTGCAACGACTGTTGGGTCGGAGGGGGGGAACACCTCAGCAACCGTGCGTGCTGGCGGCCTGGACCGAACGGATTGCATTGTCTGGGTACAACGTGGGCAATATACTCGTACAAAAGTACAGTGAAATCCCACCATCATCGCGCACATGATGGTAGGTCCCGTCTGCCGGACGGGACCTCGTAGCAGCGAAAGCGTTGCCACGCGAGTCGAGGTCCCGTCCGGCAGACGGGACCTACTAGGTGGTGGGGAAGGGCCGGGTTCAGGAGGATCGTTGTATGCGTCCACTCTGCCAGGTTGCCGCATTGTCTTGTTTTGGACTGATTCTCGTTGCTTTCGTACCCGTTCGCGCACCGGCAGAGACGCTGGCCCTTGAACGATTCGACTACCTCGTCTCTGCCAACGTCGCCGGACGAGACGGCGGTTCCGGCTGGGGCGGGCCTTGGACCGGGCCATCGGGAACGGCGCGGATCGCGGTGTCGAACGAGCGTGTGCAAGATGTGCCGGTGTTCGGCAACGAGATCACTCTGGACGGCAACACGCGAGTGATGCGTTTGCTGGACGTGAGCAAAGGCGGCGCGTTCGATCAGGTCGGCCTGGTCGAGGACGGTCGCATAGGTCGAGACGCTACAACGCTGTACGTCGGTTTCCGTTCGCGGATCTCGCGAGAGCCGGGCGATAAGCCACACGAGCCCGAGTACCTGCGCTACTATGCGTTCGAGTTCAATACCAGCAGCACGGATCAGGTCCGGGTCCTCGAAATCGGTCACGACGACCGCAGTAATCGACCGTCGGGGCCTTACTACGGCGCCGCCTCGGTTGCGAACAATGGCCGCGACGACCACGAACCAGGCCAGTTTCGCTCGCTGGGCGCGCAGGACGCAACGTCGAACATGATCGTCGTGAAGTTCACCTTCGGTCTCGGCGACCGGGACACGGTCGAAGTCTTCCGCAATCCGGAGTCAACGACCGATGAATCGAAGAGCACCGTTGACGCCGTACTCGAAGGAGATTTCACTTTCGATCGTGTCGCACTCGCACGATTCGTCGGCAACGAACCGGTACACGCAGTGGACGAGGTCCGTTTCGGCACGGAATACGCCGATGTGTTCCCGCGATTTGACGACAGGGAAATCAAAGCTGCAGTCGCCCGCGTAGAAGGGCAACTCCGTCAACGAGCGGCCGTCTGCCGAGCCACGATCGAAGAGCTGGCCGCTAAAGGATTCGAGACGTCTGGTTGGCAGAGGCGACTCGACGCATTGCTGGTTCCGAACGTTCAGCTTTCGCCCTGGCAGCGGCTCGAGTCTCTGGATGAACTGCGACAGTCCATCGAAGTTGCCGGACTGGAACTGGGCGTCGACCGGTTGTTGTTTGTCAAGCGCCACATGTTCAGGCCGACGCACATTTATACCGAGGTGTCCGACGGTCCGTTTCGACCAGGCGGCGGCGTCTTCGTGCTTTCGCCGGTTCACCCCGACGGCGAAGTCACGATGCTGTTCGACGCCGCGGGTGGCGTTGTTCGCGATCCCGATGTCTCGTTCGACGGCGAACGTGTGCTTTTCTCGTATCGGCCCGGCGAGGACGGTTACTACCACGTTTTCGAGATGAATGTCGACGGTAGTGGCCTGCGCCAAATTACCGATGGACCGTTTCACGACCTGGACCCGTTCTATCTACCGGACGGGCGGATCGGTTTCACTTCGACGCGCTGCAAATCACGGGCGCTTTGTTTTTGGGTGCGTGCCGCTACGTTATTTGTCATGAACGCCGACGGCTCGGACGTCCAACCACTTACGGCGAACAACGTCAACGAATTCACGCCACAAATGCTGCCCGACGGCCGGATCCTCTATACGCGCTGGGAATACTTGGACAAGAGCGCGATCTTCGTGCAAAGTCTCTGGTCTATCAATCCGGATGGTACGCGAGCCCAGCAGATCTTCGGCAACAACTTGATCCATCCAGTGTCTCTGCTGCAAGCCCGATTGATCCCGGAGACCAAGAAGCTGGCATGCATTATGGGCGCGCACAACGGCGACAGCGTGGGGCCGCTTGCCGTGATCGATCCGTCGTTGGGTGCGAACAATATCGACGGCATCTTGGACTTGACTCCCAAATGCGACTATCACAGCGGGTGCTGCGCGCCCTATCCGATCGACGATCAGTGGTGCCTGGTGTCGTACGGCCCGCAGGAGCCGTTCGGGATCTATGCGTTTCAGATCGATCCGCCGGAGGAGGAAATCTCGGCACGGCGCGCCGAGGTGCCACCGCAGGCGCCCCAACATCCTCGTGATCTCAGTCAGTATTTCCGTACAGCCATTGGCCAACGAGTCCTGTTGTACCGCGATGACGTGTACTCGTGCGTCGAAGCCACTCCCATCCGAGCCCGCGAACTGCCAAAGTGCGTGGCGTCGCCCGACGTGCCGACTGGTGAGGAAGCTACGCAGCAGGGGACGTTGCTGCTGGTCGACGTGTACCGGGGCCTCGGCGAGAACCTGCGGCGCGGGTCGGTAAGATACCTGCGCATTGTCGAAGAGATGGGGCATCGCGACGGCGCGGGACAGCGAGACTACGAAGGGGCGTTCGATCACGCCGAATTCCAGCGGACGCGTGCAGCCAACTTCATGAGTCTGTACGCGTCGCCTTGGGAGAGCGGCAAACCGGCGCCATCGCTGCAGGCCAAGTACGTGTACGGTACGGTGCCGGTCGAGTCCGACGGATCGGCCCACTTCAACGTTCCTGCCGATCGACCGATCTACTTCCAGGCATTGGACGAGAACTACAACGAGATCCAGCGGATGCGCAGCTACATCCATCTGAAGGCGGGCGAGCGACTGAGTTGCATCGGCTGCCACGAGCACCGGCAGACGTCGCCGCCGTTGCGAAACGACCATCTGCCAATAGCGCTCGGCCGCGAGCCCAGCCGGATCGAACCGCCACCATTTGGCGTCGGCCCGTTTGCCTACCAGAAGCTCGTCCAGCCCATCTTCGACAGGAACTGCACCAGTTGCCACGGCGCCGAAAAGCCGGCAGGTGACGTGAACCTCTCGGGGCGCATGGATGGTCGCGGAGTCCCAGTATCTTTCACGACACTCGTGCGACCGCGCACAAATCCCGACCGTCCGCCGCTGGTCCACTTCTTCGACAACTGGTGGGGCGTGTCGAGCACCGTGCCGATCGCCGAACCGGGCACCTTTGGCGCGCTCGCCAGCCGACTGATTCAGGTGATTGATAACGGCCATGAAGGCACCGCGATCAGCGACAGCGAACGGGCGCAAATCGCGCTGACTCCTTCCGATCGCCGCATTCTCACCACGTGGATCGACCTGAACTGCCCGCTCTGGGACAACTATTGTCCCGAATGCCGCTTGACGAGCCACTGAAGTGCACGGAACCGTGTTAACTCGGACGCCCGACGATTGCCGATCTGCCCGCCCGGTCCCGCTTTTTCGGCCAACGCGCGTCATCCTGGCGAAAGGCAGCAATATGTGTCCCAACTACTGGCACTTCTCGCCCTATGGCTTCTGCCCTTACGACTGCAACTACTACCTGGCGGGCACACGAGGAGTGTGGTTCTCGCCGGCGGTTAAGGTGTTCTTGAACCTGCCGGAGATCATCAGAGAAATCGACCGGGAGGCCAATCGGATCGCAAGGCCAACGGCGTTCTATGTCGGCAAACTACAAGACGGATTGGCGCTGGACCCGTTGACGGACTATTCGCGCGAGCTGGTTCCCTTCTTCGCTTCTTTTTTTTTGAGCAACGCATGTCTACATTCAGGGATGAACGACCATTTTCCTCGCTGTGTCTTTCGTAGTCCCGTCGTTTTCGCCTTGGGCTCAACACGAAGGTCCAATCGATGACTCGAACACTCAGTAGCGTACTCGTCCTGGCCTCTGTCCTTCATCTGTCATGCGCAGAAGCAACGGACGGACAGGTTCCCACCTATCAGGAATTGCGAGCGCAATTCGCGTCTCCCAATCACGCTCGCTGGGGCGAGGTCCCGCTCTGGTGGTGGGAGGGAGACCGGATGACCAAGGAACGAGTCACCTGGCAACTGGAAACGCTCTGCCGCGCGGGCGTCAAATCGATCTGCCCAATCCAGCGTTCACCGGGCCGCTGCGACCCTCAATCATTCAGTCCCGAATGGTGGGACATGCTGGTTCTTGTTCACCAGGAATGCCAACGTCTGGGCATGACGCTGTGGGCATACGACCAAGTGGGATACGGGCACTACGGCTGGCTGGAGAAAGCAGCGGCCAAGGCCAGGGACCCGCGCACGAAGCGGATCCAGTTCCTCACTGCCGATGGCAGTCCACAAGAGG
>JADHUC010000272.1 GCA_016784735.1 Pirellulaceae bacterium | reverse complement strand
GGCCGTATCCTCCTGCATGCCATCGGCGTGAGCACGGATCTTCTCGGCAAACGCTAGTCTTTCCTCGTCTGTATCAGCGTCTTCGTATTCGGATTGAAAGATCTCTCGAAACAGATCCAGTGCCAAGCGGCGTGCGCTCTCAGGAGGCACAGGCGACCTGTTGTCGTCGTCCTGCGCGGCGTCACCAGACGTTTGCGTCTCTGTTGGGATACTCGGCGACTGCTCCTTGGTTGGCCCTTTCCCTGCAGGCTCTCGGGTTTCCGGGCCGCCAGTGCTCTTGACGTCTGCCGAAACGTCAGCTACTTGCTCGGGCGGGGCGGGCTCGACCACTGGTGCCTGACTAATTTGGGACGCCGAAAACGGCTCGCCGCCGTCGATCGAAGTCAGTGCTTTCCAGTACTTGGCACCGTCTTCCAGGGAAACCTGGCCGACGGTGCCGTCGCCCCAAACGACGAAGAAGTGACCAGCACGCAATTCGCCCACGCCCTCTGCCGGCTTGGCATAGTCCACTCGATAGTCGTCCGGCTTTGTCCACGGCACGGCCAGTTCGTCGTCCACCTCCAGCAGCACCACCGTGTTGACCACGCCATCTTCAATCTTGCGAACAGCCACGCCTCGATTTCCCGAAAACGCCGCCCCCGCCCCTAATGGCACCTGGTAGTTGGTCCGTTCGTCGAATCGATCGGGCGACTGATACACGGGTGGAATCGACGAGAGCAGATCTCGATTGTGTGGACTGTCCCACGGTTCGTCCAAGCGAAATTGTCCGTAGAGATCCTCGTAACCCAGATACGGTAATAGTACGACGCGCCAGCTCAACAGCGGCGAATACGATTTGTCGCATACTGCAGGCGCGGGGAAGCACCGCCTTTCGTTCACATGGAGAACCAACGCTCGGCCTATCTGCTGGAGGTTTTCGATGGTGCGCTGCCGCTGTTCGGCTGCGGAAAGAGGCTTGTCTGGCTTCCGGTTGGCTATGATGAAGCGCGGTGAGTCCTGTTTCGGCGGCTCCGGATCGCGAGTGGCGATCGACACGTCCACGAGCGGAACCGTCGCGGGCTTCGCGACGGCAGAGTCCTTTTTGGGTGTTGCCTTGGGAGGAGACGCCGGGCGAGGTGTCGATTTCTTTGCCGTGGGCGCGGCATTCTTGTCGGCCTTCGCCTGCAGGGCCTGCTGAGCCTCCTTTCGTTCCATCGCACGACGAATCATTTCGGATTGCGATGTCGAGCCACCTCCGCAACCTCCACAACCACCGGCCAGCAGAAGTGTCGCGACGGCAACTATCGAAGCGATGCTCCGTTTCATGACCAACCTTTCAACGTCCATATCTCAAACGTCTCATGAGCCCGTGCAGTGCAAACCCGCCGCCGACGCCGAACATTCGCTGGATAGCCACCTCGGGGAATAGCTTCGAAAACGATTGGAGGGAACGCTGCACCTCTTCGGACAGACAGGACAACGTCGGTTCTATCACTTCATAGATTCGACTGATGCGACGGGCCATTGTCGGATTGCGTTTCAGCGTCTCCGCTTGGTCCCGTGTCAATCGAAATGGCTTCAAGAGTTCGCTGGTAAAGGCATCGCCACCAATTCCGATACTGCGGAACCAGACCAACGTTGGCGAACTGATCACCAAGTTCGACGCGTGCGCGCCCACGTCCAGCATGGCGATCGCCTGCTGGCTACTCTCGGCGATATCTTCTTCATCCTTGCTTTCGTCGACCTTTTCGAAGAATTCGTAGGTAGCGAAATTGTGTAGCGCAGTGCAGTCGCTTTGGAGAACGTCGACGTTCAAGCCGGCTTCGCAAGCGGTCGCCAACAACTGCTCCGCATGAAACCTCCTGACGGCTTGCAGAGTCACTCGCATCTTAGGGTGACCACATCGTTCGTCGTCGTACGTATCGAGAACCTGGTACCCCTGCGCCAGTTCGCCCAGTGGCACTGGAAGCCGATGTGGTGCCTCAAGGCGGACCAGTTGATCGATCCGCTTGTCATCAACCACCGGCAAGTCAAACACACGCCCCAGAACCAGTTGCCCCGAGACGCTCAAACAAACCCGTTCGCCACGGATCTCGTTGCGTTCGAGGAATTGTTCGAACGTTTCGTGTAGGATCGCGCGCTTCTCGGTCTCATCGCACGCGTGCAGCAGGTTCTTCTTGTGTTCTATCAGATCAACCGCGTCAACGGTGACTTGCTGCTGCTTGTCACATCGTAGTCGCACAGCTTTCAGCGATGTCGTTCCCGCGTCCAAGCCCCAAGCGCCGGTCGCAGTCTTCTTCCGGCGCAGCGAGAATCTGTCCAGCATTCTATTCTTCTCAAGCGGCACCAGATTGATGTCCAATGTAGCCCGGCCGACACCTTGAAGTGCCAAACCGCAAGCAACGAAATGGTGTCCTGGAGTCTTCCTTAATGATTCCAGTGCCTTCGTGGTGCACTGAATCCGTTGTGGAGTGCCGAGCGAATCGACGGGCAGGCCCAGGTGCGGGCGTCGCGGAACCGACCAGTCCGGAGCGACGCACCGAGGATCGCCCGGTTTCTCGATGGCGCGTCGTTTGATCTGTTGTCTTAACGACTCCACCTCCTTGTTTTGCGGACAATGCTTCAGCAGTCGCTCGGCAATTGCCACCAGTTGTCTGTCCGCAACGGCGGCCAGCTTCAGGTCCGTCATCAGCCAATGCAGCTCGGCGGCATGCGCAGCGAACTTCTCGACCTCTGCGTCACGCTCGGACGATGGAACTTGTTGCAGCAGACTGACAGCCTCGTCGTAACGGTGTTCGGAGATCCTCTTCTTGGCGGCCGCACAGAGGCGACCGCGAAGCTGCCCAGCCAGACGCTTGGCCTGCTCGTGACGCGGTTTCAACGTAAGCAAGCGGTCGATTCTCAGCGATAGCTCGAGCAGTCGGTTTTCCTTGGTCGCTCTGCGCACGTCATCGAGCAGCGATCGCACCTCGTCTCGCGCGGACCGGGCTTTGTTCAGCAAGTCGTTGGTCTGCTGGTCTCGTAGCGGAGGCGGTATGCTTGCGACCAGCTCGACGGCGGCTTCGTAGTCGTATCGGCTCATGGATTCCCGCGCTTTGCGGCACGCAATTTCCGCATGGGCTTGGCGGCGTTCATGCTGGGCGGAGAATTCGTCGATCAGCTCCGCAGCGCGTAGCGCCACCTGTTGGTATCGCGCATCGGTCACGCTGGTGATCGACCGTAGACGAGAAATGGCCCTTTCGTAGTCGTGCTTGCGGCCAAAGCCGACGGCCTCGTCAAGTCTGGCCTCGTATGCCTTCTCCTGCTCTTGAAACATCTCGGGCAGATTGCCGCCACAGGAACCGCAGAACGTGTCCCCAACGACGTACTGCTGGCCACACTTTGGGCAGGTTTCGCAAAGTGAACACCCGCAGTTGCTGCAGAACGCGCGATCTCCAGCATTCACTTGTCGGCACGTGCCGCAGAGGATGCCCTCGGTCGCGCCGGTTGATGTTGATTCGCCGTTGCGGTCCTGTCGGTGGGCTTCTCGTATCGTCGATGTGTCGCTCACGCAGTTACCGTTGTTCCTTTCCAGCAGGGGCTTTCCGATGACTTGGACCTCCGTTGGCGGGCAGGAGCCTCCATTTCTTAGGATGGATTCGGCCGTTACAGAGTGCGATCATCCGCCACAATGGCGAAGCGGGCTTTCAGTATCAGATCCTCGATTCGCGGATGATCAATGGCCAAATGGATCTGCGCAGATTTCGCTCCCAGAAAGGCGCATTCGGGTGCATCTGCCGGTATAGCGATATCCAAGTGATAAAGCCCGGTCGCTGCAGTGCCGGTGCGGTACGGCGTCACCTTCACGTGAAGGAAGTCGGGTTTCGTCTCGATGCTCTCGACCTCGATGTCCGGATGGTCGTCGCGCACCTTCATGAGCAGACGTCGATTCGCTCCCTGGCGCGGACGCAGGATGCCCAGGTCGATCGTACCTGTGCTTTCCACTCCGGGACCATAGACGGCCAACCGCCGGACCACTTTTCCCGAGAAGACAACGTCCAGGGATTCCGGCTTGGCTTCGCCGGAAGGCTTGACCCGGAAATGCAGCTCGCCTCGGAAGTGCCCCGGAGACAGACCTTTGGGCACGGTCAACGTGATCCGATGGGCTGATTTCGCTTCGAGCGACTCTAGCGTCGCTGTGTTGGCAGGTTCGATATCCCAGGTGGCTCCTTCCGTCGAGCAGGAAACCTGGTCCACCGTGAACCCCTCCCAGATTTGCGAGTAGATCAGGGCAGTGGTAGTCGCCGGGGCGTCCGGCTCGACCCGCGGCAGCACGATTTCGGCAGGCGCTGTGCCAAGCTGCACTCGCACAATGCCCTTGATGCGCAGACCGACCGTCTTCTTCAAAGGATCGTTTGTATGGAGGTTAGCGCTGTGCGAATACACCGGGTGTTTCCGGCCGGAATTCCACGTCAGACGCACCGTCCCCGATTCTCCAGGTGGAATCACCGGTTTCGTGATTCTGCTCAACGTGCATTTGCAGGTTGTTGATCCCGGCGCGAGCTCCAACGGTACATCGCCGTCGTTGCGAATCCGGAAATCATGTGTTCCCGTCGTCAGCGGATCCATGATACCGAAGTCGTAGACGGGTTCGGGCACAACGATCTTAGGGCGGGCCCCGATCGCGTCCCGCTCGGCTCGCAGCATCTTTGCCAACACGACGCTATCCGGCGTTGCCGGCTTGGTACCGCGAGCAAATGCAATAAGCAGAGGAAAAAGGACAATCAAAACGGGCAGGAAGGCAATGTACTTTTTCATGTCAGTCCTGTGCTGGTATTCCTGTGTTACTGGCCAGCCACAACGCCGGTCAAAGCTTGCCCTGACGCAAGGTGGGACTTCGCCACAGCTTTCGCTGGGTGGTCAGGGCAAGCCGTGACCTACGAAAGGGATGCGAGGGCAGGAACGAGACCTGCCCTCGCATGGAGTCAGTTGGTGCGGCCGTTGCGATTACTCGAAGGCCGAACGCTTCTGCAAGTTCATCAGGAACATGCCGTTGAACACCTGTCCGGGCGGCAGTTCAACCGTGCTGTCCCGGTAGCCAATTACGGCGTACTCCGCCTCGGTCAAGTTGTTCGGCACGGGGAATCCGGGGTTCAGGAACTTGTCGTTGTTCGAGTCCGTGAACTCCTTGACGCTGCCATCGGCGAACAGGATGTTGCACGTTGCGTTCTTGCCACCACCGTGGACCGCATACCAATCGCGCGTATCCTGCAGGTAGGTGTTGTTGCCGGTGATGGGCGGAAGGCAACTGCCGGCCACCTCGCAGTCGACTTGGGTCGTCAGATTCGCGGCTTGATCGATCAGGTTCAGAGTCTTGGTCGCCGGGTCGTAATAGGCCGGACCGTCGTTGAATGCCTCGCTGAGCATCTCACCTGCTTCCAGGAACTCTCTTTTGTCAGTCGAACCGTTTGCGAATGGGTCGGCCGTGGCTCCATCGGCCAGGAGAGGTCCGTATTTTATCGGCGCCGCCAGAATGGCCTCGTCGATATCACCGGGCGCCCCGTCACCCAGGAGGGCAATATTCGAGCTGGCCACAGGTCCGGTCTCCAAGACGCGCATCTTTAGCGGCCCCAGCGTAGTGCTTAGCCCCTTCAGACCCGACTTGCCGGCGGTTCCCCCGGCCAGGATTGATGCCGGGCTCGTCGTAGCGTCGAATGTGTACCTGGGCACACTTCGGACAAAATGCCATCCAGCGGCATAGTTCGTGTTGTAGCCCTTGTCGAGGAAGGCGCGAGCTACTAGAGATGCACGTTCCATGCCCGTTCCCGGCGTCGTCATCGCGTCGGTGGTCGCGAACGTGGCGCCCGCACCGCTGCCGGAAAGCCCTGCCCAATCCGGGCTGCCGCAAACTCCGGCGGCCAAGCGTTCCGGCGGAGCGCCGTCTTTGGCGTCAGTTGTGTCCTTGCCTAGCAGGTCATTGATCTTCTCGGGACCCCGCAGCGGGTTGGATGGGCACAGCATCAAGTTCGGGGTAGCGGCGTTGATGTTGATGATATCCGCCACCCAACCGTACGTGTCCATGCAACCGTCGCGACGGAAGTCGCTCGCACCGGAACACAACCTGGTCTGCGGGTCATTCTGAGCAAATGTGTGCAAGGCGATGCCGATCTGCCGCAGGTTGTTCTGGCAGTTGGATTTTCGCGCCGCCTCGCGAGCACGATTGATGGCGGGGATCAGCAGCGCCACCAAGATCGCGATGATGGCGATCACAACCAGCAGCTCTACTAGCGTGAAACCTTTTCTTCTATTCATTTCAATCCTCACTCCTGGGTCAATTCTTGTATTGCCGTATCCAATTCAGAAAACGCTGCAGTCACAGTCTCTACTTCGTTTCTACCTCCTTTCTCCGTCAGGCTTCAGTCGAACAACTCCGCTCGCAGCGAGTACAAACTCACGACGTCCTCCAACGGTAACTCGACGGATTTGTCCAGGAACCCGCTAGCCGGTACTGTCGCTGGATCGAAACCGTTATTCAGCAAACCGTCTTCGTTTTCGTCGACTACGGACCGCACACTACCGTCGGCAAACAGCAGATTGCATGCGTTGCCATGCACGGCTGCAAACCCGCGGTAGTCCTGTAACACGCGCCGATGCCAGATTGCCCACCAGCCGCCCGGGCCGTTCCGCGGGGTTCCACCCGGGACGACGGGCTGTAACATAGTGCTCTTGTCGACCGGGCCGTTGGTGAACCCTTTCGCCATCTGTTCGCCAGCTTCGATCGGACCGATCGTGTGTGACAGTGTGGTCAGGACGGCCGCGCTGTCGCCCATCAGAGGTATGGCGGTTGCCGAGACTTTGGCACCATCTAGTTCGTTCAGGCTTAGCGGCCCACTGGTTGTATTCCGCGACTTCAGCGATGGACTGCAAGCGGAACGAGCCAGCTTGGGATTGCCGTCTGAGCTCAGAATCACTCCGCCACGAACCAGGAACCAGCTTGCGGTGTAGTTGGTGTTGTATTTCTTGTCGAAGATCTTCCTTTCGACATAGACCCGCCGCGCTTCGGTGCCGTGCCCCAGCGGTGTCGTAGCGATGTGACGGCAAGGATTGGCGACGACTGTACCATCCGGTGCGGTGTGAGGCAGGCGGCCCAAGCGATTCACGCACGCGTCGAACGTGCTCGTATCCAGATTCAGCAGATCACCATACGCCTCGCTGATGCGGACCGGGTTGGCCGTGCACAGCATATCTCCGACGTAGACCTCCCGGTTTACCAGATCTCCGACCCAGCCCACCTCAGTAACGGCTCCATCGCGTTTCCAGTCGAACGCACCCGTACAGAAGGCCTGGCTGCTGGATTGCGTGGCATGTGCCACAAGCCCCACGCCAATCTGACGAAGATTGTTGACGCAAGACGCTTTTCGGGCCGCGCTCCGCGCCGCTCCGATGGCAGGCATCAACATGGCAACCAGAATGCCGATGATGGCGATGACCACCAGAAGTTCGACGAGTGTAAAGCCTGCCCTTCTCATAGACCAACTGGGCCGCCGTTCTGTTCCCCTCCGCATTTCTTCCTCATCCATTCCGATGTACCTCCTTAGTGGATTAGGCGTTTCGACTGCAATTATCGCCGCCATGTTGAAGGTACGATGAAACGTGGATGACGAATTGGTTATGTCTCCGTTCAGATTTCGCTAGCAGTGCATGAAGAACACGCGAAGACGCGCAGCGAACGTTGCGGCAGAAGGGCGGCTCGTTCAACCCGAAGGCGATGGCGGGCGGCGAAACAGACTGCCCACTGGTAACGCCCGCCATCCGTCGCAGAGAATGCGAGCGGGGAAAAGAAGGAAATCGATAATAGAACGGCGCGGTTGCGGACCGGAAGCCCAGGAGCCGTCTATAAGTTCAATTCTTCGCGCGCGTACGCAAGACACTGCTTGATGTTGACTTCTTCTTGCACGGCCTGCTGGTCCATCGGCAGGTGGCTCACGAGCGGTGGGGGCCCTTCGAAAGCGGACGCGCGGACGGTTCGCAACGTACGGGCCAAGTCACGCCCCGGCACATCGGCAAACGTGGCCCAGTACTTCTCGGTCAGGCACGGGACGCGCAGCGGATCGCGAGTGATCATTTCCAGTGTGAACTGGACGGCTGGTTTGGCCCTGCGCAGGATTTCCACCATCTTAGCCAGATCCAGAAATCCGTCCCCCAAAGGAATATCGGCGAACAGAAAACCATCCTCGTACTCCTGGACAGCCTGATCCTTCAGATGGACCGAAAACGCCCACGGCGCCAACGCTTCAACAACTTCGATCGGATCCTCCAGCAGGGAAAAGCTGTTGCCCGTGTCGACACAAGCGCCGACGTATTCGCTGCTGATGCGTTTCAGCACTCCCAGCCGTTCCGGGATACGTTGGTCCTTGTGGTTCTCGACGGCCAGCCGGATTCCATGCTTCGCCACGACCGGCTCGGCCAATTCCAACGACCTGACGCCGCGTTTCACGAACTGCTGAAACTCCTCGGTCGAATCAAACCGCTCGTAACGCCGGCCGGGAATGATCACCGTTCGGATCACCTCGGCGCCCACTGCCTTGGCCGTGCGGACTTCGGCGTCGAAACGTTCAACGCCGGCCTGATCGTGCGGAGGGCTGGCGATGCCTTCGATGAACATCCCATGCGTCTCGGCCTCACGCCGAAGCCGTGACGTGTACTCGCTGTCTCGCGTACCAAGCGGAATTTGAATTCCACCCGCGCCGATGCTGTGGCAGTATTCGAGGAAGTTCAGCGGATCGGCAAGGTTCGAGTTCTTGTCTCGTGCCCGTTCCGCCCGATTGCGAAGGCCGAGACAATAGACGCAAACGCCCATCCGTTTCCTGTTGTCGGAAGAGGCTTGGCCGCACATGCCGGATGGAACACTAAGGGCCGATCCCGACAAACCAGCAGCGACTGACAGCAGCAATTCTCGACGATTCACGATTGTTTTTCTCCCGCGGCATACGGTGGGCAAGAAGAAGCCCGGCTTATCCAAAAAAGCCGGGCTTCTGAACTCCAGGCTTGGCCGGCGCGCCAACTGGTCACACGTATTCCCAGCCTTTCAGCCATTGGTAGTTGCTGGGTAGGTTGGCCCAGGCGCGGTCCATGGCTCGGTCCAAGTCGGCTCGTTCTTTCACGTCCAGTTCGCGGCGTTCCTTTACGGCCAGGCAGACGTTGTCGACTTGCTGCGTCGAGATCATCCCCGGCATGGGGGCGCTGATCGCCGGGTTGCAGAGAATGTAGCGGATGGCCAGGCGGGCAATACGGTTGTCTTCTTCGAAGTGGGGGCTGTCCGGCGAGCTGTCGCCCTTGAACACCGAATTGCTGGCGAACGGTTTGATGCCGAACCAGCCGACGTCGTGTTTCTGCAGCGCGGCCCAAAGACCTGTCTCGTCGGTGACCATTTTGGTTTTGGCCGTGTAAGGCGTGAGGATCACTTCGATCTGATCGGTATAGGTCTCGATCATCTTTCTCAGGTGCGGGCGATCGTGGGACGAGAAGCCAATGAAACGGGCCCGGCCCGTCTTCTTAGCCCATTCCAGTGCGGCCACGGCTTCCTCGACCTCGGCACTGTCGTGGCGACTGCTTTCGACCAGCAAGCTGATGCGCCACAGGTCGACGTAGTCCAGGCCGGCTTCCTTCATGCCTTGGTCGAGCCCTTCTCGCAGCTTCTTCTGCGATCGCCATTCGGGAAAACGGCTTTCCCAGATGTGCCACGAGTAGCCCAGATACATCTTGTCGCGGCGGCCCTGCAACGCACGGCTGTAGGCCAGAATCTCCTCACGGCAACACGCGTCCACGTAGTTGATGCCCCGCGCAATACAACGGCTGACCACTTCGGCTCGGTTCTTCTGGAACGCCGCCTGGCCGATCTTCATGGTCATCCAGCCGGGTACTTTCTCGCCGCCAATCATTCGATCGACTCGTTTCCAGTGACCGCCCAGAGCTGCCGCCGATACCATCATGCCCGTGCGGCCACAGCGGCGATATTCCATGTCGGAGTTATAGTTCAGGATCTTGCTGGTGTCTTCGCCTGTGGGATTGCCTGCGAGGACAGTTCCAGTAGCGGCGGGCAACGCGGCGAGCGAAGCCGCGGCAACAGCGCTATTCTGAACAAAACGACGACGCGTGAGCTTGTTGGCCATGAGCAGAATCTCCTGGTTTTCTGAATTCGTCGTGGGCAAACTCAGTTTGACTTCTTCCGGAACGATTGCCATCGCGCATGCGGATGCCGGATTACAGCACTACCAATATACGCGAATTGCACGGCAGGCTCAAGATTCAAGAGTATTGATGCGTTTTCGTGGCGGCTGCCGTCCGGGGTGGTTCCTGGACGGCTCAAGAAGCGGATTGGGCCCCATCCCTTGATTCGAAGTAGAACATCCTGGCCCAGAGGCTACAATTAGACACTGAACATAGAAGTCGTTTCCGCGAGCTCGCACGGCCATTCTATCGGAGTCAGTCATGGCAACCGATGCTGTTCCAACAACTTCGGCCGAGGCCCTTCGCCCTTTGCGTCCCGGCGATCGTTTGACGCGCGACGAGTTCGAACGCCGCTATCAGGCAATGCCGGACGTGAAGAAGGCCGAATTGATTGAAGGAGTCGTGTATATGCCGTCACCCGTATCTACCGAGGGACATGGGGCGCCTCATGCGAAGTTGATCGGCTGGCTTGTCTACTACGAGGCCCAAACGCCGGGGGTGCAGGTTGCCGACAACGCAACGGTTCGGCTGGACTGGGACAACGAACCACAGCCAGATGCCTTTCTTCGTATTCTGCCCGAAAGCGGCGGCCAGACACGCGACGAAGACGGCTATGTGACGCACGGCCCGGAATGGGCAGGAGAAATCGCGGCCAGCAGCTCCAGCTACGACTTGCACGACAAGAAGGAAGCATATCGCCGCAATGGCATACGCGAATACGTCGTGTGGCGAGTCGAAGACAGTGCCGTCGACTGGTACGTTTTGCGCGGCGGACGTTACGATCTGTTTCAGGCCGACAGCGACGGCATCTATCGCAGCGAGGTTTTTCCCGGATTGTGGCTGGATCCCAACGCACTGCTCGCTGGCGATATGCGTCAGGTTCTGGGGGTATTGGAGCAAGGCTTGGCCGCATCGGAACACGCCGACTTCGTCAAACGGCTTGAGGTGAGTGGTCAAGGGGAAGCTGCCACCGATTCGTAGCTGAGTTTGCAGAAACCCAACTCGTGGCGGCGAGTGGCTCCTGGAGACCCGCTGAATTCTTGTGAATTCAGTTACAGCGGACTCTATCCCAAGTATCTGTCTCTATTCTGGCACGCGAAGCGCACCGTGCGGCACCTTGCGTCGTCTTTACATAGTAGAATGGTGTTTGGACCCATAGCGCATTGCTTCCACGAACCCGCCGATATGAGGGATTCTTCCATGAGTACTGCGACGCGAGCCCTTGCTGCAATGGCCCTGCTTCTGGCCACTTCCGCCGCCGTTGGGGCGGAAATCGACTACATCGAGGATTTTTCTCTGGCCCGGGATCGCACGGTCCCGCTGAAACAACTGATTCCGGGCACCGAGGATTACTACTACTACCACGCGATCCACTATCAGAACACGGAACAGTTCGACACAGTCGACGAACTGCTGGAAGCATGGATCAAACGGTACAAGCACACACCGCGCGTTCGCGAAATCCAGAACCGGCAAGCCCTTCTGACTTATGCAAAGGATCCCGCCAAGTCCCTGGAGTTCATTCGCCAGCGTCTGAACCTGACGTTCGACCATCAACGGGAACTGCTGGACCGAAAGCCGAATTTGCCGACGAGCCTGGATCAGAAGTTGATCAGCCGCGAAACGTTGGCGAAGGAGGCGTTTGCTCGCTACCAAAATCTGAAGGGGTTCCAGGACGCGGCCCATGATTGGCTTGTGACGACCGAATTGAATGCGGATCGCCGGCGCCATTTGCTCGAACGTATGGGGCGGCCCGACTATCCGAATCTGACCAAACTGGTCGTCGACGATTTGAATTACCAACACAGCCGCGGGTTCGGATCGTTCAATATCCACCGATTGCTGTTGCTCGATCAGTTGGACCAGTGCCTGAAGTTGAAACCCGACTTGCTGAACCAGACCAATTTCGTCAATGCCTACCTCGCCAAGCTGCACCCGAACGACGACGTGGACTGGCGCCACGACGTGGATCAGCACCGAGCGCACCTCGATCGTCTATGGGGATTCGTCCAGCGGTTGGCGCCGGTCCACAATTCGCTGAAGGCCAACGTGCTTTACCGTCGGCTGGTCTTCGACCGCTCGCAGGGGGTGTACGACAAACAGAGGTTCATGACCTACATCAAACTGCCGCGCAACGCCGGCTACATGAATGCCGAGTTCATGAAGCAGGAGGAAAGCCGCCGCCACACAGCGAACCTGAACGCCAATTTCCAGGAGATGATCTTATTGCCGCCCGTGGCCAATGACGAACCGTTGGTGCGCAGCTATTTACACCATTTCTTCGTCGAAGAAACCACCTACAAACCGTACGAGCCATACATCAATGACATCTATCTTAAACGCAACTTCGCCGAAACAAAGATCGTGAACGGCCTTGGCGAAGGCGAGCAGTGGTATTCCATGCTGCAGCCAGCCGAGTACCAGGCATTGAAAGAACGAATCGACATCGACTTTGCCTTCACCAACAAGAGACGTTTTGCGGCCGACGACGCGGTCAGCCTGGATCTGCTGGTCAAGAACGTCAAGACGTTGATCGTCAAGGTCTACGAAATCAACACGCGCAACTTCACTCGCGAACGCCTGGTCGACGTGAATACGGACATCAACCTGGACGGTCTGGTCGCCAATTGGGAAACCACATACGAGTACGCCGAACCGCCACTGCGCCGCATGAGTCGGCACTTCGAGTTTCCCGATCTTAAGAAACCTGGCGTGTACGTGATCGATTTTATCGGTAACGGCAAGAGCAGCCGGGCCGTGATTCGCAAGGGAAGGCTCCGACATCTGGTTCGCACGACGACGGCAGGTCAGGTGTTTACCGTAATGGACGAGCAGAATAACAAGCTGCCCGGCGCCACGATCTGGTTCGCCGGTCGCGAGTACACACCGGACGAAAAGGGCGAAATCGTCGTGCCCTTCAGCAATTCGCCGACGCGCCAGTCCATCATCTTGTCGCACGGCGACTACTGTTCGCTCGATTCGTTCCAGCACCAAGCCGAAAGCTACTCGCTGGTGGCCGGCATCTATGTGGATCGCGAATCGCTGTTACAGCGGAAGAAGGCGAACGTTGTCGTTCGGCCGCAGCTTCATTTGAACGGAACGCCCGTGACGTTGGCCGTGCTGGAGGACGTGCGTCTGGTGATAACTTCGACGGACCACGACGGCGTATCGACGACCAAGGAAGTGGCCGATTTCAAGCTGCATGAAGACCGCGAATCGATCTACGAATTCCAGACACCCGGGCGACTGTCCAACATCGGCTTTACGCTCAAGGCCAAAGTCCAGAACTTCAGCCAAAACAAGAAGCTCGACTTGTCGGTCGGCGAGACGTTTGCGTTGAACGAAATCGACCGTACGGAGAAGGTCGAGGACTTGCACTTGGCATTGATCGACGGCCAATACGTCCTGGAACTGCTGGGCAAGACGGGCGAGCCCAAAGCGGATCGGCCGGTGCGATTCTCGTTCAAGCACCGCGATTTCAGCGACGCCAAACAGGTGATGCTCAAGACCGACGCGCAAGGCCGCGTTCTCTTGGGACCATTGGCCGATATCTTTTCGGTCACGACTACCGGCCCTGAGGACACATCGCACACGTGGACTCTGGGGCGAGATCAGCACACCGGTCGCCAGCAGTTGCACGGCCGGGAGGGCGATACGCTGGTAGTGCCCTACACGGGCAAGTCGGACAAGCCACTGCGCGAGGAACTGTCGCTGCTGGAGCTGCGCGGCGGATCGTTCGTGGCCGACCGTTTCGACGCCATCTCGGTAGAAGGGAGCCTGTTGCGCATCGCCGGCTTACGGCGAGGCGATTACGACTTGTGGCTGAAGCGGCCGAACCGGCGAATCCATCTTCGCGTCGCTGCTGGCGAGCAAGATTTGGGATACGTGCTGGGAGAGAATCGGCAGTTGGAGGTCCGCGGCGACCGGCCGCTCGGGATCGCCGATATTCGGCCGGGCGACGAGACCGTCACGATTCGCTTGCAGAACGCCAGCAAATTCGCTCGCGTACACGTGTTCGCCACGCGATACAATCCGGCCTATTCTGCGTACACTCATTTCAGCCGGGTGCGCGATGCCGAGCCCTCATGGGTGATACCCAAGAAGCTGGACTCGCTGTATGTCGCGGGTCGAGCCCTGGGCGACGAATACCGTTACATCATCGACCGCCAGTATGCCAAGAGGTTCCCCGGCAACATGTTGCGGCGTCCCAGCCTGCTGTTGAACCCGTGGGCCGTTCGCAGTACGGAGACGTCCAAACAGGATGCGGCGCCGGGCGAAGATTTCGAATCGGAGGCCGAAATGGCAGATAAAGCCGAAGGAGGCGGCGGAACGATGGGTGGCGAGGCGGCCGGACAAGGCGACTTTGCCAACCTGGATTTCCTGGCCGAAGCGTCGGCTGTGTTGCTGAACCTGGAGGCGGATAAAGAAGGCGTGGTGGCCATCCCTCGCGAGGAATTGAGCGCCCATCAGCATTTGCACATTGTGGCCGTCGATCCTCGATCGACGGCGTACCGGTCGATTTCTTTGCCGGAGATCGAAGCGGAGCCGAACGATCTGCG
Source organism: Pirellulaceae bacterium (assembly GCA_016784735.1). Lineage (GTDB taxonomy): Bacteria > Planctomycetota > Planctomycetia > Pirellulales > Pirellulaceae > JADHUC01. The sequence goes on along the minus strand of JADHUC010000272.1, from coordinate 2,490 downwards.
TCTTGCCGCGGGTCTTGATCCACAGAAGCACTATGCCCAGCAGAAGCAGATCACGGTGGTCGACGGCAAACAACAGTTCGTGCTCGGCGACATTACCAGCTCGAAGTTCGAAACGTACGACAGTCTGGGCAAGGTCTACTCGCTGTACGTAACGCTCAGCGGCGACGCCACGCTGGTCGAGTTCGGCTTTTTGACCGGCTGGCCCGACTTGAAGCCCGAAGAGAAGCGGGCCAAGTACTCGAAGTACGCCTGCCACGAACTGAGCTTCTTCCTGTATAAGAAAGACCCTGAGTTCTTCCGCACGGTGGTGCTGCCCTATCTGAAGAACAAGAAGGACAAACAGTTTCTGGATCATTGGCTGCTGGGCGAGAATTTGTCGACCTATCTCGAGCCTTGGAGTCACTCGCAGTTGAACGTTGTGGAGCGAATCCTGCTTTCAGAGCGCGTCGCCAGCGATCGTCAGAACACGTCGCGTCATGTTGGCGATCTGTTTGCGCTGTTGCCGCCGGACATCGAACGCTTCAATCACCTGTTCGACACGGCCGTCAAGGGCAGTGTTCTGGACACGGATGACAGCCTGGGGCTGGCTGCGGCAGCAGGTAAGGCGGTTGAGCTCCAGCGGCGATTGAGCAAATTGGAGTCTTCCGCCGCAACACGCGGGGGCGCGGCTTACTCGCGTGCAAGGACCCGCGCACCGGCCGCTGCGGCCGAGCCCTCCGCCCCGGAGGCAACGGCTGAAACGGCACCAGCACTCGTTGCGGCCGATCTGAAGGAGGTGAAGAAGAAACGGGCAGCCGCGGGCGATGCTCTCGCGCGGCGAAAGACTGCAGAAAAGTCGATGGCCGGCGAGCTCGGTTTCTTTGCTACCGATGGAGACCGGCGCGGATTGGTGCGTCAGTATTACCAGAAGCTGGACAAGACGCAGGAATGGGCCGAAAACAACTACTACCATCTGCCCATCGAGAAGCAAACGGCAGACTTGATTACCGTTAGCGCGTTCTGGCGAGACTATGCGGAGCGCGATACCAAGAAGGACGTCTCGTTCCGTTCCAGGACTTTCGCCGAAGCGTCGCGCAGCTTCCCGGAAATGATGTTTGCTCTGGCCGTCTTGGATTTGCCGTTCAAAGCGGAAGAACACCAGTCGGAGTTCGACAACGCGAAGATGACTCTGACAACCGGATCGCCGATCGTCGTGTTTCACGAGGAAGTCAAACCGGCCGAACCCGTCGACGAACAGACGCCGATTCTGGTCAGCCAGAACTTCTTCCGGCATGGCGACCGCTACCGCCATGTAGACGGCGAGCGGCTGGACAAGTTTGTCACGGACGAGTTCCTAATCCACACCGTATACGGCTGCCAGGTGGTCGTGACGAATCCGACCTCGTCGCGACAGAAGCTGGACGTGCTGCTGCAAGTGCCGCTGGGCGCCATCCCCGTGATGAACGGGCAATTCACGCGCAGCGTCCACATCGACCTGGAGCCGTACAACACGCAGACGCTGGAATACCATTTCTACTTCCCCGGGGCGGGCGAGTTTCCGCACTACCCGGTCCACGTGGCCAAGAATGGTCAACTCCTGGAGAACGCCGAGCCGTTCACGCTGAACGTGGTCGAGAAGCTTAGCAAGATCGACCGCGAGTCGTGGGACTACGTCTCGCAACACGGAACGGATGACGACGTGGTGAAGTATCTCCAGCAAAACAATCTGCACCGCACGAAACTGGATCGGATCGCCTTCCGCATGAAGGACAAGGCGTACTTCAATAAGGTGACTCGGCTTCTGGCTCTGCGACATGCCTACGACCAGACGCTGTGGTCATACGGCATCCAACACAACGAACCGGCCGCCGTGCGACAGTACTTGCAGCACGCTGGCGGCTTTGTGGGCGAGTGTGGTGCGTATATCGACAGTCCCTTGCTGACGATCGACCCGGTGGCCCGTAGGGCGTACCAGCATCTGGACTACCGTCCGCTGGTCAATGCCCGCGCCCACGCGCTCGGCCAGCGGCGGCAGATTCTGAACGACCGCTTCCACGCCCAATATCACCGTATGCTGAAGATTCTCAGCTACCGTCGCGAATTGGACGACGCGGAAATGATGGCAGTAGTCTACTATCTGCTGCTACAGGACCGCGTCGAAGAGGCTCTGGATTTCTTCGGCCGCGTCAGCGCGGACAAGTTGGCCACGCGCCTGCAATACGACTACTTCACGGCGTACCTGGATTTCTTCGCCGACGAGCCCAAACAAGCGAGGGCCATCGCGGACAAGTTTGCCGACCACCCGGTGGATCGTTGGCGAGAAGCGTTTGCTGCTATTGCGGCCCAGTTGGACGAGATCGAGGGCAAGGCTGCGAAGGTTATCGACGAAGAGGACCGAGGCGAAGTCCAGACGGGGCTTGCAGCGTCCGAGACGAGTTTCGACTTCAACGTCGAATCGAAACAGGTCACGTTGAACTATCAGAACCTGGACAAGATCGGCGTGAACTACTA
>JADHUC010000271.1 GCA_016784735.1 Pirellulaceae bacterium | reverse complement strand
AGGAACCCGAGCCGCAGATAATCCGCGCCGAGGAAATGGATGAAGTGGATCTTTCCATCCCAGCGCGATTCCAAATCGACTCGGTCCTGGATCTCATCGGCGTGCAGGTATTGATACCCAATGACGAGCGGGCCGGATTGCCAGAGGACGTGGATTTGATCGCCGAGAGTCCCTTCGAGGATAACCCGGCCCTGATGCAGGATTACCTGCCCACTCTGGTCGATCGTACGACGACGATCCAGGATGTGATCATAAGCGGCCGAGTCAACGTCAATCTCGCTCCAAGGGCCGTGCTATTGGGGGTGCCGGGTCTGGGGCGTCAAACGGTCGATCGAATCCTTGCGTCACGTGGCCGCGGTGTAGACGAAAATAGTCCATCCTACCGGCACGCCACGTGGTTGCTGACCGACGACATCTTGGACACGGCCCAGATGAAGGAGCTTTCGCCCTACGTCACGGGTGGCGGGGACGTTTTTCGGGCCCAGGTGGTGGGATTTCACGGGGGGTCCGGGCTATCTGCCCGAGCGGAAGTTGTGATTGACGCTACCGTATCGCCACCGCGCCAAATATATTGGAAAGATGTGAGCCTGTTGGGGCGAGGCTTCTCGCTGGACATATTGGGAGCCGAACTCTAGACACGCGGACAGAAAACGCGTACCAGCGGCCGGGGACTGTCCCGATTTTCGCGGAGGCTCTGCGGAGCGAAAATGGGACTGTCCCCTTTACGCCCGCCAGTTGGATTCTTCGTTGGAGTTCACGCTTTAGCGTGGGAAGAAGACACGCTAAAGCGTGAACTCCAACGTGCCCAACGTTAGGAAACGGTAACGGACCGACCATGAAACACGTACTAGCCGTAGACTGGGACCTTCACGAAGCCCGCTATGTACTGGCCAGCATCAGCGGCAAGAAGGTGAAAGTCCGCGCGGCCTCGTCGGTACACTTGGTGGACGTTACCGAGGGCGCGGCCGAACCTCGATACAGTTTCGGCAGTTCACTTTCTGACGCACTGGCCAAGCACAAAGCACGGCGCGCAAAGCTGCTGGTTTCCGTGCCGCGTTCCAGTATCGAACTGCTGCATTTCACGTTGCCTCCGGCCAAGGACAACGAATTGCCGGAGTTGGTGGCGAACGTGGCCATGCGCGAGGCACCGACGATTTCCGAACAGTGGATACTTGATTTCGTCCGCACGGACTCCGACGACGACCAGCATCGCGTGACCACGGCAGCCCTCTCGCCGGAGGAATTGAATCGCGTCCAACAGCAATGCGCCACAGCCGGACTGAAACCCCAGCGACTGCTGCTCCGGCCTCTTGCGGCAGCTTCGGTATTTTCGAAGGCGACCGAGGACAAGGACGAAGTCAGTCTGCTGGTCAACCGGATCGGTTGCGAAGTGGATTTGAACGTGATGGCCGCGGGCGACGTCGTTTTTTCCCGCACCGCTCGCCTGCCCGAGGGATCCGACGAACAGGCGACAACCGCTCGACTGTTGTCCGAGATCACCCGCACGCTGGCCGCTGTGCCTAGGGACCAGATCGGCGACGATGACATCGAAAGCATCTATATCTTCGGCGGTCCGGACGACTACGAGGACTTGGTCACTCGGATCACGGACGAGTTGTCGAAAACGGCGCGTGTTCTCGATCCTTTTGCAGCACTAGGTCGGACGCAGTGCGAACTGCCGGAAGACCGGGGCCGCTTTGCTGCGCTACTTGGCATGTTGCTGGACGAGGCCACTGGTTCACATGCTGTCGATTTCCTTCATCCGCGGCGCCCGCCCCCACCCGTCAGTCGTTTGCGCGTCGGCCTGCTTGGTGCGGCCGCCGTAGCCATGTTCGTGTTTGTGATCGGTTTCTATGCGCGGAGTGACCTGCCGGAAATCAACAAGAAGAACAAAGCTCTGTCGCAGGAGCTTGCGAAACTGAAGGAAGCTACCCCAAAGGCCGCCAAGCGGGCCGAAGTGATCAATGCCATTGGCAGTTGGACACAACGCGACCTGAACTGGCTGGACGAGCTACGGGACCTTTCGATCCGCTGTCCGGGCCCGCGCGATGCGGTTGTGCTGCGCATGTCGATGCGACCTTCCCAATCCGGCGGCGGAATGGTGGCCATAGACGGTCTGGTGCGCGATCCCAAGATTGTCATCAAGATGCAACAACAGATCCGGGACCAGTACCGAAGGGTTCGCAGCCCGACGATCAGGGAACGCCGTCTGGAACGGGACTACACCTGGTACTTCGATGCATCCATAGCTGTTGCCCGTCGCAGCAAAGACGCGTACGTCAGCCATTTGCCCGCAGGTCCCGCGCCGCCAGCCGACATCGAAGCTACGGTCGCTGCCAGTGATTCTGTGACCGAGGAAGAAACACCGTGAATACGCCCACGGACCGCAACTCGAAAGCCGCAAAGTACCGGCAGTACGTCCTATTGGGCGCAATGCTCGTGGTAGGTACGTACTTCGGCGGTACATGGTTGCTCGAAACGGCCGTGCGTAGTCCGCTAGAAGAGGCGCGATCGAAGACTAAACGGCTGACCGACGACATCAAGAAACGCGAGAAAGCACTCGCAAAGGTTCGGGACGCAAGCGTGCAGTTGGCCACCTGGGAAGGCCAATCGCTGCCGGGGAACATGGAAGTTGCCCGATCGCTTTATCAGGCATGGCTGGTCGAGTTGGTCAATGACGTGAGGCTGCTAGATCCCAGTGTCAACTCCAGCGAACCCGTCGGCCGAAAGGGGCTCTATCATACGCTGGGGTATTCGGTCCGAGGGCGCGGGACGCTCGATCAACTGACGATGTTCCTGTTCGCCTTCTACCAGACGGATCTGTTGCACCAGATTCGCTCGTTGAATATCACGCCGTTGGCACAAGGGAGTCAACTGGATTTGTCCGTGACGATCGAGGCATTGGTCCTGGACCACGTTGCCGCCCGCAGCAAGGACAGCGACCAACAGACAGCTTTCGACGAGTTCCGTCTACGAAGCGGAGCAACGAAAGACAAAGAAACCGATTCTCCGCGCGTTGCAGACCGCTTGGCGTCGGACAAGCTGGAGGATTACGCCATCATCGCCCAACGTAACATATTCGGCATGGGCGGCGGAGGCATCGCGGACCCCACGGATCATACCTATCTGACGTCTATCAGTATTGTCAACAACCAGCCCGAGGTATGGCTCACGGATCGCACGACGGACAAGGTCCATAAAGTCCGGCAGGGCGACGTGTTCGAAGTCGGGCCGTTGGTCTGCACGATTGCCGAAGTCTACGGCTCGGACGTGATCATCGAATCCGACGGCGAACGCTGGCTGTTGACCTTGGGCGACAAACTGACCGACGCCCACGCCCTGCCGCCGGAGTACTAGCGAGAACTGGCTTCCAGCGAGATGATCTTCAACTGTAATTTGTTGATCAGATTTGCGCACTGCGTCTGCAAGATCGTGAAAGCCTGATCGCCGCGAAGCTCCTCTTCTGTGAATTCCTGGAGCGCCCTGAGCTTGATGCGGGTGACCTCGTCCAGTAGCGCACGGAGTTCCTCCACATCATTCGTGCGCATTTGGATTTCCTCGATGCAAAGCGTTTCTTCAAGCATCACATCCAGACGTTCTTTCTGATGGCTGATGGCTTCCTGAGCCTCTTTCCTCTTCAGTCCCCGCCACCGCAGCCAGAGCAAGTAGATTCCCGCCCCAATGGCAAACAGCAGTTCTTTCGTGGCGACCATCGACTCCATCACTTTCGTGATGTAACCGATGTTGTCCGAGGGGTTGAAGTATCGCTGGGCGACCGGGTGAAAACGAGTCGGTACTCGACTCGATGCCTCCTGGCGTGGGATCAAGGTGGGGATCTCTAGTCTCAGGCTTTCCTCGTGTACCGCGGCCAAAGCGGCGCTGACTAAACTGTCCGGGGCATCATTTCGAGCCACCAGGTACGCCGTGGTAGCGATCGTGGGCGTTTTCTCTGCGGGGACTGGAGGGTGCTCTGCAAAAAGGCCTCGTGGCACTTCGGTGGACCGCAGGTAAGGATGAAGCATGTCGACGGCCTCAGCGTCGGCGATCGGCAGCAACTCAAACTGGTTCGTGCTAAAAACTTCCACCAAATCCGCGTGGCCGATTCCGGCGGTGACGATGGCGGCATCCAAAGTGGGCTCGTCCAACAGGTGCCCGAAATACCGGTCATTCTGCCCCAAGCCTGCAACGTCAATCTCGAAATGCTTCAGTACACGTAGAGCGCTCACTCGATTCCCAGATCCTTCGGAACCCAGCGATACGTTTTGCTTGGCAAGGTCGGCAATCTTCTCGATGCCACTTCCCTTGCGAACGATGATCAACACCAGTTCAGGGAAGAGTGGAGTCACGACCGACACGTCGTCCAAAGGGACCGAACCACCTTGAACCACGGCCAGATCCACTTCCCTTGAACGAAGCTTCCGCATATTGTCTACCGAACCCTCTGTCGACTCAATAACGACGTCGCGATGGATTCGTTCTTCGATGGGCGATTTCAGCGCCAAGCCGAGCTTGTGATAGAGACCATCTTCTTCAGCCGTCGCAATACGGATGGTTCTGGGAAGTGTATCCCGTCCAAGGAACCACACGCCCAACGAAATGACGAACACGATCGCAATGATCCACGTTGCCCATTTGCCGATAGTCTTGGTCGTCGTTCGAGCCATCGTATTGCCTCCGCGTACGTATCGACTAGACCCCGCAGTTGCACAAGACGTCGTTCGACGAACCTATCCGTCCTGCGGTATCGTCTTTTCGACAACTGCCGAGCCGCAACAGTCCCCGAAACAGTTCACGGCCGTTCGGAAACGGTCCAGCAACCAGTCCACACTCAGGATCAAACCCACGTATTCCACGGGAAGGCCCACTGCGTTCAGGACGATCAACATCGTCACCAAGCCGGCCTCCGGGATGCCTGCCGCTCCGATGGCCGCCAGCGTGGCGGTCAGCGCGATCGTGAGCTGGTGCATCATGGTCATTTCCATGCCGATAGCCTGGGCGATGAAGATCGCTGCGGCCGCCTCGTACAGCGTCATTGTCGTCACATGACCTTCGATGTTGCCGCCAATGACGATCTTAGCATTTAAACGGACAATCTATCGACTGCGCTGAGTTCGATCAATTCTCTGCGCGGGCTGTCAACGCAGATATCCGCTTCAGAACGAAAAAGGCTTCGTTTAACCGCAAGCCGGAGGCGTGCGCGTTTGTCGGAGCGCGCACGCCTCCGGCTTGCGGTTAAACGAGCCAATTGCGCCTTGCCGCTGCATCGTGCTGAAGTCTATGGCACCTCTGCTCTACTGACACAACACACACTGGAATCCCATTAGGAAAGGCACCTTGCGTGTCGTTTTTGGGCGCCCGTTTTTGAGCGGAAGACGAATACTTCTCATCCACTCATCTCCGAACCAGTTGACACAAAATGACTTGTGACAGATGTTCTCGGGCCTCGTTTCGGATAAAGTGGTACTCGGTTCCACACAGGAGAACACAACGATGATGAATCGACGACGTTTTCTGGAACAATGCGGGTTGTCGGCTGCGGCGTGTTGGTACCCTGCGATGATGGCAGCGGCCCAATCCGGCGCGGCGGCAACGGGGCGTTTGCGGAGCTTGACGGCCGATGTGCTGGTGGTCGGCGGTGGACTGGGCGGATGTGCCGCGGCGTTGGCGGCCACGCGACTGGGGGCGCGCGTGGTGATGACCGAACCGACCGATTGGATCGGAGGGCAGTTGACCCAACAGGCCGTTCCACCTGACGAGCATCGTTGGATCGAATCGTTCGGCTCGCCGACAAGCTACCGTAGATTCCGCAAAGGCGTCCGCGACCACTATCGCCGTCACTATGCATTGACTCCCGAGGCCAAGGCCCGGCCGAATTTGAACCCAGGGGATGGATCGGTCTCGCGTCTTTGCCACGAGCCGCGTGTTGCCCTGGCCGTGCTCGATGCGATGTTGGCGCCGGCCATCGAGAAAGGACTCCTGACCGTGCTGCTCGATACCGAGCCGGTCGGAGCCGACGTGGACGGCGATCGAGTGCGAGCCGTTCGTGTTGTCGGCGGCGGCGGTCGGCAGGAGACCGTTGTCGAGGCGAAATACTTCATCGACGCCTCGGAAACCGGCGATCTGTTGCCGCTGACCGGCACGGAGTACGTCACTGGCGCAGAATCGAAGAAGGATACCGGCGAACCGAACGCGTCGGACGAGGCCCGACCGGCAAACATGCAGTCGTTTACGTGGTGCTATGCGATTGACTACCTGCCGGACCAGGACCACACGATCGACAAGCCGGCCATGTACGATTTCTGGCAACAGCATGAACCGCAGCTCGTCCCGCCGTGGCCCGGTCGACTCCTTTCGCTCTGGTACACGCGTCCGTCGAGCGGAAAGCCGCTCGAGTTGTCGTTCGTCCCACTTTCGCCCCAGATGCCCACCTATCGTACTAAGACGCTAAACCTGTGGCTGTACCGCCGGATCATCAACCATGCCAATTTTCGCCAGGGCACTTTCCCGGGCGACATCACCATCGTGAACTGGCCGCAGAACGACTATATGCTGGGCAACCTGTTCGAGGTCAGCCCGGAAGAACGGGCCAAGCATCTTGACGGCGCTCGGCAGTTGAGCCTCTCGCTTCTGTATTGGCTGCAGACTGAAGCGCCGCGTCCCGACGGCCAGACCGGATGGAAAGGACTTCGCTTGCGGAAGGACGTTGTCGGCACCGAAGACGGTTTGGCCAAATTCCCTTACATCCGCGAATCGCGACGGATCAAGGCCGAATGCACGGTCCTGGAACAGCACATCCGTCCTGCGTCACCTCGACGGATCGGCAAGCAGGCCCTGTCCGACGCGTTCGACGATTCGGTCGGCGTGGGCTATTACGGACTGGATCTGCATCCGTCCAGTGGCGGCGACAACTACTTCGACGTCCATTGCCTGCCGTATCAGGTTCCTTTGGGAGCTTTGATTCCGCAGCGCGTCGAGAACTTAATCGCCGGGTGCAAGAACATTGGTACGACACATCTGACCAACGGCGCTTACCGATTGCATCCGACGGAATGGGGCATCGGCGAGGCGGCCGGAGCGTTGGCCGCGTTCTGTCACGGTCGCGGGCACTCGCCGCGCGGCGTGCGCAATCAGATCCAACTGCTACGGCAATTTCAGGACCTGTTGACCGACACCGGCGTCGAGTTGGATTGGACGAAATTCGCCGAGGCGGGTTAGGGCCGTGTTGTCACGCGTCGGGTGGCCGGGGTTGGAGGGCGCAGCCCGAGACCCCGGGGCTTCCTTCGCTAACGCTCAGTCCAGCCCCGGCCACCCAACCCTGAGTTTTCGCCTTGACAAAGCAATAGTGCCCGTTGACTCGCACGATCAAAACGGAACTTCTTCGTCCGCATCCGCAGGCGCTTCCGACTCGGAATACTCGGGAGGCCCGGCGTCGCCTTGGCTGGTCTTCTGCAAGATCTTGAAATCGGTCGCTTCGGCGTTCAGGAAGAACTTCACTTCGCTGTTCGCATCGCGTTGCCACCTGCGACCGCTCAAGCGATACGATACTTCCACTTCGTCGCCAACGCTCAATTCATCGACCGTGTCGCAGCCTTCGTGAACGAACTCCAGTGGAATGTAGTTGATGAATCGTCCCTTGTCTTGCTCCAAAACAACCAGCCGCTTCCGAAAACCTTTTTGCCCGAAGGCTTTGGTTTCTTCGATCAAATGAACCGTACCCTGTACCGTCGCCTCGCTCATGATCCCGATTCCTTGACACAGTAGCCCTTTAGCTCGCCCGTTCCGACGATCTACTCGATCGTCTCCAGCAGTCAGATGAACATGATAGGACTTGGCTTGGGGCGAGGCAAGACGCCCGATAAAACGAATCACTCGCCGGATACGTCCGCCCGATTCACTTTGGTGGCGCTTTGCAGAATCGTCTCCCAGTGCGTTACCATATAGGTAGGCCAGACTTGTGATGTCCCAGGAGGTTATAACCAAGGACTGCGATCTCTGATGTCCGTACCGATCTCGGAATTCTGGAAGCTCGCCATCAAGAGCCGCTTGTTGACGGCCGAACAGTGTGAGCAGTTGTATACCAGTTTCGGTCAAGTGAAAGGCGCTGACACCTGCGGCAACGCGCGCACGTTGACTGAATGGTTGATCTCCAAGAACGCATTGACGCGCTACCAAACGAGGATTCTGTTGTCAGGCCGTTCCGGGCCATTCTTTTTCGGTGACTACAAAATCTACGACAGCATCAAGCAAGGGCCGTTTGCCGGTATGTTCCGGGCCGTTCATACGCCGACCAGCCATCCCGTGGTACTGCAGTTTCTGACCGGCCCCGATGTCGAAAGCCCGGGGCTGTGGACTGGGCTTGAAGCTCGTTTGCAGCGGCAGGTTGGGACTCAGTACCCTCATTTGTACCGCTGTTTCGAGGTGGTGGATTCGGGTACGTTCAAGTTCTTGGTGATTGAGAGCCTGGGCGGAATATCCGTCGAGGATACGATTTCCGCAGCCGAACCGCTAGCACCACAAGAAGCTTGCCGTATTGCCAGGTGCGCCGCGTTGGGTCTTGCCGAGTTGCACCAGATGAAAGCAGTCCACGGCGATGTCCGTCCACGACACCTCTGGATCGAAAACGGCGGCAACGTGCGACTTCTCCGCGATCCCGTCGGCGCGCCGGCCCCCGTCGTCTTGACGCAACCTGATGCGGATGGGACCTTGCTCGCCCGAGCGGACTATTTGGCGCCGGAGTTTCTTCAACACGGCAAGAAACCGGACGCCCTGACCGACATCTATGCCCTCGGTTGCTCGTTGTACGAGTTGCTTGCCGGAAGACCGCCATTTCCCGGAGGTGACGTTCACCAGAAGATCAACCGGCACGCGAACCAACCGATTCAGCCGCTCGAGCAAATGGGAATTCCACAGCCCATCGCCCAATTGGTCACCTACGTCACGGCCAAGAACCCGTCCGTCCGATATCAGCGGGTCGCTCAAGTCGCCGAGCAGTTGACGCCACTGGTCGATCCGGATCGCCTGAACGTCCAGCCGCCCGCGCCGGCAGCCACATTGGCCGTCTACGAGCGATCAATCCAACAGAACCAGACCCTAACGGCCACCACCGAGGATTACGCGTTGCCCGCATTGTTCCTGACGAGGTAGAATGAGAAGAGAGGCGGCCATCGTGGAACTGTTCAGCATAACCTGCACGACTTGCCAACAGCGGCTCAACGTGCGCGACGAGTCCGCAATTGGCGAAATCCAGATTTGCCCAAAGTGCGGCAGCATGGTACTGGTCGAAGCGCCGCCGGATTGGCAGGGCACACCGGCTGCCGAACCGTCGCCGGCTTCGTCGGTGCAGCCGCCGCCAATTCTCCGAACCAAAGACAAGTCGGAGGAAACGGCTTCGGCACCCAGCGAAACCGCACCTCCACCGCGGCAAGCGCCGGACGCGCCGCCGTTAGCCTCTCGCGAACCCGCGCCGCCGGACGATACGAACGAAGTCGACGCCGAGCAACCCGAGACGCAGCCGGACGCCGTAGAAGAGGCTGCGTCAGTTCCTCCTGATGGGCCGACCCCTACGGCCGACGAACCCGCTATGCCGTCGGATGCATCTCCAGGCGAACCCGTTCTGCCCACGGATGACTGGACGTCACAGGCAACCCAAAAACGACGGCAATGGCTTCTTATAGCGGGCGCAGCAGTCGCCGGAATTGTGCTCGCGATCGGCGTGTTTGGGTTCTTCGTGTTGCGAGGGTCGCGGCCCGATCCGGCCGAGCCGGTTGCGGATGTCGAGGAGCCGAAAGACTCGACCGAAGACGCGGGCCATGACGCTTCGGAAGACGGAGAGACCGCAGACGAAACCGCAGACGAGACTACGACAGACGGCGAAGATGCCGAAGGCACCGACGATCGAGACGAGCCATCGGAGCCACACGTAGACGACGCTTCGTCAAAGCCGGAATCGGAACCAGCAGAAGCTCCAGGACCAGAAGTCGCGGAGTCGAAACCCGATACCGACAAAGAAACGCCACCGAAGAGTGACAAGAAGGACGAGTTGATCCTCAAGCCGGCGGACGACGAACCGGACGCCACGCCGATGGACACGGCCGCCCTGTCGAAAACACTGGAGTTATTGGAGCCGATCACCGACAGCCAGCCAGACGCAGCACCGGCCGAAGAAAGCGTTGCCGGATTGGACCCGTCAGCGTTGCCTCTGGAAGGGCCATCCGCTCCACGACCGGAACCGCGCAACGTAGATGTTGCCAAGCGATTGAAAGACAAGATCCCAGAGGTCGAATTCACCAATGTCCCGCTGATTGACTTTGTGCGATTCGTTACCGATTTCAGTACCGTTCCCATCACGTTTGATCCCGACGCCTTCGCACTGATGAAGGCCACACCACAAAAACCGGTTAACGTGAAACTGGCGAATACGAACGTCGCAAATCTGCTCTCGGCAGCGTTGGAGTCGCTTGGTTTGGGCTGCGTACCGGCGGACGGCCAACTGCTGATAACGCGGCCGCCCTTGCCAGATGGAAAGCTTCGCAGCCTCTCACACCCGGTGGCCGATTTGGTAGGGGACGATCCGGAACAACTGGCGCGGCTGGCCGATTTGATTGTCGAAATGGTCGAGCCGGATTCGTGGAAAGCGGCCGGGGGCGTCGGAGTCGTTCGCCTGCAGATGCCCAAACTCGAGTTCGAACATCACGACGTGGAACTGTTCCGGGCGATTGTTTTTTGTGAGAGACTTCGCGCGGCCCGCGGCCTGCCGCCACAATCGAATCTCAACCGGGAGTCGTTCAAACTCGAACCCCGTCTGGCCCAGGCAAAACAGCAACTTGCTACACCGATCACAATCAGCTTCGTGCAGCCCACACGGTTCGTGCGAATTCTTGATCGGCTCGGCAAGGAAGCGGGGCTGCAAATCCTGGTCGATTGGCGGGCGGTGGCCGAACTCGGCTGGTCGCCCGACGGTGAAACGACGATCTCGGCCAACAACGAACCGATTGGCCAGGCGCTCGCGAAGATGCTGCTCCCCATGGATCTGACTTACCGAGTCATCAATGCGACCACCGTGCAAGTCACGTCGCCAACCGCGCTGGTTGCCCGGTTAGATGTCGAGTTCTACCCGGTCGACGGACTTCTCTCGCCGCAGGAAACGCCGGAGGCGTTTGCACAGCGTGTGCGCAAAGAACTTGGCGAAGAAGGCCTTCGCGATGTCGGCGCGGCAGTTCATCTGGATGCGCCCAGCAAACACCTGATCGCTGCCTTGCCCCAACCCTGGCACCGTGAACTGGCTGCCTTACTGGATCGGTGGAAGACCAAACCGGCGGCGGACGCCAAAGACACACCGCTGTGACCGGCACTGCGGGTCGCCCGTTGGTCTCGGGCCAACAAGTCTGATAGAATTGATTGTGAATGCCCGGCGCTCCACGAGGACTTCAGGATGAGCCATCGTACGATTGGTCGACCAATGGAGATTCTGCTGGTCGAAGATAGCCTGATCGACGCCCGTTTGACGATCGCCGCGTTGCGCAAAGGCGGCCTGAAGCACCGCTTGACGTTGACTCGGGACGGTGCGGAAGCGACGGAGTTCATTTTTCGACGCGGACGCTTCGCACAGGCCCCCCGACCTGACCTGATCTTGCTCGACATGCTGCTTCCGAAGAGAAACGGTCTGGAAGTGTTGGCCGAAGTTAGACAAGATGACGATTTGAGGAAGATACCGGTGGTCGTCTTGACGGCCGCCGAAGACGACGACACCAAAGACCAGTGCAGGAATTATGGTGTCGACCACTACATCCCCAAACCGGTAAACCTTGATAAGTTCCTGGAAGTCGTCAAGAAGTTGAAGCATCACTGGCATCACGACCTGATCCTGCCGTCGTTGGAATAGTGACCATGACAGACCCTAATCAACCGCAACCTGATGGCTTTCCTCGCCAGCCGATCAGACGCCCGGCGCCGCGGCAGCCCGGACGGCCAGCCGATTCGCCGCCGACCACGGGTCCTCTGCCCATGGGGCCCCCGCCCGGCAGCAGCCCTGGCGGCACTCCTGCTCCGATGCCGACGCCCGTTCCCGGCCAACCGACCGTACCGTCGTTCCAGCCAACGCCCGGCGCGCCTGTGGGCCAGCCGCCGCCAGCCGGCCCATTCGAGCAGCCGCCCGGCATCGTTGCCCCGCCGGGTGCAGTCAAAGACGGAGCGTCCGAGAAACGAGGGGCCAAGAGCCCCAGCCCGTTGCCGTTCGCAATAGCAATCGGCGTCTGCCTGCTCCTAGGGGGAATCGGGCTGCTGGCCTTCTTGGGAACGCGCGGCAGTGATGATGAAAAGAAAGGCAATGCAACCGCTGCGGCCCGATCGAGTGGACGAACCGGCAGGCGTAATGCTGTCGTCCAGACTCCGCCCAGGAAGCGTCCCTTCTCGCGACACGTTGTCGAAGAGCGGGATTCGGCTCTCGACCGTGTGCGAACGGCCATTGACGAGGACGAAGTACTGGCACAAGCCGCAGGCGTCGGAGGTTTGCCAACCGACCCGGACAGTGGAGCGGCCAGCAAATCCGGCGGCTTGGTGGCGGGGAATGACGCGAATGCCTTCGACGGGAAACTGCCGGACGCCGATGATTTGAACCTCGATCCTATGGACACCGCGACCGACTCCGAGGAATCGGCGGTAGAGGACGAGGAAGAAGGAACGGACGAAGAGGCACCCGAGGAGCGTCCCGATCCCTTCACCGACCTACCTGAACGTGTCGGCCTGCCGAAACTGGCGGGTTCTGCTGCTGGTGCAGATCCAATCACGCTAGGCGTCGTTCATCTGCTGGAATCTGACGATGTGTCGTTCGCGCTGCGGCACGGCGATTCGGCGCTTGGTCCGAGGGGTCGATTCGAAATGGAACCGACCGACGACTCGCGCAAGGCTCGGGCGATGTTGAAACTGTCGGGCGGGCAGGCGCTGCCGGTTGCCCAAGTGAGCGTGGAAAACGACGAACTGAAGTTCCAATGGCTGGCCGACGACGCAACCCGTGAAGCCGACTGCCTGCGCAACTGCAGCCTATTGGTCACGGTGGACGAACAATCCCGGGCAATGACCTTGCGAGAGCCGGAGACCATCGCCCCGTGGAAGGTCGATCCGCTGAAAGGCGGCGCGACGTATGACCGAAAGCTGGACTCCGTGCCCAAGTCGGCAACGATCGGCGTTGAGATTCTCGATCTGTCTGATCGTTTCCCCGCCCATACGGTTGTCGGCAACCGACGACTGCAGCCCTCAAAGATAACACGGATCAGAATGCAGAGCCCGTCGGAGGTCGACTTGTTTGCTCTCGATATCCGGTTGCGGGCGACCAAAACGGACGCATTTTCCCTGATGGCCAAAACCGTATGGCCCGAAGGCGACAAGTTCAACCCGAGGACAATCCGAAGCCAGGCGGCTGCACTCCAAGTGAGAAAGGTGGCGCTCCAGAATCAGATGCCGTCCATGCCGGCAGGCAATCGCGGGCTGGCGAAGCAACAGGTCACTGCGATGGACGCCCAGATCGCGCGATATCAGGAACTGCAGGATGCATGCGACAAAATGCAGGGCGGCGGTGAGATTCATCTCCGCGTATTCATGAATTTCGCAGGCATGGAATCGGACCTCCTCACGTCCAAGCCCGGCGCGGCCGCGACGGAGGACTCTCCCACCGTCTTCTCCGGAATCAAAGAAGCAGCCGAACAACTGGATGCCGAAGATCCCGGCGAGGGGTAGAAAGCGGTTCCGTTCTGAGAAATACTAGTGAGCGTTGCGTTGAGTACTGAGTACCGAGTACACAGTACTGAGTACAGACTAGCGAGTGCCAATTAGTGAGTTTTGTGTACTCGGTACTGCGTACTCAGTACTGGCCACCGCACGCTGGATACGAAGTCCGCCACCGTAGGGCCGAAGATGCTTTCCCCAATTCATTTCATTCTTCGATTGACTGCTATGCTCGCTCTGCTCCTGTGTGCCGGGGTGGCTGGGTTGTGCAGCGCTGCCGAAGACACGGGGGCGTCTTATGCCGGCAAGTCAGCGGCCGAGTGGATCCAGGTGCTGGAGAGCCGAATCGAAAAGGAAACGGACGAAGACAAGGAGGCGTGTCGACAAGCGGCAGCAGCACTGGGCCAGATTGGGCCGGCAGCCAAGGACGCCGTGCCGCTTCTGACAAAGGCGCTCCAGTCACCGTCCCTTGAATTTCGGCATTTCGCCGTCGATGCTTTGGGACGCATCGGGGCGGACGCTGGCGAAAGCATCCCGGCGATCGTCGTCGAGATGGATATCCCCAAAGACCACATCAATTACGCCGCCTTGACTCGATTTCGCCGCTACGCGGCCAAGGCCCTCGGTGGCATCGGCGTCGCGGACCAGGAAGCCGTCCGCGTTCTGGAAGAAGCGTTGGAAAACGAAGACCGGCTGTACGGCGTCGAAGCCGCGCTGGCCCTATGGAAGATGAACGGCAACGCAAAGGCCATCCCGGCCCTGGAGTCGATCATTCAGAAGGACGAAGCGGAGGGACCCTTCGAGGCCATCATGGCGCTAC
Source organism: Pirellulaceae bacterium (assembly GCA_016784735.1). Classification (GTDB taxonomy): domain Bacteria; phylum Planctomycetota; class Planctomycetia; order Pirellulales; family Pirellulaceae; genus JADHUC01. The sequence goes on along the minus strand of JADHUC010000271.1, from coordinate 2,706 downwards.
GGCAGATCGGGCCGGAGGCGAAGTCCATTACCGACACGCTGGTGGCGACGTTGAAACACGACAACGCCGACCTCCGCCGTGCGGCGGCGAAAGTACTCGCGCAATTTGGACTGTCTGCGTTGACACCCGTCGCCCAGTTACTATCGGGCAGCGAACTTGCCGCGCCCGAGGAGGCGGCTTACGTCCTGGGCGACGTATTGGCGGGAATTCGCAAGAGCAAGTTCTACGACCACCAGCTCGGCCAAGCCGAGTTCGTCCAGGCTAAGGAAATCGTCTTCGATTTAGTGCAACCGGCCCTTGTGCCCTTGCTGTCCCACGAACGAGACGAAGTACGCGCGGTGGCGTCGCGGTCGCTGTCGCAAATGGGCATCCTCGCAGTACCGCTCCTTCTGCCGGTCCTCGACGGTGACGACCAACAAGCCCGCGAGAGTGCCATCGACACGCTTATCCGGCTGGAACCGTTCTTGCCTGGCGAGTCTCCCGCAAGCGACGGCGTCGAGCAAATGAAGCGTGAATTGATTACTCCTTTAATGGGATTGATGGGGCATACGATGCTGGAAGTCCGCCGAGCAGCCTATCGGGCATTTGCCGAATTCTCGTTTGGCGCAGGAGGCACAGCCGCCATGCCCCTGTTATTGAAGGCGCTCCGAGACCCGGATGCAGCCATCCGCAGGTACGCCACCAAGGCTCGCGATGAAATTGCCAAGGTGCAACCGGTGGACTCTACGAATTGAAGCAGTAACAAGTTAGAATGCGAACACTCATACTCCAAAACGGGATCCTCGATCAATGAGCAGCGAGAATACCGAGGTAGATCTTGGGCAGGAACAGAGCCAGTTTCGATCCGATCTGGAAAAACTGCGGCAGGCCATCGCCGACGTACTGGTCGGTCAAGACGAAGTGATTGATTTGACCCTGGCAGCACTGATCGCCGGCGGCCACGTATTGTTGGAAGGACCACCCGGCGTGGGCAAGACCGTGCTGGGCCGGACGCTGGCGGGCTCGCTGGACGTCCAGTACCGCCGCATCCAGTTCACATCGGATCTGATGCCGGCGGACATCATCGGCACGTACGTGGTCATGGAATCACAGGGCCGCCGCCGCTTCGAATTCCAGCACGGGCCGATCTTCACCAACTTGCTGTTGGCCGACGAGATAAGCCGGGCAACGCCCAAGACCCAGGCGGCTCTGTTCGAGGCACTCGAAGAACGCTCGCTGACCGTGGCCAACGAATCGTACCCGCTGCCCTCGCCGTTCTTTACCATTGCCACGCAGAGTCTCGGCGACATCGAAGGGACTTTCCCTGTACCGGAAACGCAATTGGATCGTTTCTTCTTCAAGTTGGTCATGAATTCGCCAACCGGCGGCGACCTGGAAACGATTCTCGGGCGCACGACGGAACCCGCAAAAGACGCAGGCCAGCGAGTCGTGAGCGGTGATCGAGTGGTCCAGATGTCCCAGTTGGCTCGCCAAGCGACGATCGCACCGGATGTCCTCAGTTACGCCGCCAAGCTGGTCATGGCCACGCACGCGGACAACAAGGCCGCGCCCGAATCGACGCGCGGGTTCGTACTTCGCGGGGCAAGCCCGCGAGCCGGACAGGCGATGATCCTGACGGCCAAGGTACTGGCCATCGCCGACGGCCGCACGGACGTTTCGCGCGACGATTTGCGCCGGGTGGCCCTGCCAGCGTTGCGACACCGCGTGGCCTTGAACTTCGAAGGCCACGCGCAAGAAGCTGGGATCGACGGGATTATCAACGACATCTTAGGCGCCGTGAAGTGATGACGCTGTTTGATTCCAACTTCCGAAGACGCTGCGACTACCTGGATCAAGCGGCCCGGCGCAGTTGGGGGACGCGGTTCTTGGGCCGGCGTCTGGACAAGCGTTGGGCCGGCGGCAGCGAGTTTGTCGGCCACTCCGACTACACCAGCGGCGACGACTTCCGCAATGTCGACTGGCACATCTGCGCACGGCTCGATGAACTCGTTACCCGCCAATACCGCGGCAGCGAAGATCGTGTCGTCGATATCGTGTTGGACTGCTCGGTCGGCATGGGCCTGGGCGAGCCCCAAGAAAAACTTGATGTGGCGCGACGTCTGGCAGCCGCCTTAGGATACATGGCGATGGCCATTTGGGATCGTGTCAGCGTTGTCGCCGTGTCTGATCGCATCGTGGCGGAACTGCCGCCGATCCGCGGTCGAAGCCGTTTGCCCCGATTGTTCCGCTTCCTGGACGATCTGCAGGTCGACGCGGCACCCGTGAATCTGAAGTTGGCTGTCGAGGCGTTTGTCCGGAACCGGGCACAACGAGGCGTAACCGTCGTGATCAGCGACCTGTTCGATCCCGCGGGGTTCGAATCGGCGATCGACCTGCTGGCGTTGCGCGGCTTTCAGCCGTATCTGCTGCAAGTCGTGGACGACGCCGAAGCCGAACCGACTTACTCGGGCAGCGTCACCCTGGCGGATGTCTGTAGCGATCGGTCGCGAAGAACCTATTTGGAAGAGATCGACCTGATCAACTACCGAAAGGTCTTCCGCGAATTCAGTACGGCCTGCCGCCGTTACTGTGCCCAGCGTTCGATCGGCATTATCCAGACGAGAACCGGAATACCGTTTCAGGAATCGGTCCTGCGGATGATCCGAACCGCCACATCCCGGATGTATGCTCAGTGAGGTCGCGGCCATGAGTTTTCACAATCCGGGA
>JADHUC010000270.1 GCA_016784735.1 Pirellulaceae bacterium | reverse complement strand
GGCCGTGGCCTGCTGCATGGCCTTGGCATCCGGGTAGAAATAGCCGAGACTTTCGCCGGAAATGGAACCCACGAAGCGGTCCCGGTATTTGCGAAAGGCCTGTATGCCCTTCTCGCCGATTGGCTTGCCGGGGTGATAGTTCATCATCATTGCCCAATTGCGATTCGGATCGGCGTCGAGCCACGCGGCGAATCGTTTTCCGGCCTCAAGCAACTCGCCGGTTTTGGGATCCGTAGTGAAAATGCCGGCGCCGACGCCGTGAAACGTCGGTACGATCCGAGGATCGGAGAAGATGGGCACATCGTCCCGGCCGCCGTAGGTTTTTTCGAACTCCTCGCGAGTTTCCTTGTCGATGATGTTGTACGGCACTTTGACCCGGTCGGGCTTGTCGCCAAGCCAAGTCTCTTCCGGCTTCGTGTGACTCACGTTCCATAGGTAGAGGAAATCCTTGTTTCGAAATGTGCGAACCTTCCATTGCGACGGCAAGTTGAAGTTGGGGCGATTCTTGGCCAGCGGTTCCAGCCCGTCCGGGATCCCATCACGGTACGACTGCAGAATTTCCCAAGCGTGATTACCGGGCCTTTCCTTGATTCGAGGCCGATAGCTCGGATCGGTCGTCAGGACGATCACGTCGACTTGCCGCGGCGAGCGTTCCTTGGTCGTGGATGCCAGGCTCAGCCGAGCTGGTCCTTTCTGCAGTTCGACCTCGTGCCGGTCCCAGGCGAAGACCCAATCCCAGTACAGCTTCATTTCGTTGTCTTCTTCAACGATCGCCCTCTCGCCGTATCGCGCGGTCCAAGGTTGCCCGCCGGCCTGCTGGATCTGGATCTGAAACCGCTCGGTCTGCTCACGCCAATCGCCATAGCGGACCCAAACGAAGTACCGACCGGCGGTTGGAATCTCCAGCGTCTTCGTGGCCACCGCTTTATCGTCGTCGGCCCCGGTGGCGATCGACAGGAAGCCACTCTCGCCACCCATATTCCACTCGGCCGCCCATCCCGGCCCGGACAGGCCCCAATGACCGGCGGTCGTCTTCATCTTCGGACGACCCATGGGCCAACAGTAGCCCCGAACGCCGTCAAGATGTTCGGCCTCGATCCAGAGGCTTTCGTGAGCAGATGCCTGAGCGGCCCCGATCAGAGCAATCATCGCCGCCGCCATCGGGATCCATATTCTGTTCACGGATACGCCTCCCATGATTCATGGTAGGTCCCGTCTGCCGGACGGGACCTTGGTCGTGGCCCGGCTTCCCAGTTGTGGTCCGGTCTCCCGACCGGACCACCGAGCCGACCGAAGGTCTCCCTCTCGCCACTGAGTCCCCCGCATTCCCGGCATGGAGACCTTCGGTCGATGCCGGTGGCAGGGTCGGGAGACCCTGCCACAACCGAATCCTGCCACAACTAAGATTCAGGTCCCGTCCGGCAGACGGGACCTACCAAGGCCTATGTGAACTTGTATTTGCCGGGCATGGCTACCGGCGGGATCGGGTACGGGCCGAATTTGTATTCTTCCGGACCCAGCCGCGTTGTGGATTTCATGGCGGCGTCCCATTCCACGGCTTGGCCGCTGTAGACGGCCTCGCGACCGATGATGCCGGTCATCGTGCTCTCGGCCACGGCCTGGGCCTCGTTGATTGGGTTGCCGGCACGAATGCTGGCTATCAGGTCCTCGTGCTCCTTCTTGTAGGCACTCGATTCTCTCTCGCGGAAACGCCAGCGTTCGCCCTCGTTCGGCTCGATGCGGTCCTTGCAGTTGCTGGTGCCGTCAGTACCAACAATGGCCTCTCCGACCATGCCTCGACAGCCGTTGATCTGTCGAGATTGACTGAACATGGATATGCCGCCCGGATACTCGAACTCGACAGCGAAATGATCGAAGATGTGCCCGTGCCGATCGCCGATGCGCACCTGGCGGCCGCCCAATCCCGAGACGGCCCGGACAGGATGCGTCCCCAACACCCAATTCATGATGTCCAGATTGTGCACGTGCTGCTCGACAATATGATCGCCGGACAGCCAAGTGAAATAGTTCCAGTTGCGTAGCTGCCACTCCACGTCACTCCAGCCTTCCTTGCGGTCGATCACCCAGATTTGGCCGCCGTTCCAGTAACACTTGGCGTATACGATCTCGCCAATGGCACCGTCCTGGATGCGTTTGATTGTCTCCTGGTAGCTCTTCATGTGACGCCGCTGCGTGCCCGCGGCGATTCCCACGCCCTTCTGCTTGGCTATTTCACCGGCTTCCATCACCATACGCACGCCCGGCACGTCGACGGCTCCCGGTTTCTCCATGAATACGTGCTTGCCCGCCTCGACCGCCGCTTTGAGTTGCATAGGACGGAAGTGGGGCGGCGTGGCCAAGATGACGTAGTTGACCTCGGGCACGGCCACCAATTTCTTGTACGCGTCGAAACCCGTAAAACAAGTCTTCTTGGGTACGTCGATTCCCAGCCTGGCCAACTGCTGGTTGCAGCGATCGAGCCGATCCTCGAACAAGTCGGCCAGTGCGACCACTTTGATGTTCTTCTTCTCGATCTTGGCCCCTTCCGCCACATCCTCGGTATGGTAGCCGGATTGCGGATAGATCACCTTAGTCGCAGCGCCCACGGCGTCCAGCGTCGCGCCGGTCCCTCGGCCGCCGCAGCCGATCAAGCCAATCTTGACCTCGATATCCGTTGCGGCCTCGGCGGCGTGGACGAAAGGCAACTCGGCAGCCGCCGCGGCCCCCACGAGTCCCAACGACGTGTGTTTGAGGAATCGCCGACGGGAAGAGTCGATTTTCGTCTTGTTATTCGGTTCGTTCATCGTCATTCGTGCTCCAGTCAAAGTCGCGTTTAGTGTGTGTCAAAGTGAAGGGTCAAAATGGTCACGCGCCGCTCCAGGCCAGCAGACGCTCCGCAGATGTCTTGACATTATCCGCGCCGGCCACTTCCAAAGTCGTCGGTCCGTCGAAGCCGATCTCCATCAACGACTCGACGATCTGTTGAATGCCCACCACGCCTTCGCCCAGTGGGATCGTCGCCATGCCGCAACCGTACAATGTGCCTCGTTTGGGTTCCCACTCGGCGCCCATGTCCTTCCAATGGACGTGTTTGATCCGCTTGCCAAAGACCTTGATGAATTCGTGCGGATCTCCGCCGCCCAGCCACGAGTTGCCCGTGTCCAAGTTGACGCCGACCGTGTCTTCGTGTCCCAGTGCATCCAGGATTGCCGTCATTCCGTCGACCGTGTCCGTCAGCTTGCCGTGCGGCTCCAGCAACAGGTCGATCCCCAAATCCTCGGCCCACAGAACCGGCTCGTACAGCTTCTCGCTGATGGCGAACAGCATCTGGTCACGGGATAGGCTGTGGCCGAAGTCGGTCTTCGGCTCCAACTCGGTGGTGATCACTTGCTTGACGCCCAATAAGTGCGCCAGGCGAATCGCCTTGATGATTTCGGTCGTCCCGTAGCGATCGGGCGACGGCGGATCCAGCAGGTTTGCGTGAGCGCACACGCTGGTCATCGTCAGTTTGTAGTCTTCAAGTAGTCGGCGGATTTTGGCGGGATGGCCGTCCAGACTTAGAGAAGCAACAAAGCCGGCTTCGGCACCCAGCGCGGCTCCGTCGTGGTTGTCCGTCAGATCGACGTAGTCGATGCCCAGTTCACGAATAAGCTCGAACTGGCGGCGAACGGACGTGAACGGTTCGACCAAAGCAAAACATCCGATGATCATGAAAACGGTTCCTTGTTTGAAGTGGGTACACTCAGATGGATTCGGAGATACCTGCACGGGGGGCATTGACTCCGTGTTGCCTGCCAATGATTCTATCGTATCGTCAGGCCGCTCAAGCGGTAGTCCCATACTTTTCCTTGAGAGAATTTGGAGAGATTGCAGTGACCGAAATTGCCCGAGTGTTCACGATAATCGCACTTTTTTTCTGCACCATACTCGTATCCGTCGGAGCCTTGGCCGACGACTGGCCGCAGTGGCGAGGCCCGAATCGTGACGGCGTTTGGAACGAAACGGGGCTCATTGACGAGTTTCCCGGACCGCAGATCGAGCCGCGGTGGCGAGTGCCGATTTCGAGCGGATACAGTGGTCCGACGGTGGCCGCTGGTCGAGTGTATGTCACGGATCGAGTACGCGAGCCCAACGACTCGGAACGAGTGCTCTGTTTCGACTTCGAGACCGGCCGAAAGCTCTGGGCTCACGAGTATGAGTGCCCTTACGCGAAGGTGAGCTACCCGGCCGGGCCGCGGGCGGCGGTAACGATCGACGACGGCCGCGCTTTTGCGCTGGGAACGAAAGGGCATCTTCACTGCCTTGACGCCGCCAGCGGGCGCGTACTTTGGAAGAAGACACCCGATGTCGATTACAGTGTTCGCGTGCCCATCTGGGGCATCGCATCGGCACCGTTGGTGGAAGGCGAACTGCTGATCGTGCAGATCGGGGCTGTCGGAGGTGCCTGCATTGTGGCGCTGGATAAGACGAGCGGAAAGGAAGTATGGCGAGCGCTGGACGACAAGGTCTCGTACTCCGCCCCGATCGTGATCGAACAGGCGGGGCGCCGGGTGCTGGTGTGCTGGACCGGTGAGCATGTAGCCGGCCTGGATCCGGCCTCAGGTACCGTTTACTGGAAATACCCGTTCGAACCAAACAAGATGGTCATCAACGTTCCCACGCCGGTTGTCGACGGCGACCATCTTTTCGTCACCGCGTTCTACGACGGTGCGCTCATGCTCAGACTTCTGGAGCGCGAGCCCTGGGTCGAACGAATGTGGCGAAGGCAGGGGCGCAGCGAGCGTAACACCGACGCGTTGCACTGTATGATAAGTACTCCGTACATGGAAGGCCGATACGTCTACGGCGTTGACAGTTACGGCGAATTGCGCTGCCTGGATGTACTGACCGGCGACCGCATCTGGGAAGATCGCACTGCCACACCCGAAGCCCGTTGGTCGAATATCCACATGGTCCGTAACGGCGATCGGATGTGGATGTTCAACGAGCGTGGCGAGTTGATCATCGCAACGCTGTCGCCCCAAGGCTTTCATGAAATCAGCCGAGCGAAGTTGATCGAACCGACGACCGAACAGCTTCGGTCACGCGGCGGCGTCTGCTGGTCCCACCCGGCGTACGCCAACCGGCACGTCATTGCACGCAATGATCGCGAAATGGTCTGCGCCAGCTTGGCGGCGGAGTGACACATGATCATCTCGACGTGATTCAGCAATCCCGTTTAGCCCCGAAGCCGGAGGCGGCGGGTAGGTAGGTCCCGCTTGCCGAGCGGGACCTTCTTCTTGGCTGGATGGTCGTTTCGCGATTCCAGGTCCCTTTCGGCAAAAGGGACCTACCCTTCGTCGCAATGGCGATTCTTCTGGCAGCCCGCTCTGGCATCGGCTTGGATGTGGTGGGTAGAAGTCGGGCACTCTGTCGTCTAGAATCATGCTCTCGCATATAAGCACTTTATGGCCCCCTTTCCGCCCCTTGAGACTTGCATCTTGTATGGAGATTTCCGCAATGAAGTATTGTACGTTTGTGACCCTACTGTTGCTGGCCGCTTCTGCGGCTCACGCCGGTAATTGGCCGCAATGGCGTGGCCCCTTTTTCAACGGTTCCACGGACGAAAAGGACCTGCCAACTGAATGGAGCACGACGGACAATGTGGTTTGGAGTGCCGATTTGCCGGGTGTCGCCGCCTCGACGCCCATCGTCTGGGAGGATCGCGTGCTGCTGTCCGGCACCGACTCGGCCAAGAATACGCTTCAGGCCATGTGCTTCGACCGGACCAACGGGAAACTGCTCTGGCAGCACGACGTGGCCGATGGAATCTCCAGAGACTATCGCAGCAACTTCGCGTCGGGGTCGCCGGTGACCGACGGCAAGATCGCGGTTTTCTTCTACGGCAGTGGCGAGTTGGAGTGCTTCGACATGGATGGCGGGCATCGATGGGGGCGGGACATCGAAGAGGACTATGGCCCATTCGCGTTCCAGTGGACGTTCAGCAGCAGTCCCACGCTATTCGAAGGCAAACTGTACGTGCAAGTGTTGCAGCGGAACGTGCCGGTACGGGGCCGGGGCCTAGCGGACCAAGTGAACGAATCCTATGTCCTGGCCCTCGATCCGGAGACTGGCAAGACGCTTTGGCGCCATGTCCGCCCCGCCAAGGCCGTGGCCGAATCGCTCGAATCGTTCGCCACGCCCATTCCCTTCACGTTCGATGGGCAGAAACAACTGCTGGTCACCGGCGGCGACGCCTTGAGCGGCCACGACCTCGATACGGGCAAGGAGCTGTGGCGGTGGGGAACATGGAACCCCATGCGCATTCCGCACTGGCGTTTGGTTCCTTCTCCAGCGGCAGGCGACGGCGTCATTCTGGCTTGTGCACCGAAGCGCGACCCAATCTATGCCATCAAGGCCGGCGGCACCGGCGTGCTGGACGACAGCGCGATCGCCTGGGTCAGCCGGGACAACAAAGAGATCTCCTCCGATGTGCCAACGCCGGCTTTCTACGATGGCGACTTCTTCATCCTAAGCGACGTGCGACAATGTCTGTCTCGCGTGGAACCACGCACGGGCAAGGTCAAATGGACCATTCCCACGCCGGGGCGGGCCAAGTATGAAGCATCGCCGCTGGCAGCGGACGGGAGAATCTACATCGTCAATTTCGACGGAGACGTGACCATCGTGAATGCCGCAGACGGGGAGATCATCAACGAAATTTCGATGGATGACCCCCAAAACGGAGAGGTCGTTCGATCGTCGATCAGCGCCGCATACGGCCAGTTGTTTATCCGTACCACGCGTAATCTGTACTGCGTGGGGAAGAAATAGCCAGAACGTGATTGATGGCGTAGATCGACACCGTTTGCAGGTGGAAGTTTCAAAACCCGTTTGGGGTGGCCGGGGCTGGACAGAAGGGAAGCCCTGGTCCCGGGATTTCGCTGCGATCCAACCGCGGCCACCCTACACCAACGATTCTGAGACCACTTCTATTCTTAGAAGGAGAACAACGTGCTTCACAAAACACTCGCTGTCGTCACGCTTCTATTTATTGTCGTGACTGCGCCCGTCTATGCGGCTGACGAGGCTCCCCGCCGGCCGCGGCGGAAGGCCAAGCCTCGCGCCGACCGCGAAGCGCTCATGGCAAAACAACTGGCTGGCGCTGACGTGCACGTTTTCAAGACCATTGGCGACGTGAAGCTTCGTCTTTTCGCTTTCAAGCCGGAAGCGCACAAGGCAACTGACAAACGTCCGGCAATCGTTTTTTTCTTCGGCGGGGGCTGGACCAACGGATCGCCCACTCAGTTTGCTCAGCACTGCCAATATCTGGCATCACGAGGCATGGTAGCGATCACTGCCGAATACCGCATTAGATCGAAGCACGGAGCGACGGTTCCTCAGTGTGTGGCGGATGCGAAATCCGCCGTGCGATGGGTACGGGAGAATGCGGGTAAGCTCGGTGTGGATCCCGAGCGGATCGCTGCAGGCGGTGGCTCTGCCGGCGGACATCTGGGTGGGTGCGTCGGCGTCGTGCCCGGCCTGGACGAAGCGAGCGAAGACCAGTCGATCAGCTCTCGGCCCAATGCATTGGTGCTGTTCAATCCGGTCATGGCCGTGGCGCCTGCCGACGGGCTGAGCCAGCAGTACACGCAATCAATGGCGCGTCGGAATGAACAATTTGGCGGCGATCCCAAAGCAATTTCGCCGCTCCACCATATCCAGAAAGATCAACCGCCGATGATCATGTTCTTCGGCTCGGCAGACCGATTGCGGGAAAGCTCCGTTTTGTTCGACAAAGCCTACCGCGCCGCCGGCAATCGTTGCGAATTGAAAACTTGGGATGGCCCAGGCCACGGCTTCTTCAACTTCGGACGCGAGGGCAACAAGTACTTTATCGAGACATGCCGCGAGATGGACGCGTTTCTCGTATCGCTCGGATACCTCGAAGGCGACCCGACTATCGAGTCGTTTGTCAAAGAACTCGCCGCTCCCGTTCGCCGCTAACTCGATGTCGCCGCGGCCAAGCAGGTAGGTCAGGCCCCGCCTGACGCAAACCGTATTCCGTCAGGCATAGCCTGACCTACACTCTTTGATTGGCAAGAGAAATGCAGCCTTCAAATCGCAAGATTAGCCGACGCGACGTGCTCGTCGGCACCGCGCAGGCTACGCTGGCCACGGCCGGTGCGGCGATGCTCCAACCGCTGTTTGCCGGCCAGTCGCAGGCGAATGCCGATGAGCCAGTGATTTGGGATGCGCACACTCATTTGAACGGCACAAGCGGAACGCCCGAGGAGCGGGTCGCGAATCTGCTGTTCTTCGCGGATCGGGTGGGGATCCAACGATTGATCGTTTTCATGGGCTATCCGTTCCTGCAGGACCCATCGCCCGAACAGGTGCGCCAGCAGAACGACCAGGTGATGCGAGCGATCGATCACTCGGACGGCCGTGTGCTGGGTTTCGTCTATCTGAATCCCAAGCACACTGACGAGAGCCTGAAGGAGCTGGACCGCTGCGTGCGTGACGGACCGATGGTCGGGATCAAGCTCTGGGTGGCGATTCGATGTGCCGATCCCTGCCTTGACCCCATCATCGAACGGGCCGTCGAGTTGAAGATTCCCGTACTGCAGCACACGTGGCGGAAAGCCACGGGCAATCTGCCGGGCGAGTCGACGACGAGCGATCTTGCAGCCCTTGCCCGGCGGCATCCCAATGCATCCTTTCTTGCGGCCCATGTGGACGGCGATTGGGAACGAGGTATCCGAGAGATCCGCGCACTCGAAAACGTCGCGGTGGAAATCTGTGGCAGCGACCCCACGGCCGGCATGGTGGATATGGCCGTTCGCGAATTGGGTGCGAAACGCGTCATTTTCGGCAGCGATGCAGGCGGCCGCAGCTATGCATCACAGTTGGCCAAGGTGTACGGTGCCGAAGTCCCGGACGAGGTCAAACGCCTGATTCTCGCGGGGAACCTCCAGCGACTGCTACAGCCGATCCTGAGCGAAAAAGGGATGAATTCATGATTACGGACGTAAACGTCTACCTGGAACGATGGCCGTTCCGCCGATTGCCCTGTGACGAGCCAGCCAGACTGGTCGACAAACTCCGGGCCGGCGGCGTCACTCGGGCGTGGGTTGGCAGCTTCGACGGCCTGCTGCACAAAGACATCGGCGGCGTGAACGCGCGCCTCGCCCATGTGTGCAAGAGGGTCGATCCCCAGTTGCTGATCCCCTTCGGTTCGGTCAACCCCAAGCTGCCCGACTGGCCCGAAGATATCCGGCGCTGCCATGAAGACTATCACATGCCCGGCATACGGCTTCATCCCAACTACCACGGCTACACGCTTGACGACCCGGTGTTCGCCGAACTGCTCACGATGGCCGAAAAGAGAGGATTGATCGTTCAACTGGCCGTGCGAATGGAAGACGTGCGCACGCAGCACCCGCTGATGCAGGTGCCCGACGTCGAGGTGGGACCAGTTGTTCAGTTAGTGAAGGCTCGCCCGCGTCTGCGACTTGTGCTGCTGAACAGCTCGCGGACCGTGCGCGGCTCGACGCTGATCGACTTGGTTAGTGCGGGCCAGGTCTACTGCGAGATAGCGATGCTGGAGGGTATCGGCGGCGTCGCCAGTTTCTTGAATAGCGCGCCTTTGGACCGAGTTCTGTTCGGCTCGCACCTGCCGTTGTTCAATCTAGAATCCGCAACACTCAAGCTACGCGAATCCGTCCTCTCGGCAGCCCAACGGGACGCCATCACACACGAGAACGCCCGTCGGCTCTTCGGTGAGTGATTTGCACAACGATTGATCGGAGGCGCAAGTAGGGTACCTGTGAAGAGGATCAACCGATCCGTTTTCAGCGGACTGAAGACCGTGTTTGTTTCCCTGGAGGAGCTACCGGGTTGACAACGCCTTTGTCATGGATGGGCCAAGCTTCGCGGCCCACCCTTCGCCTATGCCACTTCATCCAACTGAAGATTCTGGTCTTCTTTGCCTCGTCGCGTGCAGCACGCCCATTTCCGAGTCGTCTCCAGCCGCGGAACATTGCGAGAGTAGCCTGAGGCTCGTAGAATCCCAAAGGACGCAGGTGGTTTGTGGCAAGCGCGGACTGAGTATTCGGCAGGGACGCGTGCGGATTCTCGCTGCCGAGGAGCCGAACGGGCGACCTCGACCGTGAAGGGACCATCGGCGACTTCTGGGTGTGAAATCGGTCAGTGGAACAGAGATCCGTGAAGGGAGACCGTGATGTATCTTCTTTTTCTTGTGGCACCCACTCTTCTCACGGCACCGACTTCGTTTCCGATCGTTGAATCGGGACAGCCACGTGCCGTAATTGCGCCCGTCGCCGCCGACGCGCCGGCCGAGACCAAACGCGCTGTGGCCGAGCTGCAGCGGGTTGTCGAGAAAATGACGGGAGCCAAAATGCGAGTCAGCACCGAGACGGGCTCGCCGACCATCCACGTCGGCCGCGATGAATTCGTCGAACGTGCCAATCTCGACCTTGACGAACTGGACGAAGACGGCTTTGTCATGGCCACCGTGGGCGAGCATGATCTGGTGCTCGCCGGCCGCAATCCGCACGGGACCGAGTTTGCCGTCTATCGTTTCCTTCAGAAGTACGGCGGCGTGCGCTGGTATCTGCCGACGGAATTGGGCGAGGTCGTACCGTCGCGGGCCAGCTTCGGCGTTGGCAAGCTCGCGGATCGCGAAGAGCCGTCGTTCCACTCGCGTCTGTGGAGTTCGGCCGCCAGATTCGACGGCGGCAACTGGGAACGGCACAACCTCTGCCGCGGCCGCTATGGCTTTCACCACAACCTGCTCCACGTCTTCGTTCCGTCGAAGGTGTACGACAAGCACCCGGAGTGGTTCCCGGAGATCAAGGGCGAACGCAGACGCCCGCGCGACGATAACGACCACGGCTGGCAGCCTTGTCTGGCAAACCCCGAGGCCGCCCGCTATGCCGCCCAAGTCGCGCGAGAGTATTTCGAGAAGAATCCCAACGCCAGCAGCTTCTCGCTCGGCATGAACGACACGGCCGCCGCCGGATTCTGCGAGTGTGCCGCGTGCAAGGCGCTCGATCCGACCGACCCGACGGAATCGAAAACCCCGCGCGGTATGCCGAACTACTCGAATCGGTTCTACACGTTCATGAACCGCGTCGCGGTGGAACTGGCGAAGACGCATCCCGACAAGTACCTTGGCTGCTTGGCCTACCACGTCACCGAACCGCCGCCGTCGTGCGACGTCAGCCCGCGCGTCATCCCCTATCTCACGGCGGGCCGGGCCAACTGGACCGATCCCGCCATTCGGGAAGGCGACCAGCGTCTGATCCGTGGCTGGTGCGAAAAGGTGCCGGTTGTCGGCATTTACGATTACTATTACGGCGCGGGGTTCATCTCGCCGCGCATCTTCACGGGCCTGACCGAGGAGAGCTTGAAGTTCGCGCACCAGACCGGAGTGCGCGCGTTCTATGCGGAAATCTATTCCACCTGGTCGCTGGACGGGCCGAAGGCATGGGTCGCCTCGCAGATGCTTTGGGACGTGAACCAGAGCGCCGACGAGCTTGTGGACGATTTCTGCTGCGGCCTGTTCGGCAAGGCGGCACCCGTGATGCGAGAGTACTTCCGAATCCTCGAACAAACTTGGATGTCGCGCCCGTCTGGTTCGACGGTTATGTGGGCCGGCTTCTTTGACCCAAGCCAACTCGAACTCTGGCCTCCGCCGGTCTGCGCCCGTGCACGAGCCTTGCTGGAACAGGCCGAGAAAGCTGCTGCGGACGACAGCGATGATGTGCAAAAGCGCGTGAACTTGTACAGCGAGGGCTTCCGGCAGACAGAACTCTGGTCAATGGTCTACCACGGTGAGAAGAACCTGCGTTCGGTGGCCGACGTGCAGAGCTTTCTCGACGCGCAGGCCGAACTGGATCGGTTCAACCACGAGGTTGTCAAGCCGAACCCGCTTCACGCCGCGCCCATCCCGTTCGAACAGCGCGCTCGCAACCTGCCCGGTGGCTCGGTCCTCAGCGCACTCGTGCGGCTCGCCGACCAACCCGGTGCGGAAGCCGCGCTGCGCCGGATGGCTGCCGAGAGCACTCATCCCGACGCCGCCATGGTCGCCCGCGGAGCGCTCGCCATGCGCGAGCACCCTGAAAAGGCGGTCCAAGTGCTGGCTAATCCCGGCTTCGAACCCGCCGCCGGCCAACCAGAGGCCAGCGTCGAGGGGGAGGCCGAGGGCAAGCCGGCTGGCTGGGGCGCGTGGTTCCGCCCCGGAACGCCGGGCGAGTTGCATTGGACCAAGCAGGCCGCGCACAGCGGCCAACGCGGCGTCGAATTGCGCGGTGCCGAAGCAAGCTGCATCCTCCAATCGGTAACCGTCAACCCCGGCGAAATGTATCTCGCGTCGGTTTACGTGCGCAGTAAGACGAGTGGGCAGACCGACAGTGGACTGCTTGTCCAGTGGCAGGACGCCGCAGGCAAGTGGTTTTCTGCTCCGAAACGCGGCGACCGTCTGCCGGGCGGTGCCAGCGAGGATTGGGTGCGCCTGCAAACACTCGCAAAGGTGCCCGCCGGCGCCGGCCGCCTCGTCTTCTGCGTCACTGCCTACGGCCAGAAGCCCGGGGAATCGTTTGAGATCGACGACGCCGACCTGCGTCGTCTGCCGCAGTAGTACGCGTCACGTTGCTCGGGAAACACTGAAAGGAATGACAATGAAAGGCCCACGCGTCGTGCTCTACCCGCGTGGCCGGGACGAACCGGTGCCCGCCTTTGAGAGCAACAAAGATGGAACAGCGACGGCAGTCGCCATCGGCAACCTGTTGACTTGACATGTCCGTGCCGGCAATCGATGATTACTGCCGTGCCGCTTAAGTTGACCGTCCGGCGTTGACCGAACCTTGAACGGCTAATGACGTTCTTCAGGAGGGCTGTGATACGATGCGATCCAAATGGTTTGTGAGTCTCCCCCTGGCTGCTGGCGTGCTCTGCGCAGCAACCTGCGTGTTGTCTGCCGAAAAGGCGGCCGTGTTCGAGTCGAGTTTGCAGCCCGGGGATAGGCTACCGGCGAGCTTCAAGTGCCACAGTGTAACCGGTCCCCATGTCACCGGTCCCAATGAGGGCAAACCGCTCTGCTATGTCTGACTGAGCGGACAACGGCCGGTAGCGATGCTCTTCGTTCGCGATGTTACCGGTGCCTTGGGCATGTTGCTCAAGCAGCTTGATGAGGCGGTTGCAGCGAACAAGGCTGTGGATCTGCGCAGTTTTGCGGTTGTCCTTACCGACGATCGTGAGGCTACCGAAGCCAAGCTGAAGGAACTGGCCCAGAAGTACGCGATTTCCGACAACGTTCCGTTGGTTATTCCCGAAGATCTGGCTCCACTGAAGCGTTACAAGATCCATCAAGACGCCGAGGTCACGGTGCTGCTTTACAGGAGGTGCATCGTGCTGGACAATTTCGCCTTCAAGGCTGGAGAACTCAAGGAGCAGGACGTGAAGGCGATTATGGCCGCACTACCCAAGATCATCCCGTCCCAAGAGGATCTGGAGAGGGAGGCCAAGGAGAAGGCGGAAGCCGAACTCAAGAGGAAGCTGGAGGCCGAGAAGCAGAAAGCTGCCAAGAAGGAAAACGAGTAACGTCGCGGTCGTCTGTCTTTGCTCCGGGCAAGTATTGCGATTCCGAAGGTTAGTGAGAGGGGACCCTGCGATGCGTAGAATCGGTCTGGCTTTTTTGGTGCTCGTCGTGAGCAATCCAGCCATCACTTTGAAAGCGGACACCATCACTTGGAAAGGGAGCGGAAAGGGAGGCGCGGTCGCTGCTGGCGGAGGACCGGCCGTGGCGGCAGGTCTCCAACTGCTCGAGCAAAACGGTAATGCGGCCGACGCCGCGACTGCGACGCTCCTTGCTTTGACCGTCACGGACTACGGTTCTTGCGCGATCGGCGGGGAAGTCCCCGTATTGATCTACCATGCCGAGAAAAAGGAAGTGAAGGTGCTTTGCGGATTGGGCCGTGCCCCATTGGACCCGAAAGCGATCGAGTGGTACTACGCTAACGGGATTCCTTCGAAGGGCAGCATGAAGGCCGCGCCCACGCCAGGGACATTGGGCCTTTGCGTGACCTTGCTCAGGCTCTACGGGACAAAGTCATTCGAAGCAGCGGTCACGCCGACGCTGAAACTGCTGGAAACAGGAAAGCTGGACGACCGGGCCAAGTTCGTTCCTAGACGCCAGTGGAATTCCGAATTCGCCGCGAATCTGGCCGCCACCTTGCGCAAATGCGTGGAAGCCGAGCAAAACACAACCGGAAGCCGGGAGCAGAAGTTGATTGCTGCCCGCGACCGCTTCTACAAGGGAGACATCGCCGATGAACTTGAGGCTTGGTACATCGAGACAGGCTCCTTCTTGCGCAAACGCGATCTCGCTGCCCACGAGACGCTCTTGGAAGATCCTGTGTCAGTCAACTACAAAGGCTATACGGTTTACAAATGTGGGCCATGGACCCAAGGCCCCTACCTCTGCCAGACTTTGCGTCTTCTGGAAGATCGTCGCCTGAAGGAGATGGGACGTTTGTCGGCCGATCACATTCACGTGGTCACCGAGGCGTTGAAGTTGGGCTTCGCGGATCGTGACGAATACTATGGTGATCCCCGCTTTGTGGACGTTCCCCTCACGTCGCTACTGTCCGATCGTTACACGGCGATTCGCCGTTCGTTGATTGACATGACGACTGCCTCCCTGGCAAGACGCCCGGGCGATCCGCACGGCATGCGACCACTCAAGAGCGAAAATGACAAAGGTGGCCCCCCGTCCGGTATACCGGTTCAGGACACGACAACCTGCGTGGTGGCAGACCGCTGGGGCAACGTCGTGGCAGCGACGCCAAGCTGTAATCTGGTTGGGAACCGTCCCGGACCGTCAGGCGTGACGCAAGGCAACCGCCTCCGCAGTTTGAACACTACACCGGGCCACCCAAACCGAATTCAACCGGGCAAGCGTCCACGCATCACGTTGACGCCGACCCTGGTCACAAAGGACGGGAAACCAGTCGTGGCAATCAGTGTGGCCGGAGGGGATCTGCAGGACCAGACGACGTTGAACGTGCTGCTCAATCACATCGAGTTCGGCATGCTGCCCGAACAAGCGGTAACAGCTCCGCGGTTCAGCACGGGCCACCAACAGAACTCCTTCGATCCGAATCCCAATCGAGACAAGGCGTTCGTCGCTCCGGGAAGCCTGACGCTCAACAATGGTATTGCATCCGAGGTCGTCGAAGAGCTGAAGAAACGGGGGCACAGACTGACATCACGCGATGGCAAGGAAACGACGTCACGTGCCATTGGTCACCCCATCATGATCTGGTTAGATCAGGAAACCGGGACGATTTACGCCGCCGGCGATCCTAACGCTGGCCGCCATGCCGCCGCGCTGGATTAGCGTCCAGATTGACGAGCGGAATACGATGGCGCAAGAATCGGTGGACTACCGCCGGCAGTTCCGGCGACGGATTTCTCGGCACGCACTGTCTGGGCAAGTCCCAGGAAATAGTTTACCACAGCAGGGCCTGCTACAGCCTGAACGCGTGAGGGGGACAGTCCCATTTTCGCTCTGCAAGGCCGCCGCGAAAATCGGGACAGTCCCCGACCACTTGTACATCTTTTCTTTGGACGTGCCCTGGCGGTTGAATCCGCTCCTGCCGCCGCATATTTCCCGCGGGTCTCCCCGCCTTACTGGCTCACCTGCGTCAGGGGGCCGATGTACTTCCTGGCGACCACGAGGTGGTCCCACCAGACCTTGCTCACACCCGTCTCGGGCCGGGACATGTAGCGGTAGAGCCAGATGGCATTGATGTTCAGCTCAGCCGTATTTCTCCAGGCAAAGCCGGGGAAGGGCTTGCCGCCCTCGAGAGAAACACCCTTACCTTGTTGGTAGTCCCAGGTAACGCCCTGCCGGGTCACGTAGGGTTTGAACTTGTCGTAGGTCCAGGTGCCCACCGACGGGAAGCCTTTACCCAGGTAGCTGGTGATCTTGCCCTCCTGGTTCCGGCTAAGTCTCCCATCGAGCCAGTAGGCCTGCTCGCCATTGCTGTCGCCGATATCGTTCATCTTGACCATGAGTTCGAGGCAGATCCACTTGTTCTTAACCACGGTGCGAGGCGGAACGTCGATCTCGAAAGTGTTTCCCCAGGTCTGCCCCCGAGGCGGGCTCCCTCCCATCTCCTGCCAGTAGCTGTAGAAGTGCCAGGTGCCAAAGCTGCTCGGCTCGACCTGCGTGCTCCATCGTGCATCGGCCTTCGGCCGCTCCCCTGCACCGCCCTGAGCCCAGGGCGTGGGCGGGTGGAAGCCAACCAGCCCGCTCCCGTAGTGATGAATGGGGGCGTGCTCGTCGTTGAACTTCATGTAGAAGCGGAAGAAGAGTTTATCGTAGCCATAGTCCCCGTTCTTGTTCTTCAGCCGACGGTAGAGATTGCCTCCGTCCATATATCCCTCGGTGCCTCCCGCCACCCGGGCGAGAAGGAGCGACTGCTTGCCGCCGCTCCCCGGCACTACTTCGTCTGAGTTGGACATGATAGGCTTGCCGGCGGCAGCTTCCCAATGGCTGCAGATCTCGTCCACCGTGCCTTCGAATGACTCCACAAAGATGACGTCCGGGTCCTTCTCGATGCCCACGTCGCCGGGATACTTGGCGGCGATGCCCGCATCCCCCTCGGGGATTTCGGGAGTCGGCAGTGGTTGAACCGTTACGCCTGACGCCTGACGCACAGCCACAGACTGGTTGGCGCTCGTAGCTTGCTGACCAATCACCACGCTCACCGCCACCGACCCCAGTACTATTGCCATAACCAACGGGAATTGACGACGCGTTGTAGACCTCATAGTTGACTCCTTGTTGTCATAGGCTCCGAATTCCGCCGCGCTGCGGTTGGTTCCGTACCGTGGCGTAAGCTTCTAGCTTGCGAATTTCCTGTAAAAGGCAAGCTGGAAGCTCGCCCCACGGGTAGATTCTCATCTGCCGCTCGCCTTAGATGACATGTACGGCGGCATTTCAGCTTTACATTCTGAAAAATCATGTTGAAGTTCCTCGCGGAGATCCTACCCTCGATACTTCTTCCACGATTCGATCAGCGCGAGCACATTTTTCCATGTCTCATCGGACGGATCGCGGATGTTATCGACGGGTGAAAGGACGAAGCCATCAGGGCCCAGTGCGGCAATCGCCTCACGGACGGCCTCGTCGATGCCTGCTTTCGTACCCATCTCGACCGTGATAAAGGCATTGATACCGCCCCATGTGCACATCTTGCCACGCAGTTGTTCACCCGTACGCTTCAGGTCGGTGCCCTTGCCTTGGACGGGATCGGGACCGATAAGGACGTCAACGCCCAGCTCGATAAGCATCTCGTGCAACGCCATGGATCCACTGGTGAGGATGTAGCCGTACTTCACGCCGGCTTCGTGCGCCATACGAACTTCTTCGCGAATGACC
>JADHUC010000269.1 GCA_016784735.1 Pirellulaceae bacterium | reverse complement strand
GTACGAAGGTGATCCCGCGAACTCCAGAAAGTCAATCTGGACGTGCTGGGATATCGATCTGCGGCGGCTGGTGGAAAACAACCCGACTTTCCGCCTCGACCACGTCAAGAAAATGAGCCTGGGCATCGGGCATCGCGACCGGGCGAAAGCCGCTGGCGGCGGCGCGATCTATTTCGATGACGTTTCCATCGAGTACAAACAACAACCTGCCGGAAGCACCGAACCATGGCCCAGCTACGTTCAGCCGAAACGCTTTGTTAGCGCGGTCCCCTTCCAGAAAGTCGCCGTGACCGGCGGGATCTGGCGGGAACGCATGGACGTGAACCGAACGGTCAGCCTGCCGCATGTGTGGGGTCGCTGTGAGTATTCCAAGAAAGCCAATGGCGACGATTCAAGACGACTGGACAACTTTCGCAAGGCGGCCGGCGAAATCGAAGGAGAGTTTACCGGCATCTACTTCAACGACTCGGATGTCTACAAGATCCTCGAAGGCACCGCCAACTCGCTCGCGAATCACCCGGATCCGGAACTGGAAGCGTACACCGACAAAGTGATTGATTGGATTGCGGCGGCTCAGTGGGATGATGGATACGTCTTCACGTTCTATTCCGTTCCGAAGAAGAGGCCGGAGGCAAGATGGGCCAATATTGGCGGCCAGCATGAGCTCTATTGTGCGGGGCACCTGACCGAAGCGGCCGTGGCCTATCATCAAGCCACCGGCAAACGCAAATTGTTGGACGTGGCGATCCGATTTGCCGACCTGATTTGCGATACGTTTGCTCCCGGAAAAAGGACGGACGCTCCCGGTCACCAGGAAATCGAGCTGGCCTTGATGAAGCTCTATCGATTGACCGGCAACCAGCGGTACATGGACACGGCGAGATTCTTCGTGGACCAGAGGGGGCGAACCGACAGGTCAAGACTCTACGGCACTTATAGCCAGGACCACATTCCCTTTGTCCAGCAGGAGAAAGGTGTGGGGCATTCCGTGCGGGCGGGTTACCTGTACTGTGCCGCCACCGATATCGCGATGCTGAGCCACGATGAATCCTATGCCAACTCGCTACTTCGACTGTGGGACAACATCGTTAGTACGAAGACGTACCTGACCGGCGGCATCGGCCAACCGGGCGGCCCGGAAGGTTTCGCGGGCGACTACGAATTGGGTAACAACTGCTATGCCGAAACCTGTTCGGGGATTGCATTTGCGATGTGGAACCACCGTCTGCACCAGATGACCGGCGAAAGCAAATACGCGGATCTGGTCGAACGTACCTTTCTGAATAACATGCTCAGTTCGCTGTCGGCCGAAGGCGACGGGCACTATTACACCAACCCGCTTACGACCGGCGGACGCGAGCGATGGCATTGGCCCGGCCATGATTGCGCCTGCTGCCCGTCGAACCTCGTGCGTGTGATTTCTTCGATTGGTGGATACGCTTACTCGCACAACGACGACGTGATTCTCGTTAACCAATATCTCTCTAGCAAAGGCACCGTCCCGCTGCCGGGCAATCCCGTCACCTTGATCCAAATGACTCGATATCCGTGGGATGGCGCTATAGCAATCGAAGTTCGGCCGGAGGCTCCCGGCACGTTTGAAATCAAGCTGCGAATTCCGGGCTGGGCACAGAATCATCCGATGCCGAGCAACCTCTACAAGTACGTCGAAACAAGCGACGACAAGATAACGCTGTCGGTCAACGATGCGCCGATGGATGTGAAAACGAAAAAGGGATATGTCGAGATCCGGCGCGAGTGGAAAGCCGGCGATACGATACGACTGAACCTGCCCATGCCGATCCGCCGTGTCGTCGCGCACCCCAGAGCCGTCGCTGACAAGGGCCTGATTGCGATCGAGCGAGGCCCCGTCGTCTACTGTGCGGAATTCAAGGACAACTCCGTTGACGTCTCCCAACTGACACTGCCTGACAACGCGAAGCTGAATGCCACCTTCGAAGAGGGCTTCTTCGGCGGGACCGTCACGCTCACCAGCGACAGCGGGCTGAAACTAATCCCGTACTACCTCTATTCCAATCGCGGCAATGGCTGGATGCGAGTCTGGCTGCCCAGGGAAGAAACCCGTTGACGGATCGTCCGTTGCCAAGACTTCCCCCAGGTTCTTGACCACGAGGCTAGTGCTTTGTCAAAGCAAAGAAGTGGGGTAAGCATCCTGCTTGCCATTCGATCCATCGCATCAAACGCAAGCTGGAAGCATACGCCACCAAGACCGTCACCCCAAAATTGAGCGTTGACAAAGCACTAGGTGATTGGCCGAACGACTGCGCGAAGACAATCTACCGCTGTTTCTTTTCTCACTCGATTCACACCGAGATCGCCAGTTTGCGGGACACTACACAGGCAGACAAGCTGCCAGCGTTCCCTTCGGGTTTCTTCTTGCTTTCCCAACATTCGTGTCCGCAACGACGAAGGAAAGGTAATTCTAGTATTAGTACCACATCGCACGCCGATGTGCATCGCAGGATCCGACGCGGGCACCTGTTGCCACTCTACTCACTCAAAGGAGACGATGAAATGATGAAAAACCTGAAACCGCTGACGGTGGCTGTGTTGGTCGCGGCCGCGCTGACCGCGACTACTACTACTTCGTCGGCAGCGCCTAGAGGCGACGAATCGCCGGCCCAACTGCGATTCGGCCACGAGGATATCTACTACGACTTCCAAATACTCATGTGGATCGACGGTGCCGGTTGGGTCGTGTTCAAACAGGTTGACACACGAGCTCACGCCGAGTTTGAGGCGATGGTCCTTGAGTACGTGGGATACGAGGCGAAGATCATTCGTGTGCGCGAGTCGTGGTGGCTTCGTTCGATTTCAAGCAACTAAGCGGCGTTCGATGCGCCGCCGTACTACCGTCACTTTACACCCTTTTTCACACTCAGTCAGGAGAGAATCCCATGACTCACTGGATCCAACGCATCGTTGCGGCAGCCGTTGTTGTCGCCATCCTCTCGGGCGCCGTGGCCACCCAGGCCGCGCCTCCGAGACCCGGCACAGACTTGATGGATTACTACGACTACGAATTGTGGGTGCGGGACACGACAGGCCAGGAGATGAACGGCCAGTGGTTCCTCTGGAACACCTACGATGATCGCGGCAACGCGGAGTATGTCGCGTATCTGTTTGGGAACTACGGATATGAGACCAAGATCGTTCGCATCTACATCTTCGGCTTCCGAGGGCCGTATTACGGCTTTCCCTAGTTCGCGGGTCAACAAGTCCGTCTCCCACGGCGCGCAGTGCGTGTGTAGCCCCAAAACGCTTGGATGGGCGACCGCTGCGCGCTCGGGAGGCGCGTTTGGGGTAGGCTCCTTGCTGCCTTTGAATCGCCAGTTCCTTCTCGTAGAATCGGTTTCTGTGGATGAAGAATCACGTTTCCTATCCTCTTCCCTTGAAGCCATCACCGCAGGATGTCGTGAAGCAACGAAAACGGTGCCGTGTGCTTGCAAGACGGGAGGAGCATGGAATGACTGCGGCTTCGACATCTTCGAGAGAGCCGTTACCGCCGGGAACGCGGTTCATATTCGGCAGGATTCTCCCGTTGCCCTCGACGTACGGTCTCCATCGCTACGGCGAGTGCATCCTCCCACTGCGAAGAGTTTTCGATGCCAATGTCCGCCTGGACCAGTTCCCGCCACACATCTTCGTATTCGCCCCCTAGGTATCGTCTGAGTCGCGACATCGGTTTGGGTCTGCTCCCGCCAAATACCTTCCAATTCTACGGCCGGATTTGCAGGGCCGCTCGACGCATTGTACCAACTCGCTTGTGGTCACAACATTTCAGGGATCAGATTCCGACTCGGCAACGAGGTGCCCGGGGCGAATCTGGATTTCGGCGGGTGCCACGCTGCGAGAGTACCGCGCCGACCAGAGAATACTAGCAGGGGCGAGCCGACCGCCGACGTGGAGGGCCGGGTGTGGCTGGATCTCAGTCGTAAATAGGTTTGGCAAGGTGAACTTGAATTTCGTGGATATCTGCGATTTCCCTGGAAGGGACTGTCGGTACCACATCCGATTTCTTGATTCATTTGGTGGAACGGGGAGGGCATTGCCCGGAGACCTATCACCCCTGCCCTGGCCCAGCCAGTTATCCCGCCTGGCGAGCCAACAACAATACAACTAGCGGGATACGAGAGGACATTTTCCATGACTACCCACAATCTTCTTGCAAGCTTGCTGTTGGCTGCCGGTGTGAGTGTCGGTGCCGGAATCCAGACCGCCCAAGCGGGCGTGAACACGCCTGACCGGGAAACGGTGGCAGCGCAGGGCCAAGTCGTCCCCGCGTTCTCGATCGACGAGCACGGCATGCTCCACGGCCGGGACGTCGCGGACCAGTCGCAGGAGCCCTTTAATTGGAACTGCATCTGTTGACTAGCCGCCGAGGGATTTGTTGCGGGTGCGAGACTTACTGAGGGGCCCAGCCATGAAGTTCCATTACGTGTTCATCCCGACGCTGAAGTGCAACCTGGCCTGCCCGTACTGCTATCAGGACCACGCGGGTGCGGACATGTCGCCGGAAGTCCTCGCCGCCTTGAAACTGCACCTGCAATCGCGGCTGCAAAACGGCATGGACGCCATGCACGCAGGATTTTTCGGCGGGGAGCCCCTGTTGCGGAAGGCCACGGTCCTCGAGCTTGCCGGATTCGCCAAATCCCGCCTCGAAGCGGCAGGCGGCCAGTTCGAAGGCAGCATGAGCACCAACGGCACTTTGTTGAACGAGGAGACGTTTCACCAGCTTGTCGAGCGAAACATCAGGCGACTCCAAATCACCTTGGAAGGACCCCAAGATTTCCACGACGGTCCGCTGGGACGTGTGTACCCGTCGGGCCGGGGCTCGTTCCAAGTGATCTGGAAACACTTGGAGATGATCCGTGCTACAGATTTCGATGACGTCAAGCTGGTGCTCCGCGTCCATTTCCGCCCATCAACGCTCGATTTGGCGCGGCGGCTGATCGAGGAAGTCAACCAGGCCTTTGGGCAAGACCGCCGCTTCTGCGTACACTTTCACCCCGTCGAACGCTGGGGCGGTCCAAACGACCGGCACACCGAGGTGTTTGCGAGCCAGGAGGAGAAGGAGTCGATCCGACGGCAATTGGAGTCGCTGCTGGCCGACCCGCGGATGGTCTCCCCCTTCGACGCTGAGAAGCGTGAGTGTTTCGCATCGAACCCGAAGAGCCTGGTGGTCATGCCCGACGGAAGGCTCTGCAAGTGTACGCTGAGGTTCAAGGAGTCGGAAGTTGGCCGACTCCTCCCCGACGGAAAGGTGAACATCAACGACCACCTGCTGTCGGCCTGGAGCATCGGGCACCTGGTGGATTTGCCGGAGGCGAAGCGCTGTCCATACAAGGTGCTGACCCAGGCCGGGCGGCAACTCGGGCTGAGTCAGTTGGAGCCCGCATGCGCCTGAGCCCAAAACCTCGCTAATAGCTCCTATCCTGGTTGCCACTCTCTACAGGCATCCTCCCTTCGTCGGGTCAGAGGTTCTTCAGTTTTTCTGCGGCTGCATCGACCGCGGCTGCGACTCCGCAATCGTCCTCCCACTTGGTAAACATCTCGGGTGTGACCTTCACTTGCTTTGCCGCTTTGCCGAGCATCTTGTACATCCCGCCAATCTCGCACTCCTGGTGACGACCGCACTTGAAACAGGGCGTAACCTTTGACAGGTATCTGACCGTGTCCAGCACGTTGACATCGAACTTGCCCAACACCCGGTGGAGTTCCTCGACTGCAAAGTCGAGCTTCATCGCACCGCCGACCATCAATACAAAGGGTTTGCCCGCGATCGGTATGTCCACATGACGATAGCCGAAAAACCGCTCGATGAAGGCCCATACCGTGGCGGTTATCGTGTTGAAGTAGACGGGCGTGCCGATAACCACGGCATCGGCCTCCTTGACCTTCTGATAGTACGGCTGCGCATCATCCTCCAGCCTGCAGACCTGCGGCCTGGCGCACAATTCAACGCACCCTTTGCACCCGGAGTAGTTCATATCCGTGAGCTTGACGAACTCGACCTCGTGACCGCTCTTGTCCAGAATGGCCTTGACCATACGGTCGACGTTCCCCTCCCGCCCCACGCTGCCAGCACTGAATCCGATAACCTTCACCAAGAAGTCCTCCCCCCGCGTCTGAACTTGATCATCTTCGTCGAATGGAATCTGTACACCGCACACCGACGCCTACGCGGACAGAAACCGTCGCTCCAGATTGTATACGATCCCGGCAACCTTGTGAGGTTGATAGAAAATGAGCCACCGTCTGTGCCTCAAATAGAGCCAGCCCTCGGGCGCGTGCGGATGTCGCTGACCTGGGAGTTCTTTGCCTGCATTCTCTTCGGCAGTGGAATCAGCGGTGTCCGGGACGAGGCATGGTCCGATGGAACTACGGAGCCGGCAACCATCGGCGATTCTTCTTGCGGTACCTGGGCGACCGCCGCTGATCGACTATTTCTTCGGACTGGATGGGGCTGGCACCGGCTGCGCGTTGGGCACGCTGGGCGGCGTGTCGGCTTCACGGACTGAGAGATCGGCGTAGATGACCCGATACTTCTTGGCATCCTTTGGGCGGTACCAGAAGATAGGCGTGTCGGCCGCGCCTAGCGAGACGCCTTTGCCCGCATAGTGCGCGTCGGCTTCCGGCGGCAGCAGCACCGCGAACATCAAACCTCGCTGAAGCTCATTCTGGGCTTCCGTCATCTTCTGCATCTGCTCCTCATTCGGCATCCCCCCCATCCCTGGCACGAACTCCTCCGCAACGATCTGCATAATCGGCCGCATGTCGAGCGAGTCCGGGAAAGCACCGTCGTTCAACTCCGTCAGATCCTCGGGATAGTCGCCCGTTCTCAGTTTATATTGCATGAGCGAAAGGCCGATCGCCCTGAAATCCATCTGCAACCGCCCACTCTTGCCCTTGGTCAGGAGCATGGCTTCGACCTCCTTGGGGGTGGGCGCGCCAGTGAAAAGCACCTTCACTTCGACGGCAACACTGTTGCCTTCCACACGCGTGGGATGGAGTTGGATTTTGGATAGAATCGGCTCGCCGTTCACGAAGAACGGCTTGCCCAGGCCACCCCTTTCGGTCTGGGCATTATGAATTGTCCCCGAGGTCCTTTTTGCTCCTTCGATTGTCTTGCCTGTTGCGTCGACGCCCTCCAGGTCAAACGTCGTTCCGTGCACCACGAAGTGAGCCGTAATCAGTATCTCCGCCACGGGCGTGACGTTCTTCTTGATCTTCATCCGGCCCGTCTCGCCATCCTTGAGCATCAGAGTTTCCTCGTCGGAATAGGTGCTCAGTCTCTTACCGGCAGCTTCGCCAAGTTCCCTAATCTCAGGATCAATCGGCGGTGTATCGTCAACATCACCGGTCTTCGCCGGCTGGGCCTTGATCGAACCCGTATCCCGGGGATGTCCCCCCGGTACCGTTTCAGTTTGTGCCTCACCTTCTTTCTCTCCCGGGAGAGGATACAACTCGTGTCGCTGGCCTAACCTCACTCCATCGATCATCATCTCATCATCATCATTGCCGTAGATTCCGTCTTCGCCGCAACTGCTGAGAATGAATCCACTCGGCTGTGCTTCGTAGTGATAATCCTCACCGCTCGGACTGTAGACGTCCTTCTTCGGCAATGGTTGTCTCCGTTGTTTCAGCTTGCTGTATTCGCGGAACGTTTCGATCAGATCCTCCTCCGCCGCCGGGGAAACGTCGATCGTCCCCATGTTCTGTACCGTGTAGCCAGCCGGCGGCTCGGTGCTGAACAGCGACTCGTCCATCTCCAGGTTGAACACGAAGTCGCTCAGCGTCATCTTCGCATTGGCGAACGCCGCGACGGTCATTTCGGCGCGGACCGGCAGGCCGGTTTCTGGATCGCCCCACAAACTCACCACCGCGCCACTGGTGTTAACGCGGAATCCCACGACTCGGCGTCCGTCGATGTCCTTCTCGCCGAGCGGTTCCCGTTTGATGTCCGGTTTATCCTTGACATCGAGCAGCAGCAAACGCAACCAGCCTAAGGGATCCTTGTCCATGGGAATCTCGCCTTTCGGCATGTTCGTCGTCGTTAGGACCATGGCCTGTTTTGACGCGGGTAGCAGGGTGAGGCTCTTTCCTCGGCCATAATCAAAGATCATCACCATCTTGGACTTGTCCGGCATCTGGATCTCCTGACGCGACCGAGTGACATCCAATACCATGACCTCGGCCGTTGTCGTTATCGCTTGGCCGTTCATTTCCATTTCGCTGGTTATCTTGAACTTGGCAGTCTTCGCTTCGAGAATTGGCTTGGCGAAGTCGGCGAAGACGAACGTCACACCGCCTCCATGGAACCATAAGGCGACTCCTGTGATGGCGAGAGCGAAAACGGCGGCAGCAGAAACACGGGAAACTGGGGAACGCATGATCCACCTCCAAGTGTCTAGGGACCGGGTAAGCAGCGCGAGCCGAGTTGTCTCTGGTTTCGCGTGATCGAAAACCTCCGACATCCGCTGCCGCAGCCGGTCATTGAAATCGTCGCTGACTTGGCTGACGCATTCGGTACGCACCGCCGCCACGGCTGCTGTGAGCGTGCGAACCGTGGCGGCTAAATCCGCATCCTCTGCGACGTTTCTGCGTACGGCAACCTGGCGCGAGTCGTCCAACTCGCCGAAGACTAGTTCCAGCACATCGTCATCGGGCAAATGGTTATCGTTCATGGTCATGCCTCCCCATGCAGGCAAGCGATGCTTCGATCTTGCGCAGGCCGTAGAGCAGTCGTGATTTGGCAGTGCCAAGCGGGCACCCAACCACCGCGGCGACCTCGGCCAGCGTCAGGCCGCCTAGCACCTTCAGAGCCACCACGCGACGTTGCGCGTCAGGTAGACAGTCGAGCAATGCCTCCGCGCGGCTTTGGCTCTCGCGACGCGCAGCCGCTTCGGCCGGATCGAGGACCGCCGAGGGGCGGCAGTCGAGCCTCCTCGGCGAGGCGTCGGTGTTTCCTCCCGCCGTGTCGGTTTCCAACGTCAGGGGGCGCCGGCCCGAAGCCCGCAGATAGTCCGTGGCACAGTTGTCGGCGATGGTGAACAGCCAGGTGGAAACGCTTGCCTGGCCCGAGTAACCGCCGCTCCGGGCAGCCCGGAATAGACGGAGGAACGACGCCTGAGTGAGGTCCTCAGCGTGGTGTCGGTCTGGCACGCGATGGCCGATGTAGCTCATCAGCCGACACTTGTACCGGTCCACGAGGGTATCGAAGCGACGCAGGTCGCCCCGAGCGATCTCGGCCAGAATCTCAGCGTCCTCGACGGCTGTGGGCGGCTGGTCAGGCGGATGCTTCGTTTCCGGTAAGTCCATCGTGTCCCCAATCATACCTCTTCCCGAGCGAGTCGCACCTTTATACGACAACCGGGCGAAAAAGGATTCATTCATCCGCAAATAGCCGCAGAAGGGGGGCAGCGGGAGTCGCCGACTCGTTCTGTGGCGCTCACTGTACGTTTGTTTTCCGCGATGGAGCGACTCGGCCTCTGCCGCTGGAAGTGAATCGGCTGCGTTGCGGCGGCAGGAAGGGCCTGGTCAGCTCGACCGTGACCAATTACACAACAGCCAGGTTGATCCTGGACGAGCGCGTCCGGAATTGCGTGATCAAATCCGTCGGGCCAGTGGAGGATCATGGACGAAAGAACACCATCATCAGAATCGAGTCGGATACAGACGCAGGCAGGTAGCTGAATTCGCAAGAATTCAGGATCTTTCGCCACCCTGAATTGTTGCCAATTCAGCTACCTCCGACTCCTGACATGCAATCTGGCCTCAACGCCGATCCCGTTTTGACAAGAGAAAGCCAATCGCGTACGTTCAGTGGCTGGATGGGATTGGGTTTCGCCATCGTTTCTTTATGCGGGTGGCAAACGCGAACAACTAGGAGTGAATCAATGATGGTGCGAAGACCTGTCTGGTTTTGGGTGATGACGCTATGCTCGGCGTTTGGCGTGGCGAGCCCTGCGTTGAACGCCGGTGAGGATACGTCTGCTTCGACCGATATGCGAGACATTCGAACGGGCCACGTGATTCCTGACGAAGGATACTGCGATCAGCCTTATGTGGTGATCACCAAGGACGGTAACTGGCTTTGCCTATTAACCACAGCAGGCGGTCACGAGGGAGCTGCGAATTCGCATGTGGTCTCGACGATCAGCGCCGATCAGGGCCGCACGTGGTCGAAGCTGGTGGAACTGGAGCCAGTGGATGGTCCGCCGTCTGTATATTCCCTGCCGGTCGTTGCCAATAGCGGGCGCGTGTATGCGTTCTATGACTACAACGGCGACAGTTTCAAGTGCCCGGCACGCAGCGATTGCGTCGGCTGGTTCGTCTACAAGTATTCGGACGACAACGGTCGAACGTGGTCCAAGGAACGTCACCGGCTGCCCATGCGGATGACGGCCGTCGACCGGACCAATACGTTCAATGGCCAAGTGCAGATCTTCTGGGGAATCGGCAAGCCGATCACCTTCGGCGACACGATGATGTTCGCCTTCAGCAAGTGTGGCAAGTACGTGATCGACCGCTCGGAGGGCTGGTTCTATCGCTCGGACAACATCCTTACCGAGCCCGACATCAGCAAGATCCAGTGGCAGCTTTTGCCCGATGGAGACGTCGGGCTGAAGAACCCGGACTTCGGCGACGTGCAGGCGGAGCAAAACATCGTGCCGCTGAACGACGGTTCGGTCTATTGCATGTACCGCACGGCGGACGATCACCCTTGTCACGCGTACAGCCGCGACGGCGGCCACACCTGGACGATGCCGGAATACGCCACCTATACGCCCGGTGGCCGGCGATTCAAGAACTCCCGGGCCTGCCCCAAAGTCTGGAAGACCAGCAACGGACGGTATCTGTTCTGGTTTCACCACCACGGCGCTCACAAGAATCCTTATCGCGGACGGAATCCCGCTTGGTTGAGCGGCGGCATTGAAAAGGACGGCTTCATTCATTGGTCCCAGCCGGAAATCGTGCTGTACGACACGGCTCCGGAGAACTGCCTATTCGATCCGGAAACAGGGCTCCCCGGACCGGGCGGCGGAATGAGTTATCCCGATCTGATCGAGCAGCACGGGCGCTCCTGGATTACCGAAACACAAAAGACGCTGGCCCGTGTTCATCCGATCGACCCCACGTTGCTGGACGACCTGTGGAATCAGGGCAAGGTGAAGACCGTGGCCGAGCGAGGGCTCGTGTTAGATCTCGACGCTGAAGCCATCCGCAAAGGCGATGCCGCGATGCCCCAAGTGCCGAGTCTTCGGGAGGGCGGTGGCTTTTCGATCGATTTCTGGATTCGCCGTGACGATACGGCCGTCGGTCAGATCATTCTCGACAGCCGTGACGATCAGGGCCGGGGAATCGTGGTCACGACGGCCGAGCACAACTGCCTGCGCATCGAAGTGAACGACGGCAAGCACTCCGGCTTCTGGTCGTGCGACCGCGATCTGGTGCCGCCGGGAGATTGGCACTACGTGGCCATGATTGTAGACGGAGGCCCGAACGTCATCAGCATGGTGGTGGATGGCGTGTTATGTGACGGCGGACAGGCCAGCGTTTACGGTTGGGGGCGTTTTACTCCAGAGTTAGGGGACGTCCGCGGATCGGATCGGCTGCGCATCGGCACGTCGTTCACGGGAGACTTGAAACGGCTGCGCGTCTACAATCGCTATTTACGTACATCGGAAGCAATCGCCAATTTCTATGCTGGGACGTGAAGCGAACCGGCCGCAACACGGCCAGCTTTCGTTTAACCCCCGAGCCGAAGGCGACGGTAGTTGTGGGCGGCTGGATGCGATACAACCGTCGCCTTCGGCTCGGGGTTAAACGAAGGCACAAACCACAAGAGGAACCAAACCATGACTAAACCGTCTGCCAACTTGTTCTCCATTCTCTTTGCCTTCACGGCACTAATCGCTGCCGATCGCTGCGCCGCTCAGAATGTGACCACGGTCCGCATCACCGACGAAGTTCTCGTTCCAGACTGCGATCGTCTGGGAATCAACTTGGGAGGGGACGCCTATTACTCGGGAGCCGCACTGGTCAAGAATCGCGTGCGTGCCAACTTCGAGGGCACGAGCTATCGCCAATGTCACTTCGGCCCGGTGTGGACAGAGAATGGCTGCAGCACCTGGTTCGGCGTGCCCGATGCCTGGCGCGAACTTCTCTTGGACGGCAACGGGCGCTATACGATTCTCTCCGGACCAAGCAAAGGCACCACAGGCGTCATCCGGGATATCAAGAAGATTGATTACCAGCACCAGGGCAAGACGGTCCAACAGGATTTCTTCGTCCTGGACAAGGTGATCGAACCCACTGACGCCAATGGAGGGATTCTGGTTGAAAACCTCAGTCGAATAAACGAGGGCAAACTGAAGAAACCCCACGATTATTGGATGTCGGATGGTGTGGCGATTCGCAACGGTGACGTGCCAAGCGGTTCTTTTGGAGTCTCGGCGATGCACATGGACGCTGCGAACAAACGCCAATTCATCCGCTTTGCCACGCATTATCGGCGCTACGGTGAACTCAACGGACTTTGGCGAGTCCGTTTCTGGGCGAAACGTCTTGCCGGCAATCCGGTCGTCGCGTTTATTCCCAGCCGAGACGAATGGGGCGAATCCGGGCAGGTAACGCCCGAGGACAAGTGGCAGCAACACGAACTGACGCTGCGAGTCGACAAGGTACCCGAGCCCGACTTCTCCGGCTCCACACAGCATCTGACGTTTGTGCTTGCTGCCGACGGCGGCTCTGTGTTGATCGATGATGTCGAGGCGTGGTTGGAAGGCGATACCAACCCGACCGCTTTTCGCGACGACTGCGTGAACATGTTGCGCGAGTTTGAGCCGGGCGTGATCCGTCAACTACAAATGGGCGGAAACACCTTGCGCAACTCGCTGATGCCGCCCATCAAGGCCCACGCCTTTGCCAGTCAGAAGTCAACGAAGCCCGGCCCTTACGACGGCGGGCGGCACGCCGCCTATGGACTTCACCAACTGTACGAGTTGTGTGAGCACCTTGGTTGCGACCCGTGGTACTGCCTGCCAGGCACACTGCATATCCAGGAGATCAAAGACTTCATGGAATACCTGGCGGGCCCTGCGGACACGCCCTACGGTCGCTTGCGAGCGGAACTGGGACACCCGCAGCCCTGGACGAAAACGTTGGGGGCAATTCACGTCGAATTTGGCAACGAGGCCTGGAACAATGCCGGTCCGTATCAGTTGGGAGGCTTCAACGGCGAGGACTACTGGAAAGACCTGATCGCAGCGGCCAAGGCCAGCCCGTACTACACGCCCAAGATCATTTTTCACGCCGGCGGGCAAGCCGCCAACAGTTGGCTCAACGGTGGCCTCATGCCCAAGGTTCCCAACGCGGACCGGTTTGGGCTTGCGCCCTACATCATCCAATCGCTGTCGAAGGAAGACATGGGGCGGATGAAGACCGACGACGATTTCTTCCGCTGGGCATTCGCCTGGCCGATTTGGCGGTCCAACGACCCGGACGGAGCCATGCACCAGAACGAGCAGCTTGCTCGGGAAAACAACATGGAACTGTCCATCTATGAAGTGAACCACCATATCACTCATGGCGACGGTCCGCTGGAGCCGCGAAACCGGCTGACGACAAGCATCGGCGGCGGCCTGAATGTGTGCAACGGTATGCTCTTGATGCTCAAGGAGCACCACATTCGCGCGCAATGCCTGTTCTCCTTGGTGCAGCACAGCTACAACGCGCATGGAATCGGCGCTGTTCGACTTTGGGGTACGGCACTGACGATGCGTAAGGACCACGAGCGTTACCGTCCGACCTTCCTGGCTTGCGCGACGGCAAACCGAGTGATCGGAGGCAGCCTGGTTCAGACCGTTCACGAAGGCGCGAATCCAACGTTTGTTGGAGAGGGCGTCTTTAGTCGGCGGCGCGGAGTCGAGAAGTATGAAGCACCCGCGCTCTGGAGCTACGCCTTCGACGACGGCAACAGCCGGGGCCTGATCCTGATCAACCTGGATACGCAACAGCCGCGTCCTGTGGACGTCAGTTTCGAAGGCGAGGCAGCCGCTCCGGCGCAGTGTTGGACACTGACAGCGGACCAAATCACGGCCAACAACGAATTCGAGCAGCCCGAGCCGCAGGTGCAGGTCCGCGAATCACAATTAGCCGGCTTCCAGTCCGGGTCGCGAGTAACGGTTCCACCATTCTCGATGATGGCGCTCCGATGGCAACTGAAGTAGCCGGTACCCGGCTCGCGTGATTGTCGCCGTCCTCTCCGAGGTCGGTGAAGAAAGACGCCGAGTTCGGAGAACACGGCGACTATTGAAAGGACCTGATACATGAGCAAATATCAAGCCTGCAGTCGTCGTCGATTCCTTGCCACGTCCTCGGCGCTTGCCGCGGCGAGTGTTGTCCCGCGACACGTCTTGGGCGGCCCCGGACACACACCGCCGAGTGACCAGTTGAATGTGGCCATCATCGGCACGGGCGGGCAGGGGATCACCAACATCAAGAATCTGCTGAAGCACGCGGACGTGAAGATTCCCGCGATCTGTGATGTGGCGGAATTTTGGGACAACAGTAACGTGTATCACCGCCACAACGGCGGCCGTGGACCGGCGATGGAGGCCATCAACGACCACTTTCGTAAGGCTGGCTCTGAAGGGACCCAGGACTGTGCCGTGTACGTCGACTATCGAGTGATGCTCGATAAGGCGGACAAAGACATCGACGCCGTCCTGGTGGCCACACCCAACCACGTGCATGCTGTCGCATGCATGGCGGCGATCCGGGCGGGCAAGGGCGTGTACTGCGAGAAACCATTGACACACTCGGTGTATGAAGCACGCCGGGTGGCGCAGGCAGCGCGCGAGGCCAACGTGGCCACGCAATTGGGTAACCAGGGCCATTCTTCGAACGACATCCGCCGCGCCGTGGAATGGGTTCGCGACGGTGCGATCGGCCCTGTGCGCCAGGTACATGCTTGGCGCGGCGGGGCCAGCCGCATGACGTTGACGGAACGTCCGACGGAAACGCCGCCTCTGCCGGACGGGTTGAATTGGGATCTCTGGCTGGGACCGGCCAAAGAGCGGCCCTACCATCCCGCCTATACGCCACTGCTGTTTCATTACTGGTGGGATTTCGGGAGTGGGTCGCTTGGCAATTTCGGCTGTCATACGCTGGATACGGCCGTCTGGGCACTCGACTTGGAACACCCCATGTATGTCGAGGCCAGCTCGACGGAGCTGAACGACGAGACCGCACCGGCGGCGCTGATGGTTCACTACAAGTTCCCCGCGCGTGGCGAACGGCCGCCAGTTGACCTTTTTTGGTACGACGGCGGCTTGATGCCGTCACGGCCCGATTGCCTGGAACCTGAACGAGACCTGCCGCGCGGTGGCGGATCGCTGATGGTTGGCGATGAAGGGGCGATCCTGTCGGGTGTGTGGAGCGCGTCGCCACGCATCATTCCCGAGAAGAAGATGCGGCAATACGAACAGCCGGCCGCGACGATTCCTCGCTCGCAGGGCCATCATCGTGATTGGATCAACGCCTGCAAAGGTGGTCCGCCTGCCAGCTCCAATTTCGACTACGGCGCACGCCTGACCGAGATAGCCCTGCTGGGGATCGTTGCGCTCCGAACCGGCACGACCCTTCATTGGGACGGACCCAACATGACGGCGACCAACTCGCCTCAGGCCGAGCCATTCATTCACGGGCACTTTCGTAAAGGTTGGGAGATCTGACGTCGTTTCTTGGAGGATACTCTTAAGCCGCTTTGGCAGTCCGCTGGCCGCGCTGATGGGCGGGCGCGTTCCAGCCCTTCTTTGCCGGCGCCGCAACGTCCGGTGGGAACCATGCGTTTGGAGATGCATCCCTGAGAGAATTCCGCGGACGCCCTATGCGCTACGGATGTCATTTCACATCGCTCGCCGATTCCTCGGCCGTCAGACCTGAGCGGTGGTCAGGAGCTTTGCGATCTGAGATTCACCATTTCCACTTTGCCAATCAC
This sequence comes from Pirellulaceae bacterium, assembly GCA_016784735.1. GTDB lineage: Bacteria > Planctomycetota > Planctomycetia > Pirellulales > Pirellulaceae > JADHUC01. The sequence continues at coordinate 1,425 of JADHUC010000269.1, read as the reverse complement.
ATTGCCAGCCCCGATGGCGAGCAGTACGATGACAGGTATAGAGGGCGGAGCATCCCGTCTTTGCGACAGTGTGTCAGTCAGAATTTCCGTTGGTGGACAGAAGCCGGTGTGGGCAAGTACCGATTCCAATGTGATTTGTGCACCGGGCCGGATTGGTACGGCCATGATCTCGACATCACTCCCAACTGCCCCAAGTGCGGACGTGTAGCCGTTCGCTATTTCACTGGGGACTCGGCGCATTGCTACGCTCACCGGCTTCTAATGTCCGACACATACGATACGTCCTCGGCGTTTCTGTTGATCACGTATTCTTGGATCGGGCATCAGGATACGTTCCCAAATGCCAAGCTCTACGCGGTCGCTGAACGCGATGTTGATGCATCGGACCGGATCACGTTTGCGTACTGCGCGGAATGCGAATCAGCGCTTAGGCAATGGCGTAAACAAGATCCAATCGAACCCTGATTGCCCACCAACAATGTGTGGCCGCTGGGCCCGGCTTCGCCGGGACGCTCCAAGCTTGTTCAGGCTCAACTCACTCTGATACAGTGGCTCTTATTCCGGCTGGCGTTAGTGGACTCAACGTCCGCGTCGGCCACACGGCCCATTGGGTGCTGGAAGCTATGCGTTTCCGTCCTCGTGCTGAGATGCATGGAAACCGATCTTGCGTTTTGGCGGCTCCGGCTTCTCAGCCATCTGCTGCAACACCTGACTGATCACCTTGATCTGGTCGTCGTGCAACTGGACGGTTTCGGCGAGCTTCATCAGTTGTTCAGCCAATTCGCCAGGCGTTGCCATCAACCGGCGAAGACGGACGAACGTTCGCATGATTTCAATGTTGACGCGCACTGCAGTTGGAGACCGCAAAACGCTGGACAGCATGGCAACGCCCTGCTCCGCGAAGACCCACGGCCGTTTCCGGCGTCCGCCACGGCCGCCTTTTGATATCGCAATTTGCGACATCAAAGACGTAAACTCTTGCTGTGTAAGCTGAAACGCGAAATCCTCCGGGAATCGATCCCGATTGCGAGACACCTGTTCATTCAGCCGACTCGTCGTCACACCATACAACTCGGCCAAATTCGAATCCAGCATGACGCGCATTCCGCGAACCACGTGGATTGCCTTCTCGATGCGCTCGGCCGATACGATTTCGTTGGTTGATTTCTTCTTTGCCATGACAAGAGAATACGTGATTGGAACGCGAACGGAAAGATCCCGTCACCCAACACCTATTAAGGTCTCCGAGTCAAGGATTATAGACCGTCTCCGGTCGAAGTTTTGAAGTTTTTTCTCCAGACAACTTCTACGCCACTTGGACGCTTGAGCGAGGATGACACGTTTCACGTTGGTCTGGCTTGATTTCTCGGTTCAGTTGCCACCGTCGGAACGGTCGGCTCTAAACACCTATTGAGGCTCGACCCC
>JADHUC010000268.1 GCA_016784735.1 Pirellulaceae bacterium | reverse complement strand
CCCACTGTAGCTGAAGTTATCGAACAAATCAACCGTGAACTACGGTACTTCAGCCTGAATATGGGTTAAATATCAGAAACCAAGGAAAAAGTCAATCTGCCAAATATCGATGCAGAACTTCTGGGTCGGGGCACTAGCTCCTCTAGTCGCTCGGTCGACAACGCTTCGATGCGTGACTCCGCCCTCTCGTCCAGCGCGCCCAGACGCTTGCGCAACTGACGGAGAACCAACACCCGCTGCCCCTTCTGCAAGCCCTCCTCCATCCAACTTGTTACGATTTCCATGACATCCTCCTTCTCGCGAGGTTCGATTGCGGCCAACTCCGCCTCGAATTCGCTTTTCTCTTCTATTGTAAGCCGTAGGTAGCTGTCGACAAAGCCGGAAATCAGCTCTCGGCGTGCCGGATCGAGCTGCAACTTGGCCAGCATCCGCAGACAAGCCAACTTCACTCGCGCCCGATCTGTAGGCTCCATACGCATCTTGGCCATCAAGGCCGCCGCGATCGGGTTGGTTCGATCCACGAAACCGTGCCAGTCGAGTTGATTCAATTGTACCACGCGAAAGCGGAACGATAGTATATCCAGATCCGGAAAGGCGATCCCATACGTGTCCGGCTCGGCACGTTGTGGCTCGTCGTAAGAAAACACGGCGATCGGGTAGACCGGCAAGTCGTATTTCTCGTGCAAACGAGCGAAGTACCTGAACATCCGCCGTGGAAACTTGGCTTCTGGCTGGGCCTGCGTCTCCACGTGGATCAAGAAACACAGCGGCTGGTCGCGAAACGTCGCCTGTACGACCACGTCCGCTTCATGACGCTCGCCCTGTGTCACGTCAGTAAACACTTCCTTGTCCAGAAACGTAATCGAGTCGGCATCGAGATAGGCCGCCAGTTCTGAAAAGAACAAGTCGACGAACTCGACAAAGAACGTCGTCAGCAGCTCTTTAAATAGGCGGTCGTGATCCATAACAAGCTACCCTCGTCTATCGGTTCCCTTCGGGAGGCCCCCTAATCACGAATCTACGCCATCCTGGAAGTAGGAGCAAGCAGTCGACAGGGGCCCCCACCTGTGCACCACCTCTGCACCGAACCGTACCTCGCCAACTGACGTAGGTCACATCGACCGATGCGTCGTAGCTTCATGCAACTAGCTTTGGGGTGTCGGACCGACGCGAGAAAGGAGTCGCTCGAATGGACACTCAACCTTTGAGCTGCGAGCATCTTGGCCGGCCGTTCAATGGGCCCTTTCCCTATGCGGTAGATACCTCAATCCCCACGACTTCTCGACGTTTTCAACTATGCTGTACCGTATAGCAGGGCCCATTTCGGTACGATAGCGGTGTGTAGACGGAAGGCCGAAGTTCTTGAGACATTTCGAAGGAGGAATTACCAATGATCAGATCAGGGTCGCTGACTCGTCGTGAAGCATTGATAACCGCAACACAGGCTGTCACCGCAGCCGCATTGTCCGGGCTGGCGTCTGCAGCCCAACAACAGTCCTCGCGTACGATTCCAGCGGTGCCAGGAAAGCTGGAGATCGACTGGCGTCGACGCGAGAAAGATGGCGACGGATTCCGTGTCATCGAAGAAACCGTGAAGTGGGATGCGTCCGAGACGGCCATCATCATTTGCGATATGTGGGCCGACCATCCCTGCAAGCTGGCAGCGGCGCGAGTGGGCCGGATCGCTCCGCGTATGAACGAAGTGATCTCTCTGGCTCGGGATCATGGCGTCGCGATCATTCACGCTCCGAGCAGCGGCGTGAAACACTACGAAGAAACACCGTACCGCGAACGCATGAAGAAGGCGCGTCCGTCGAAGCCGCCCGTCCCCATTCAAAGCTGGTGTCACTTCAATGAGGAGCACGAGGGACCGTGGCCGATCGTCGACAACGTGAAGCGAGGTGAAGCCAAGGTGACCGGTTGCGATGATCCCGAAGCAAAGCCGCATCAGGCTACGGATCGACATCAGCATCCGGCGATCCAGATCATCGGCTATGACGGGATAAGCGATAATGGCCAGGAGATTTTCAACTTCCTTGAACAGGAAAGTCGAAAGAACATCGTTCTGATGGGAGTCCATACCAACATGTGCGTTCTCGGCCGGCCATTCGGTATCCGACAGCAGAAATACCTGGGCAAGAACGTCGTCCTTTGTCGCGATCTGACCGACGCTTTGTACGACCCGCGCGACCCGCCGCACGTCAGCCATGCTCGGGGAGTTGAACTCGTGATTGAGCACATCGAGAAATACTGGTGTCCGTCGATCCTCGGCAAGAGCCTGACAGAGGTCATACCGGGTACCGCTGGACCCTAGAGCCAAGGTGGCGTGTGCTCCTCTTGGTGCCGAGGGACACAACTGCTCGGCGGCGCCGTCGAGTAGGTCAGTGATCGTGTTTCGCCGAGTCTCTATCATCGGCTCGACATGGGTGGATAGAGGCAAGCCCCTTCATCGCCGACCGTGTTCGCGCGTCAAGGTTGGGAACCCGAGCGCCATCAATGCCACATATTGTCGTGTTTTGGCAACCCGGCGCAGAAATAGGGCCGCCCCATTTTCTCGCTCCAACTCAAAGACCCGAAACGGCACGCTGGCGGAGGACGAGGCCAAGCGAATCAGCGAGCGCACCAAAGCCGCCCTCGCTGCAGCAAAGGCCCGCGGAACCAAGTTGGGCTTCGGCGCCCCCTGGCCATTGGAAAGGCCGCGAGGACAAACGTGCGGCTGGCCTGGAGCGAGCGAGGGAATCCGCGGCACGGGCAGTCTCCAAAGCGGCGCAGGATGCCTATGCCGATCTGTTCCCGCTGGTGAAGCAGTTACGCACAGAAGGCAAGTCCTTCCAGGCTATCGCCGACGAGCTTAACCGACAGGGGCACACCACCCGACGCGGGTCGGCTTGGAATCCAATGCAGGTCCGACGGGTGTTGAAACGTGCGGGCTAGGGGGCGAGGAATCCGCATTGGCCGGCTTGGCGAGTCGCCAGTTCTGCAGTGGGCACCGAGGTTTCGAGTGCAGCAGGCTCGACGGCGTGATGTGACCCGCACGCTTGGTGCGGGCGTTGATCTTTGACAATTAGACCTATGGCCCCCGGCGTCAGAGCGTAAGCGGCGGGCCGGGGGCGAATCAAGGAGATGATGCGGGCGTCGTGCGGGGCCTCCGTTCGTAAGTTCACCCGCGCGATGTCGGTGCTGCGGCGTGGGGGTCCGTGTGTGGCGACACGGCAAGTGGCGTCTTCTCCTCGCCAGCCCCCGCCCATGATTCACTGAGCGAGGGGTGGAGCAACCGGTGGCCGTGCGATATTCGCTTTTTGGACTGAACAATTCCGGCGGCCTGCTAGGCTGACGCCAAAGTCTCTGGTAGTCTTAGGGGCATGGCAACTCCGCTGTTGAGTGATTTCGTAGCATGCATTGCCACGATCATCGAATCACCCGCGGCCTGCATATCGGTATCCGCGAGGAGGGCACAACGGACCTATTCGAGACCGATGATATCGACGAGGCGATACGTTTAGCCAATGGAAGAACACACCGTAACCTACCAGGCATTCTTGTCGCATAACTCAGCGGATAAGCCAGCGGTTGAGGAACTGGCGCGTCGGTTGGAGCGGGCGGGGATCAGTACGTTCCTTGACAAGTGGCATCTTATTCCCGGCGAGTCATGGCAACCGGCTTTGGAGCAAGCACTGGACGAGTCTGAGACCTGCGTCGTATTCGTCGGACCGTCTGGCCTTGGGCCGTGGCAGAACGAAGAGATGCGGGTCGCGATATCGCGACGCGTATCAGACACATCCCGCTCATTTCGCGTTATCCCTGTCGTTCTTCCGGGTGCACGCCGGGAACATCGGAAACGACTGCCAGCATTTCTCGTCGCCGCAACATGGGTCGAGTTCGCTGAAAATCTCGACGAAGAAGAGGCGTTTCATCGGTTGGAATGCGGTATCCGTGGAATTGTACCTGGCCCCTCACCGAACGAAGTGCTATACCCGGGCGAATGTCCGTACCGCGGCCTTCGAGTCTTCGATGCCGAGCACGCACGATTCTTCTTCGGAAGGGAATCGCAAATCGATTGGATGAGCGAGCATCTCGTCGAAGGGTTCGGGACGCATCGCGACACTCGTTTTCTGGCCGTCATTGGCGCTTCGGGCAGCGGAAAATCGTCGTTGGTCCGCGCTGGTCTCATTCCGGCTTTGCGCGAGGGCCACACCAGGAATGGCAAATCAGTCCCCGGAAGCAGTGATTGGCCGATTGTGGTGCTCAAGCCCGGTCTGGAACCGCTCAAGGCACTGGCGGACGCATTGTGGAGCGACGCGACGGCACGCGACGTAATTGGAGACGCGCTCGATTATGCAGGTAGGCTCAAATCGGACGAACACCGGCTGCATGCGACTGTTGGCACAGTCCTTCACGGAAAGCCTAGTGGTCATCGATTCGTCATTGTAGTTGACCAATTCGAGGAACTTTTTACGTTATGTCCGTCAGACTCGGAACAAGAACGAATTCGCTTCATTGAAAACCTCTTGTATGCGTCCTCGGTCGTTGGCGGTAGAACGCTCGTGGTGATTACTATGCGAGCGGATTTCTATGGCAGGTGCACGAGATATGCGCGCCTGGCGCACGCATTGTCGGAGGACCAGGAACTTGTCTCCCCCCTCGGTCAAAACGAGCTCCGCTCCGCTATCGAGCAACCAGCTCGCTTGGTCGGCTGCGAATTTGAGAGCGGATTGGTGGAGAGAATCCTCCAGGATTTCACCGACGAAGCAAACGCTTTGCCGCTACTGCAACACACCCTCTTCGAACTATGGAAAGGTCGGCAGTCGCGCAAGTTGACGCACGCCGCATACGATGACATGGGCCGGCTGTCTGGGGCCCTCGACCGTTATGCTGAGCGTGTTTTCGGTGAATTCTCTGAGACCGAGCAGTCCCAATGCCGCAACATCTTCCTAAGGCTAATCCTCCCCGGCGACGAATTGGGCCCAGACACTAAGAAACGAGTCCGGTTGAATGAATTGCCTAAACGTGACGGACGGAACGACGCCGAAGGTGTCCTGAAGCGTTTGGCGGATTGCCGCCTGCTGTCCATGGATCGATCTGTCCATGGAGAGAGTGGTGTGACTGTTGAAATCGCGCACGAGGCGCTGATTCGCGGCTGGGCCCGGCTGGGCGAGTGGGTTGACACCCATCGTCAATCACTCCGGATTCACGGTCGTTTGACCGAGGCTGCTAGGGAATGGGACCGTAGCGGCCGCGATGAATCGTACCTCTATCGTGGCGCACTCCTCGAAGGAGTCAGAAACTGGCCGCTATCTCACCGGGGCGAACTCAACTCGACGGAAGCGAAGTTCCTAAATGCTTCGCTCGACCTGGAAAAGGAACGTGTCCTTCGGGAGCAAAAGGACCGGGCTAGGTCGAGTATCAGTCGTCTGCTGGGCGGCACCCTCTCTCTCGATGAGACGATGCCGCAGGTGCTCAACGCCTTGTTCGTCGTGTTTCCGCTGGCCGATCGAGGCTTCATTGTTCTGCAGGACATAGACGGAAAACTGGTGCCTATGTGTGTCAAGTCACGCACACAGAGCGAGGGCGACACCATTCGCATCAGCCGTACGATTGTCAAGGACGTTATGGAATCCAAGGAGGCGATTCTCTCGGCCGAAGCGACTAGGGACGACCGCTTGGACATGAGCCAAAGCAGCGCCGACCTCCGTATCCGTTCCATGATGTGTGCACCGCTCCTGGATTCCGAAGGGAACGCGCTGGGCGTGGTGGAGGTCGACACCCTCGATCAGCGCAAGCCGTTTTGCCAGGAAGATCTGGAACTCCTGGCTGACGTCGCCAGCCAGCTTGGCACTGCGATTCACAACGCTCAATTGCACGAAAACGCGCTCCGCCAGAACGAGATCAGACGGGACCTCGAGATCGCCCACGAGGTGCAGATAGGCTTCCTGCCGCAAAGTCGACCGGACATGAGCGGATACGAATTCTTCGACTACTACAGTCCGGCGGATCAGGTTGGAGGCGACTATTACGACTACATTCAACTGCCGGACGGTCGCATGGCCGTGATCGTGGCAGACGTGGTGGGGCACGGAATCGCGGCGGCGATGATGATGGTGAAATTGACCGCGGAGGCCAACTTCTGTCTGGTAACCGAGAATCATCCGGCGACGGCCATCACGAAGTTGAACGACCGCTTTAGCACGATATTGAACGATCGGTTTCTCACGTTTGTAATGGCTGTGATAGATCCGGCCGAGCACGAAGCGACGATTGTCAATGCCGGACATATGCCGCCGATTTGGCGGCGTGCCGACGGCGCAATTGAAGAGCCGGGTGTAGACGTTTCCGGAATGCCGATCGGTATTGTCGAGGGGATGGAGTACAAGCAGACTGTCGTCTCGCTCGCAGAGGGTGAATCGCTGACCATGTTCACGGATGGGCTCAACGATGCGATGGATGGGTCTGGCAGCTATTTCTCAATCGAGAGGATACGGGACCACGTCAGATCAGGCAGTCAAGACCTGGAATCTGTGGGGCGGGCGATCGTCGACGACGTGCGGCAGTTTGTGGGTGAAGGTCCACAGGCGGACGATATGTGCCTCGTGATGCTTCGCCGCAAGTAGCCTTGTCGATAGCTAAGAAGATGGTTTCTTCCCCTCGAATGTTGCACTCCTGTTTTGGGTGGTATAATGCGGCCAACAAGTGCGCAGGGGTCTAACACTATGGAACCGCAACTCCAGGAATACCGTCAGCATCTCGTTTTGGCCGAACAGAAATCGCAAGAAACGTATGACAAGACCGTGCTGTCGTTATCTGGAGGTGCACTGGGTATTTCATTCGCCTTCGTCGACAAGTTCCTGACCGGCCAGACTGTCGTGCTCACGGGGTGCCTTGTGTCGGCGTGGGTGTGTTGGGGCCTCAGTGTAGCATTCGCGCTGGCTTCGCATTTCTGTAGCCAGCAAGCGCTCCGTCATGCGATCAAGCAGGTAGACAAGGGCGAGATCTACATTCGCGAACCCGGCGGCAAATTCTCTATCGCTACCAATGTCTGCAACGTCGCCGGCGGCGTCTTATTTCTCGTTGGGCTTATCCTCATGGTCTTCTTCGTTGGTGCCAACATAGGAGGTATCCGCAATGGCTGACAACGATTCACCGCAGACTCCACAACCACCTGCAAAACCAGACGGGGACAAGGGCTACACGCCTCCGCCCCCACCACCTGCGCCACCCGAGAAAATCGAAGAGGGTTACATCCCACCACCGCCACCGCCAGGAGAGCCCTCCAAAGACGATGGATAGTTATCCAGGCGCGGCCTGCACTTGGCTTTGTCTCGGACTGGTTGGCAACGCGCACATGCTGTGCTTGCCCTGGCAACTGGCTGCGACGGGGCCAAACGCGCGGGCGTAATTACGCCCGCAAGGCGCCCTGAGCGGACATAGAACGACATTGTGGGAAGAGGCTAGTAACGCGTTTGCGCTTTGTATTCGCTCGGTCTGCTGCGTTTTCGCGGGTCTCTCAGGATGGCGGGCTATATTTCCGGCAATTGGTACGGCTCGCGCCAGGATGCGTTCAGGAAACGATTCGCCTCCGGGCTGTTGGTGAACCGCTCCTGTTGTGCGTCCCACTGTAGCTTCTGGCCCGTTTCTCCGGTGACTTCGCTAACCCAGCGGGCGATGTTGGCCAAATGACAAATGGTGACCGAGCGGTGACCGACCTCGGCATGAGCCACCGGATCGCGGCGTTCCTTGATGCACTCCAACCAATTGCCAGCGTGGTCTTCGCTGCGGTAGAGTTGGACCTTGGGTTCCTTGAGCGGTTCGGCGGTTAGCTCGGCGGGGTCGGAAAGGAACCTGCCACGGGTAACGGCCATGCTCCCCTTCTCGCCGACGAAACGCACACCGCTATTGCCGGGGCCGCCGTCAAGCTCCATAACAATGTCGCCGGGGTATTTCATGCACACCTTTGGCGCTCTGGGGCCTCGGTGTCGTCCGCCGGGCGCCTCGGGAGTGCTTGTCATCGCCTTGAACGGCTCGCCCTCGGTCCAGACTTCCACCGGACCGCTTTCATCCATGCCAAGTCCCCACTGCGCCATGTCGAGCCCGTGGGCACCCCAATCGGTCATCTCGCCGCCCGAAAACGGCCGAATGGAAACCCAGCTTGGATTGCTGCTGTTATCCCAAATGACGAAATTGAACGGCGGCGGTTCGGCCGGCCCGCACCACATGTCCCAATCCAACCCTTCGGGGATATCCTGCTTGGGATACTTGGGCTCCATGGGACTGCAGTAGTTCGACGCGAGGACTCGTTTCACTTTGCCGATCGCACCGTTTCGCACGTGCATGCAGCCGGTGTACTCGTTCCGGCCTGACCGCTGCTGCGTTCCGGTCTGAAAAACACGTTTGTACTTGCGTACGGCCTCGACGACCTTCCGCCCTTCCGGAATCGTATAGGTCAGCGGCTTTTCGCAGTAGATGTCCTTGCCTGCCTGGGCGGCATGAATGCAGTTGAGCGCGTGCCAGCGATGCGGGGTCGCCACGACGACCGCGTCGATGTCGTTTCGTTCGAGGAGTTTGCGGTAGTCCTGATAAACATGCTGGGCTCCGGACGACTTGGCAAATTCGTGTGCGCGTGGCAGGTAGACATCGGCAGCGGCCGCATATTGCGCACGGGACGCGAAGCCCCGGCCCAATTGCCCCATCCCTCCGCGTTTGCCCACGCCAATCCCACCCAATACGACGCGATCGTTCGCGCCCAGCGCGCTAGAAGGAATGAAACAAGGCACCGCAACCGCCGCCAGACCCGTCGTGGCGCCTGCCTGCAAGAAACGGCGTCGGGTTAGTCTTTCGCTCATGCTACATCTCCTGGTTAGCGGACTGCTCTTGGGGGAATAGCCTCTGATTCTGACAAACGAAAACTTGTGTGCAAGTGATATTCATGGTCATGTGTCCGGGCTTCAAGAACAGCGGCCCTTCCTCACTCGTCTCCGACAGGGAAGGTCACGTTGCGTTCACCAACTGCGTTCTCCGTGGGGGTGGTGTCGGAACAACAGGAGTACATATGCTACAACTACTTTAACAATCAAGACTTGCGCTGTTTCTTCGCCTTCTGATGGATCCCTGGTGCTTTACATTATATGCGATGGAACGCATTTAGGTGTTGACAAAGTCAAGAGCGAGCCGATAATGACAGATGGACATTGCGCAGCTTCGTCAGATCGCCATTGGCAGAACCACGGCCGAAATCGACGTTTCGAAAGCCCGAAGCTGGGCGAAACTGCTTTCGACGGAAAGCGTGCTTGCATAAGAAGGACACGGCCATGCCACAACCTGAAAACGTCGACCCAAAGATCCTTGGGCAACGTTTGTCCGAGTGTCGCAAAGCTCGTGGCCTCACGCAGAAGGAGGTTGCGGATCACTTGGGAGTCAGCCGTCCGACTCTCATTGCCATCGAGAAGGGTACGCGTGCGCCAAAACCTGACGAGATTGTGCAGCTTGCCCGATGTTTCGGACGAAAAATCCACGACCTTGTGCGCCCCGGTGCGCCGATGGCTGACCTGCAACCGCACCTTCGGACCGCTGCGCAGAAGATGAGCGTGGACACTTCTGAGATGCTTCAAGGGATTGCGGATTTGCAGCAGTTTGCCGATGACTACTGCGAGCTTGAGAGAATCATGCAGGCGCCTATGACGCAGAACTACCCGCCCGAATTCCGAATAGGAGGCCGAGTTGCTGTAGCATCCGTTGCAGAGGATGCTGCACTTCAGGAACGACAGAGGCTTGGATTGGGTGACCAGCCATTACTGCGTCTTCGCAGCATTCTTGAGAATGACGTTGGTGCGAGAATCTATTACGGCAACTTGCCATCAGCAATTGCCGGGATGTTTGCCTTTGGCTCTGAGCTTGGCTGTTGCATCATGGTTAATTGGAAGCATCCGGCCGAACGTCGTCGCGCTTCCTTAGCTCACGAGTACGGGCACCTTTTTGTGGATCGTTACAAACCCGGAATCGACTATCTGGAAAGCAGGGGAAGGAAGCCGGCGAACGAGCGATTTGCCGAGGCTTTTGCCATGAGTTTCCTGATGCCCGCAAGCTCAATTCGTCGTCGGTTTAATGACATCGTTGCCGCAACGGAGGACTTCCAAATTGCTGATCTTTGCCGGTTGAGTCACATGTATTTCGTTTCAGTGGAGGCGATGGCGTATCGTCTGGAAGGGCTCGGGCTAATACCCAGAGGCACCAGAGATCACTTGAAGGAGTCGGGATTCCAGGTTCGCAAGGCATCGCAAATGCTTGATCTTCCTTCGAACCCTGAAACGAAAGACCGATTCCCGCAGCGATACGTGTTCCTGGCCATCAGTGCATTTGAGCAAGCGAGGATCTCGGAAGGCCAACTTGCTCGATTCTTGCAGTGCGACCCGGTGACCGCCCGATCTGTCGTTGCCGATGTTCTTACATCACAGGAAGTCTCCGCAGACGGTGAAGTTCAGTTCCGCCAACCGGTGGACTTCAGGCTCTCTTTATTGACGGATGTAGTCTAGTTCAGGGAAGAGGGAATGGCTGACGAGACTGTAGATGCCTGCTGCATAATCAACCTGTATTCGGCTTCTGACGACTTGTGTTCGCTTTTACAGGCGATGGCTAGTGTCTTTCACGTTCCACAGATTGTGGTCGAGGAATCTCTGTACGTTTGCAGACCAGACGAGGAAGATGAACGAAAGACAGTCAGGGAAGAAATCGACCTTTCACCAGCCGTGGAAGATAATCTTGTGCAAATCTGCGACTTGCAGAGTCCCGAGGAGAACGCCTTGTTCGTGCATTTTGCCGCAGACTTAGACGACGGTGAAGCAGCGTGTCTAGCGATTGCACAGGCCCGAGCATGGACAGTTGCCACGGATGATCGTAAGGCCCAACGATTGGCAGGTGAGTCGGGAATAGCCGTCGTGACCACGCCGGAACTGATGAAGCGCTGGGCCGATGCTGAGAGCGTGAGCGACGAAGAAGTTCGAACGGTGCTGCAAAGAATCCGCAACTTCGCGCGGTTTGTCCCCCGCCGAGGATCCGTGTTGCATGGATGGTGGATGAAAAAGCTGGAAGGGTGAGGGATGACAACTCCACCGGCTTCAATGCGAAGTCTTCCTTGGCCGGCCGCGGGACCGTAGCGTGGATTCGAGCCCCAACTGCTTGGGTGTCTCCTTTTCTGCACGACGGTTCAAGACGTGGAACACCATCCCGCCAGGAGCGACTCGGGCGGCTCGCGACCGTCACTCGATCCGATAGAGCGAGCCTTCCGTGCGGACGAAGATCGCCCCGTCGGCGAAAGCACACGAGGCCAGGATCGGCTCCGCCAGGTCAGTGGAGCCGAGTTGCCGATATTCGCGACTCGCGGCGATCACCGTACACACTCCTTGCTCGCTCTGCAGGTAGATCCGGCCGTCTGCATGCACCGGGGAAGCCGAGAAACTTCCTTCGAGGCGCTGACGCCAGTGGAGTGTGCCGGATGCGACATCGCGACAAGAGGCGATCCCATCGTTGCTGACCAGGAAGATGTCGTTCCCCACGATGAGCGGCGACGGGATCTGGGGCACGTGCCTGTCGGTCCGCCAAGCGACGTGCGAATCGGTCACGTCTCCCGAGCCCGTGGGCCGGATCGCCAGTAGTTCGGCCGGGCCGGGGTATCCGGTGCAGACGAACACCAGTCCGTGCGAGAAGACGGGACGCGGCACGATCGACCACTTGTTGGGATAACGGACCCTCCAAAGCTCTTCCCCGGACACCGGGTCGTAGCTGCAGACCATCTGGGCTGCCGGGCACACGAGTTGCCGTTTGCCTTCCACCTCGATCACCAGGGGCGTCGCGAACGACCATCTCGGCGACGCCATGGGGGGACGAGGGGTCCGCCACGCCACCGTTCCCGAATCGCGATCCAGGGCGACGACGAAGGGATCCTCAACCCCGTCGCAAAGGAACACAAGCCGCGAGCCCGCGAAGACGGGCGATCCACCCGCCCCGTGCTCCGAATTGTACCGCAGCCGATCGTTGGCCCAGACCCGCTTTCCGTCGCGATCGAGGCAGGCTGTTCCGTCGGGCCCGAAATGCACGAACACATGCTCACCGTCGGTAATCGGCGTTGGGCTGGCAAAGGAGTTCTTGGCGTTGATCTTCTCACCCGGTCTCATCTGTTTGACGAAGACTTCCACGTCCCAAAGGGTCTCGCCTTTGGCGGCATCCAGACACAGAGCCCGTAGCGACTGCCGCTTTGGCGGATCTTCCTCCGAGGGCACTGCCGTCGTCAGGAAGATGCGGCCATCGTGGACGATCGGCGACGACCAGCCCTTGCCGGGAACGGGCACCTTCCATCGCACATCGGTTGCCAGGTCCCACTCGACCGGCGGCGCGGTGGACTGCGCGAGACCCTGACCGGTTGGGCCGCGGAACTGGGGCCAGTCCTCGGCCCGACCGGTGCCTGTGGCCACGACCAGCAGCATCCCAGCGGCCAGCCCGCGGCGGATGGCCACGCGGCATGGTAGGCCCACGGTTTCATGCGCACACATAGTCGCCTCTGCGTTTCTTTCCGCGCCCTGGTGGCTGACCGATATTGCCATTGTGACTTGGCGCAATTCGAAGGCCATGTTCGGATTGACGCTACTTGCTGAGATCTTTGATCCGGAAATTGCGGTACTCGTGGAATCCGTGTTCGGCCTGCAGGCCGAGACAGCCCCGCGTCAGGTTGCCCGTGCTGTTGGACCTGCTGACGAGTTCGCCATTCAGACGGACTTCCAGCCTTGATCCGACGAGTTTGATGTCATATTCGTTCCACTCACCGATGGGCTTGAGCGTCTTCTGTGTCAATTCGACATTCAACTCATGTTCGGCGCCGAAGATCTTCGCCATGCGGACAGTATTCTCGACCTGTACTTCGTACTTCCGGCTGGGCCAGGGCTTGCCTTCCGTATTGGATCGCAGGAAGACGCCGCCGTCCTGTTTGGGTTTCATGAAACGGAATTCAAGGCGAAGAACAAAATCGGAATACTCTTTGTCGCTGCGCAGCCAGCCAAGCCCGCCATTGAGCTTGAGCACGCCATCTTCCGCAACAAACTTCGCGTCATGCACAAGATGCCAGCCGTCGAGGGTCTTACCATCGAAAAGGCTGACGAAGCCCTCTTCAGCCTTTTCGCCGGCCACAGAAACGTACGGCGCGCTAAAAAGGCACGACGCGGCAATGGCAATCATGGTGTGGGTGACACTGCGGTTGTGGACCATGTCTTTCTCCTCTTTACGGGGCGATATCTAGATGAAACTCCGTTGTACGAGAACGAAGGTCTTAGGGAAGGCAGTATAACAACCGTGACTCTGATCAACAAAGTCTCCAGGGCAGTACGCGGCATGCCGACAGTCTCGCCAACGCGACCCAAATCGTCAATAATTTGACCTGCCCTGTCCCAAGCGTGTGAAGCGCGATGCCGATAATTGCGATGGGCTGCTGATGAAAACCTTTTGGGGAGTCGCGACCATGAGAACTATATTGACCTTCGTTCTTTTCTTCCTCACCACGAGCATCTATGGCCAGTCGGCACGGGAGATCGTGGCACGCTCGGGAATCCAGGGCGGGCTGGTCGTGCACCTGGGATCGGGCGGTGGTTCATTCACAACCGATCTCTGTGCGAATGACAGCTTTGTTGTTCACGGTCTCTGCGGAGATCGGCGCGAAACCGCCGAGGCTCGAGAGTTTATCAAACAGCAAAGCCTGTACGGCAGAGCGTCGGTCCAATACTGGAATAGGAACTATCTCCCCTATACGGACAACCTGGTCAACCTCCTTGTCGCCGAGGATCTTGGCGATGTTGCCATGCGAGAGGTGATACGCGTGCTGGCTCCGCATGGGGTGGCTTATGTCAAGTCGGGCGAGACTTGGAAGAAGACGACCAAACCGTGGCCCGCAGAGATTGACGAATGGACCCACTACCTGCACGGGCCGGACAACAACGCCGTTGCCCAGGACACAAGGGTCGGGCTTCCAAAGCATGTGCAATGGATCGGTTATCCGAAATTCGCTCGTAGTCACGAACAGTTGGCCAGCGTCAGTGCGATGGTCTCGGCGCAGGGACGGCTCTTTTGCATCATCGACGAGGGACTGACCGCCGATATCCGCATGCCGGCCAGATGGAGCCTGGTGGCCCGGGACGCTTTCAACGGCGTGGTCCTTTGGAAACGGAAGATCGTTTCATGGGCCGACCATCTGCACGGCTTTCGGTCGGGCCCACCCGACTTGCCCTTCCGTCTGGTTGCGGCCGGCGACCGTGTGTACGTTACCCTGGGGATCGACCAAGGAGTGTCGGCCTTGGACGCGGCAACCGGAAAGCTCCTGATGACTTACCAGGGGTCGGAGCACACGCGACAGATCATTCACACCGGCGAGCAACTGATCATGCTGGCCGGCAGCAGTCAGGTGGCAATTCACATGCATCGCGGAGAGAACGAATCCGCGCGACGGGTCGTCATGGCGGCGAATCCCGAAACGGGAGAGACGCTTTGGCGTAAGCGGGTCAGTATCGAGACATTGCTTCCGCTGGTGGTATCGAACGATGCTCTGCTGTACCAGACAAGTGACCAGCTTGTTTGCCTGAACGCGAAATCGGGCGAGGAGCGGTGGCGGAAAGCCCATCCAACGCATCTCGCCGCTCCCGGAAACCGCACGTGGCTTTGGGCGTCGGCCGTGTTGACCGCTCACGACGGCATCGTGTACGTGGCCGATTTCCGCAGGCTCTCGGCGTTTTCCATCGACGACGGCAAGGCCCTCTGGGAGTGTTCCAGCACGGCGGGATTCAATTCACCGCCCGTCGTCTTCGTGATCAACGACCTGGTCTGGCGTGGCTACACTCGCAGTCGAGGCAGTGCGGATTTCGGGCAAGGGCTGAATGCAAGAACCGGGCAGGTCGAAAGGATCATTGCCACAGACAAGGCGTGGGCCTACCCTACACTTGCCCATCATCGTTGCTATCGGTCAAAAGCCACCAGCCGGTTCATCCTGTCCGCCCGTTCGGGAACGGAGTTCATCGACGTCGACTCGGGCAAGATAAACCCAAACCACTGGGTCCGCGGCACCTGCCAGTATGGAGTTATGCCCGCGAATGGACTGTTGTATGCTCCGCCGCATTCATGCGCCTGCAACATCAAGACGATGGTCCGCGGCACGTACGCATTCGCATCGTCACCCGGCCAACCAACCTCCGTAGAAACAACAGACGCACGTCTCGAAAAAGGTCCCGCATTCGGTCCGGCTCTAGACTCTGGACTCTCAACTCTCGACTCCTCCGACTGGCCAACCTATCGACATGACAACGGGCGAAGCGGTCGAACCACCACCGGCGTGCCAAGCGAACTGAGTCAGACATGGAAGACAACAATCGGTGGTCGCCTCTCCAGCCCGGTTACCGCAGGCGGGAAACTCTTCGTAGCCGAGATTGATGCCCACACCGTACACGCTCTGGACGTGACCGACGGCGAATCGCTCTGGTCATATACGGCTGGCGGGCGCATCGACTCGCCGCCCACAATTCACCATGGCCTCGTCCTGTTCGGCTCGACCGACGGTTGGATCTACTGCCTCCGTGAGGCAGACGGAGCGTTGGTCTGGCGTTTTCGCGGCGCGCCCGAGGATCGCTTGATCGCTGTCCGAGGGCAACTCGAATCAGCCTGGTCTATCCACGGGAGCGTTTTGGTACACGGTGGTACGCTCGTCGTGACGGCAGGCCGTTCGTCATACCTGGACGGAGGGATCCATGTGTACCGGCTCGAACCGGAAACGGGCAGGTTACTCGCGGAAACCGTGATCCACAGCCTTGATCCTGAAACCGGGGACCAACCAGACGGCGGCGTTGATTTGCGCGGCGTATTAAACGATGTCCTGGCCGTGTCCGGGGATTCCGTCTACATGCGGCATTTGAAGATCGACTTCGAGACAGGTGATGATCTGCAAACCGGCCCGCCCCATTTGTTCGCACCCATGGGTTTTCTGGATGGTGCCTGGTGGCATCGCTCTTATTGGCTCTTCGGATCGGATCCGGTATGCATGCCTCCGACGAATGAATCCGGCTGGGCGATCTGGGCACGCATGGGAAACATGGTGCCGTCCGGCCGTATTCTCTCGCTGGGCGAGAAGATCGTGTACGGCTATGGCCGAGACAGGTATCCTGGTGGGCCATCGGGTCAGGTTCGCGGGGGTGAGCAGTATCACTTGTTCGCCGCCGAGAAGGAAGCCCTCGAGCCGCTGCCAAGCAATCGAGACAATCAGCACCTTCGCTACGGCGGATCAGGCCGAGCCCTTGGCCTGAAAGTAACCGAACGCGACAGACGCTTCGGCGAGCCCAGCCTGCACCGCAATATTTGGAGCCGGCAGGTACCCATCTTTGCCCGGGCCCTTGTCTTGGCCGACAAGACGCTACTGCTGGCAGGCCCACCCGAGCCGGCCGAACTGAGAACCAGCGAACTCATACCTCCAAATCTTGACGAGGCAGAGGCCACCTTCCAGGGACAACGAGGGGCGGCGCTCTGCCTGGTCGATGCAACCGACGGAGCCTCGCTGGCCAAATACGAGTTGGAATCTTCGCCCGTCTTCGACGGAATGATTGCGGCCCAGGGCCGGATCTTCCTTTCATTGGAGAACGGTTCACTCGTCTGCTTCGGCGAGTAAGGCGGTCGAGCGAGAATGCCGAGACGGACGCCCTACACATCCTCCTCGATCACTGTGAAGCCGAGAAATGCGGCGATATCTCTGATCCGCTCTCGGAAATCGCCGAACGTGGCGCATCGGTGTACGCCGTACTTGTCCGGGTAGACGTAACGCAGCACTTTCTTGGCGTCAACTGACGCCACGATCTTGGTCCGTCACATCATTTCGTAAAAGTGATCTTTGTAGACCGCGAATTCCGAAAGCATAGGGATCGTGGTCCCCGTGTGTACGAGCACCTCCTTGCTCTGTACATCGACCTGCCACATGGTAACGGGCTCGTCGCCCGGATACAGAATCCAGGACGCCGCGCTGCCACCCGTTACCTTGCGCCCTCGTATGGGACGCTCGCGATGATCGACAAGGTTGTACGGGACCCTTCGATCGTCACCCCAAGGATTCCAGGGGCCCTCGCAATGTTGAACCACCGACGTGCCACAGTATGTGTCCACGGAGTAATCTCCCAGCATGCTGGGTACTCCATAGGCGTATTGCAGCAGCATCTCGGATAGCACGATATTCAGGTGCGACTGGCACTTTGCGACGACATTGTGCAGTTGGAATTCGGAGGTCGCCAGGGCCGGTGTCACATAATCCTCGCGGCGCGCCTTGTCCACGAGATACCGGATGTGGAACGCCATCGCACTGGCGGCGTGTTTTTCCATGAGCATCTTCATGGCCAGATACACTTTGGCGGATCGAACAACTTCGGACTCGATTGTCGTCATCACTTCCCTTGCATCACGAATCCATCGCTGTGCGATTGCGTTGGCTTCCGGACTCTCGTTGCGCCAGAGATTTTGGATGTCCTCGTCTTTGGCGACATCCTCGGTGCCGATTTTCTTCACCTTTACGCCAAATGTCTCCTC
>JADHUC010000009.1 GCA_016784735.1 Pirellulaceae bacterium | reverse complement strand
GTAACGATCAAAGGACTAACGTTCCATCACGGCCAGTGGATCACGCCGCCAGGCGGCTTCGAAGCATCACAAGCGGCCTCGCCGATCGAAGCGGTCGTGATGGCGGACGGCGCGCGGAACGTGGTGTTGGAGGGTTGCGAGATCGGCCACGTTGGCACGTACGTCGTGTGGTTTCGCAAAGGCTGCCGCGACTGCACCTTGCGCCACTGCTACTTGCACGACTTCGGCGCGGGCGGCGTACGGGTCGGCGAGACCGGCATCGCGGCCCGCGAGGTCGAAAGGACCAGCCACATCACCGTAGATAACAACATCATTCGCCACGGCGGGCGCATCTTCCCGTGTGCCGTCGGCGTGTGGGTCGGCCAAAGCGGCGACAACTCGGTCACACACAACGAAATCGCGGATCTCTTCTACACCGGTATTTCCGTGGGCTGGCGGTGGGGCTATGCCGAGAGCCTTGCCAAACGGAACACGATCGCCTTCAACCACGTACACCACATCGGCTGGGGTATGCTCAGCGACATGGGCGGCATCTATACCCTTGGGCCGTCTGAAGGCACTGTGGTGCGCAACAATATCTTTCACGACGCGTACGCCTATTCGTACGGCGGCTGGGGCTTGTACACCGACGAAGGAAGCACGGGCATCCTGTTCGAAAACAACTTGGTCTATCGCGTCAAGACGGGCGGCTTTCACCAGCACTACGGCCGCGAAAACGTGGTCCGCAACAACATCCTGGCTTTCAGCAAGCTGTACCAGGTACAGGCAACGCGAGTGGAAGACCACCTGTCGTTCACCTTCGAGAACAACATCGTCTACTGGGACAGCGGTGTGCTGCTATCCGGACGATGGGACCAGATCAAGCACGTCAGCCGCAACAACTGCTTCTGGAACGCGGCCGGTCAGGAGGTGGATTTCGTGGGCAAGTCACTGGACGAGTGGCAGGCCGCCGGTCACGAACAAGGTTCGATCATTGCCGACCCGAAGTTCAAGGATCCGCAGCAGTGCGATTTCCACATCGCGCCTGATTCGCCGGCGCTGAAGATCGGTTTCAAACCGTTCGACTACACTCAAGCCGGCGTGTGTGGAGATCCTGCATGGATCGGGAAAGCGAACGAAGTCACGTACCCGCCGTTGGAGATTGCCCCCGACCCGCCCAAGTGAAAACCTGCACGCGTTGTGCGCATCTTAATAGGGTGGGCCAAGTCCGCGCGGCCCACCGCTCAGTACTCAGTACACAGTACGCGGTACTCAGATCTACCATGATCTGTTGCGGACGTATGCGGCGTCGAAATAGTATTGTAGAAATCCCTGACGCCCAGATAGTCCGTAGAGAGTTTCGGATTGATTGTCCATGCCCAACACCAGCCCAAGATCCACGTTGCAGCAGGGAATGTTCTTCGACATGCGCCACGAAGGGGGCCGCATTGCTGTTGGCGATGCGCTCGCAGAATCGGATCAACGGCGCGGCGAACGCTCTGGTTCACCGCGGCGAGTCCAACCGCCGCGTGGCCCGGATGCTGTGGACGCGATCTTCGCGGAGCTTGGCGACCCACTAGCTGATCCGTTTGATGGTCCACCAATCCGCTTCAGAGAAATCACCGCATCGTCCACGTAGATGGTCGCCGTCGACGGGTCGATGTCGTCGGTGTAGTTCCCGATTCCCCACGTTACGCGTTTGCCGATGGCCGTGCGAACGCCTTTGACGTCGTAAAGAAGAACCCCGTCTTGCCGGATGGATATCCGGCCGTCGTTGGTCGTTGAGTGTTGATAGAATGCCTCAATGTGAACCCATCTCCCGACAGGAAGGTCGACTCGCTCGCTTGGAATCTGGCGAGAATGCTGCCGCGGAGTATTGAACTTGGTGTAGAGGTAGAGCCACATTCGGCCTTCATCGGAGTCCACGTTCAGCGTCCACATGGGCTGACTCTGATTGCCCGTTTCGCCGTCGCGAGTCGACTTGAACTGGAAGATGTTCCACCAGACCTTCGGCTTGTAGTGCCGAGGAAAATAGAACCACGCGCTGTAGTAAGCTTCGTCGGGAAGGTCCTTGCTGTCACCCTCGTCCCAGGCCTTGTTCCCCCATCGCATCAGGCGGACGGCAAGTTTCTTTCCGGCGGCCCCGCGGATGGTCATCTTGGCCGAATACCGGCCGCTGTGCGCTACGTCGGTCGTTGTAGCCGCTTCCACCGCCGCGCCGCCCGTATTGAACATGCCGCCGCGAGGGTACTTGGCGTTTCCGTCGTGCCACTGACTGAGGTCTCCGGTCTCATGATCGGCGGACCAGAAGACTTGCGGATCGTTGTCCGCCGCCACGCTCTCTGCCGTGCAAAACCAGCAGACACAACCCAGCCACACGGTCGCGAAGGCAAGGGCGGTTGGGGGTATCGGCATCACGGGTGCTCCTCGGGCAGATTCGGCGACGATTCAAGCGTAGTATAGGATGAGGATTTGCCCGACTGCAACGAAGAGTCTGCAAAAGTGTATAATTCGGGACCTTGAAATTGTCGACCAATTCCTCCGTGCACAAAGGAGTAACCCATGCAGATCTCAAACGATATCCTCGTGCGCGTCGTTGTGATAACTTGGCTTCTCGTCTGCGTTGGGGCGAATGTTGCCTGCGGGCAGAATGACCCGATCGACGCGCAAAACGCGCTAACGGTGAAGAAGCCGAAAATCTCGGAAGAGGTCTGCCCGGTTACGGAGCTACGCGTGAGCGAGACTTCCTACGCGGCCGTCCGCAGACCGCCAGGACAGGGGCCGTTTCCCGCCGTGATCTTCCTACATGGCGGGCTCGGCCAAAGCAACATGGCTCAACTCCGAACGAACGCGCTCAATCAGCCAACCCAGACGCGGTTTTTGGCGTGGGGCTACCAGATCGTCAGTGCGACGCGGCGAGCGATCAGGCACGATCCCCTGGACCGTGGCGTGGTGACGGATACGTTGGCACTTATTGAGAAGGTCCGGGCATTGCCCGAGGTCGATCCCGATAGCGTTGTAATGTACGGTGGCAGCGGAGGCGGCACGTTGGCGTTGGAAGTGGCCAGCGTCTCCGACAAAGTGGCTGCAATAGCGGCAGGCGAGCCAGCAACTATCATCTACATGGGGATGTTCACCAAAGATCATATTGTCCGTGATCACAGCGGCAAGATCACCGGCGATCGTCGTTGGGACGTGATGAACGCTGATCCACGAGTGCTGTACACGGACGAACTGAAACAGCGCACGCGTAAGAAGATGGCGGGCATCGAGTGTCCCGTGTTGATTCTGCACGGCGATCAACATGCACTGAAGAAGTTCAACTTCGAGGTGCTCGTTCCCGAGCTGGAATCGCTCGGCAAGAAAGTGACGGTGGAAAAGTACCCTGGGGAAAAGCATGGCTTCTATTGGGGCCGCAGCAAGAATCCCGCGATGCCGCTGAAGGCAAATCGTGACGCAAATGCATTCTTCCAGAAGTACATCCACGTTCCGCCGCAACCGGTGGATGAGAAGCACATAGCAATGGTACCATTGCGCTAGGGTCTCCGGTTCCGCGTAGAGGCTCTGACTCGTGAGCCGACGCACGAATCGGGGTCAGACGTACAGAATTCAAAATTGGCCGGCAAAACTCCTGATTCGGTCGAGCGATTCGACGGACAATTTTGAATTCTGTACGTCTGATCCCTTCCCGTCGTGTTGCTCTGAACTCGATTCATGCCTCGGCTTTCCAGTGATCTTGCCCACAAAAAGGCAAGGCAAGATCATCTTCCAACTGTCGGGATCACTTGGACCAACCGGGGAGCGAAACGGTGGCTTGGTAGTTGGAGTAGTTGTACATCGGATTGCGTACCGGCTTGTAGAGCTTGCCTGACTTCGGATTGTCCTCCTGAGTATAGACCCACAGTTCATAAGGGTCCCAGACGACGACTTCATCTCGACAATCTCCCGTCAAATCCAAGACGGCGTTACACATATCCGGGTGCGCGTCATCGGGAAACAGCACGACGCGGCGACCGTGACCATCGAACATTCCCCCTTCGTCCACATTGGCCGAATGGACGAAGTACTCCTCGCCCCGTCCGGTCCAATTGATCGGCAAACACATACTGCCGTACTGATTGGGTTCGCAGTCGTGATAGACATTGCCTTCGGCATCGTAGAAGTGAATGATCCCCTGATTTCCCCAGAAGTTGATTGAAACGAGTTCCAAGCCGGGCAAGTCATCGCGAAAATTCGCCACAGCCGGGTTCTGAACGTGGCCCAGGTAGTGATGCTTGAGAACATTGCCTCGAACATCTGTGAAGAAAATGCCCTCGTCGCTCGCCGAGTTGAAAAGCACGGGCTGGAGATCCTCTCGGAAACGCACGATGGCCACTCCATCCGCATGGTCGCCGAGTTTCTCGTCGAGGCTCCATAGCCGTGTTCCGTCATCGTCGAACAGGCTATAGCCCATTGCCAGCTCGTCTTTTCCATCATTGTCGACGTCGTAAGCAAACGGGTAGTGGCCCGTATTGCAGGCCGCTTTCCATATCAGCTCCAGACGATCGTTCAGAACCCAAAACCGGCGGTAGCGATCTTTGATGACGATGTCCCGCGGGTGTCCCGTTCCTCGCGTGTCGCAGAAGAAGAGACTATCCCCCAGAATCCGTGGATAGCGGGCTTTTGGCAAATCGGTCTTTGGAGTAGGGGCCTTGTATTTGGTTTTCCCCGTAGCACCGTCGGCAACGACGATCTCGAAGTTCATGCAGTAAACCACTTCGTTCCGGCCATCGCCGTCCAAGTCGTGAATCTGGAAACCGACGTCGTTCGTTAGGTGATCTTTCCAACGATCGGGTTCGCCGACCTGCCACAGTTGTTTGCCATCGAACGTCATCGCCGTCATACAACTCACTTCACTATAGTTCGGCAGGTGATGGACGACCTGGCCGATCAGAAGATCCGTCTGCCCGTCTCCGTCGAGGTCTCCGAAACGCAAGTTGCGTCCCACGCCAAAACCTTCTGTCTTGATCTTCTTCCAGACAACCGGCCGCGGGTTCGCACCCTGGAGATCGAGTAGTTCTTGCTTGCGTTCCGCCTTTCGGTCGAGATAGGCTTGCTTTTCCTTGGCGCCCGCAGTGACCTTCACTTCGCGGTATCGCGTGGGTACATCCGACATCAGTCCGATCTTGCCTTGTGAGAAAGCGGGATCTTCGGCAGATAGCACAACACTGCTTCCTAGCTCTGCCCGGATGCGCTCGCCATGCACTGTCACTTTGGCGACCAGGTACTCTCCGACGCGCCACTGGCAAGGGGCTTCGGCCAGGATCTTCTCGAACGGCTTACGGAAGGCGATGCCATGGCGGACCATCTTGAGCACCGCTCGATTGCCATGCACGCCGAAGAAGTAGTAGCAGCGATCGTTCCGATAACGAAACACCAAACCGCTCTGCGCTCGCTCCGACTCCGGAGCAAACGTGACGCTGACCGTATAGTCTCGCCATAGCTCGTCGCCGGCAATGACCATCGGGTTAGTGTGCGCCCGCTTGTTGTCATACGACTGATACATCACCTTCTTGCCACCGTCGCTCATGACTCGCCAAGCCCGTTGCGGCCCCGTACCCGTGCCGAAACACGAAATGGCCCAGTTCCCCTTGGGCGTCGCCTCCGGTATGTGATGATACTCTGTGTGGGCTCCCAGAACCCGAGAGAACATGCCGGACCTTAGACCATCAAATTCATCGGTCAACAGCGTCTCGTCGTCGCTGCGCGCGGCACTCGAACAAAAGAACAGGATCAGAATGGATGTCACAAGGAACCGTTTCAGAACGTCAATCTGTGTGATGGTACGCATCGTTCACCCTCGTATCTGGCCGTGTTGGGAAATTGCTTCTGGAATCACTTAGCTTTACCATATGTGTCCGTGCCGTACGCAGGCGATTTTAGCGTGCGTCGATGCCACAGTCGAGGATTTCCCGCGCCATCCGCATCCGGTGAGAACGAGGGTCGACGAGGAATGAGTGATTTCACGAGCAAGAGACGGTGGTGCTGGACAGCGATATCGGCCGTGACGCTCACGGGAGCGTTGATGAGCGCATCGACAGCCCTGGCTGATCCACTACGAGTCCTTGCATCCGGTCAGCTTCCCACAGACACACGATTGGGCCCGCTTCGCGGCGAGACCGGCGACTTCTCGTTTACGCCCGCCGCGAATCCGGAGTCGTGGCAGGCTCGTGCGCGGCGAGTGCGGCAGATACTCCTGGTGACGCTCGGTCTCTGGCCGATGCCTACCGAATTGCCTGTCAAGCCACAAATCCACGGCAGGGTCAAGCAGGAAGACTACACCGTCGAGAAGGTCTATTTCGAGAGCGTTCCAGGGCTGTACATCACAGGGAACCTCTACCGCCCGAAAGGGAAGCGAGGAAGACGACCAGCCGTGCTGAGCCCTCACGGGCACTTTCCCGGCGGCCGCTTTCAGGATGCCGGGCTCGAAACCGCGCAGCGGCTGATCGCGAAGGGCGCCGAACAGTTTGAAGACGCCGCGCGGAGTTTTATGCAATCGCGATGCGTGCATCTCGCCCGAATGGGATGCGTGGTATTTCACTACGACATGATCGGCTACGGCGATTGCCAGCAGATTCCGCTCGACGTGGTCCATCGCTTTTCAAGGCTGCGCAGAGAGTTCCACGAGCCGCCGGAAAGCGGTTTCTACAGCGCGTCGGCGGAACTTAACTTGCACAACCCGATGGGGCTTCACACGTACCATTCGATTCGGGCATTGGACTTCCTCCTGGACCTTCCGGACGTGGATCCCAAACGGATAGCGGTTACTGGCGGGAGCGGCGGAGGAACGCAGACATTCATGCTCTCGGCGGTGGACGACCGGCCACGTGTGTCGGTACCGGTCGTGATCGTCTCGACTACGCGACAGGGCGGATGTACCTGCGAGAACATCAGCGGTTTGCGGATCGGCACCTACAATCTTGAATTCACTGCCTTGCACGCTCCCAAACCGCTCCTGTTGATTTCTGCGGATGACGCGACGCGCACGATGTCCGAGCGAGGATTCCCCGAACTGCTGCAACACTACAAGATGCTTGGTCGGGCAGACCATGTGTCACACGTACCGTTGCTGCAATTCCCGCACAACTACAACATGGTCAGCCGCACGGCTATGTACCGCTGGCTCGACCGGCATCTTGGAATTGGGATCCAAGAGCCGATTCGCGAGCGTCCCTATCAACACCTGTCTGAACAGCAACTGACCGTCTGGAACCACGATCATCCACGGCCGGACGCCACGGCCGAAACAGAATCTGCGGTGCTCGACTGGCTGACCCAAGACGCCAAACGCCAGATCGACGCCTTGATCCCGCGAGACGCCAGATCGCTCGAACAATACCGCGATGTCGTAGGGACTGCCTGGCGGGTACTCCTCCGAGGTTTGCCGCCGGAACCACATATCCAATTCAAGACCGCAGACACGATTGACCGGGGCGATCATCAGCTCACGCTGGGGCTTCTCAGCTATCGTTCCATCGAAGACCACGCTGCAGAACTGCCGGTCGTACGTCTTTCGCCGAAGGAGTCCGGGCGGCGTACCGTTGTCTGGCTCGACAGGATTGGTAAAGCAGGGCTTGTGGCCCCGGATGGCTCGCTCGCGAGTCATGCACGCCGGCTGCTCGATGCGGGAGTTACAGTCGTCGGTGTTGATTTGCTCGAACAAGGCGAATTCCTGCAAGAGGGACAGCCGGTTCTACGACAACGCTGGCTGGAGGGCGAAGAGGCGTTCGCCGGTTGGACCTATTGCTACAACCTTCCGCTCTTTGCCCGTCGCGTCCACGACGTTCTGGCAGTTGTCGAGTGGGCGAAGCGCGACGGCGGGTCGCGGTGCGAGATTGACTTGGTTGGGTTAAGCGGTGCCGGACGTTGGGCTGCGGCGGCCGTGGCGCTCGCCCCCGAAGCCGTCACGCGGGCGGCAATCGACACGGACGGCTTCCGCTTTGGCCGATTGAGCGATGTCTACCACGTCGACTTCGTGCCCGGCGCGGCGAAATACCACGACCTGCCGGGGCTGTTAGCACTCGCCGCACCGACGCGCCTATGGCTTGCTGGCGAAAGCGACAATTCACCGGCGATCGTTCGCGCCGCTTACGAAGCCAACCAGCACCCGGAGAGACTCGAAGTAATCTCGGACGAATCGCGCGGAACGGCCGAAGCCGCCACGGATTGGCTGCTCGGCCACCCGTGAACGAACGTGCCATCAGCCACTCGGTCACTCGAAGACCACAGGAGCAGCAGTGATGCGCGAAACAATGTTCATAGAACTGCTGCTTGCGGTTCCAGCACTTGCGATCGGCGATGACGATTCCGCGTGGAACAAAGCGAAGATCGCGATCTTCTACCGCGAACCGTTTGGTCGCACGCCCCATTGGGCTGAACATCTCATCGCGTACGTTCGCGGCGCGCATCTGGTCAAGTCGCTGCCCGAAGTGCCGGAAACGAAGCGCCAACACGAAGGAGATCCATAGCATGTTGATGAAGCGGGCCGAGGTGATTCTTGCTGCAATGATATCTTCAACGCTGGCAGCGGCCGAGTGCTCTGGTGAGGCGCAATCGCCGGACATTGTCGATCCCAAGGCAGGTCTGCCTTGGCGGCATCCGTGGTACGTGGTGCCGCCGGATTTGGCGGCAGTGAACACACTGAAGAAGCGCGTCGCGCCCTTGCTCGATATGCCAGACGAAAAGATCGCCGCGCTGGTCCCGGCGCGACGTCCAATCGGGGATACGAGCCTGGCGAACATGGGCCCCGAATACCGGGGCAAACTTGGCTGGACCCCGCGAGTGCCGCAGCACTTGAGCATTGGCGGGATGTCTTTCATTCCGGAGGAACGATTTACGATTCCGGAGGTCACAAAGGTGACAGGCCCGGACGGCACCGAGTGGGAATACGAATATGCCGTCAACAAAGCAGGCAAACGAGTGTACGTCACGTCAGTGCGCGATGCAGTCGCGCGTGACTGGCTTATGCGCGCAGCGAAGACGCTCTCGACGCTCTATGCAGCTACGGGCGACACGGCGTACGCGCGGAAGGCGGCTGTGATCGTGGCCCAATTCGCGGCGGTCTATCCGGGTTATCCGATTTACGGCAAGACATCGAGCAAGGGCAAGTCGATGTTCTTCCACAAGGAGCCGTACCCGGTACATACGGGCAAGTGGGGTAGTTGGTACCCGGTCGAACTCAAACTGATCGAGCCGCTTGTACTGGCCTACGACGCCATTCGGTCCAGCGGCGTGATCGAGGATCTGAGCCAGGCGTGGAAACGTGATTTGCGGCAAGAAATCGAGACCGACTTTCTGCTCGACAACTGTCGGCTCATTCAGAGATATGACAAATGGCACGCAAACACGCTCGCGTTCCGCACGCACAATGTGCAGCCGTACAAATGTCGTGCGATGATCGCGATTGGACGCACGATCGAACGCCCGGAGTTAGTTCACTACGCGTACTCGTTTGTTAAGGAGGCTATCGACCGTCGGATCGGCCTGGACGGCGTCTTCCCCGAATCACCATCTTATCACGGCCAGATGATTGGGAACCTTGGGGCAGCGCTCAAATACCTGGAAGGCTACACCGATCCGACGGGCTACGTCGATCCCCTGACCAAACGGCGGTTTGACAACGTGGATCCTGCCGTCGAGTTCCCGACTTTCGCAAAGGCAACGGAATTCCAACGCGAATCCGCGTTCCCCGACGGCAGGGTGCTCATGGTGCACGACACATGGCCGCGGCAGCACGCCCATTTCAAGCGCACGCATACGACCAGCCGGATCTGGCCCGTGTTCGGCCACGCCGTTCTCGGCCGCGGCCGGGACGCGGCACAGATGGAGGCGCACCTCAATTATGGACCGGATTTCGGGCATGGGCACCAAGACACGCTGAACTTGATTCTCTGGGCCTGTGGCGAGGAACTGTTGTCGGACGTGGGCTACACCTACACGTATCGCGGCTGGGCCCGAGGCGCGCTAGCGCACAATCTGGTTGTTGTGGATGGCATGAACCAGGAGACAGGCGGTTTCTCGGTCATCAACACACCGCACGACACGGTTGGCGGGCGTATCACTTGCTGGGCACCGATCAAGGACGGCTTCGGTGTGATTGAAGCCGAAGACGTCAAATCGTACCCGCAGTGTTCGACTTACCGCCGCACGATCATGCTGGTCGAGGACAACGAGACGAACGCCTTCGTTGTCGATGTGTTTGACGTAATCGGCGGCAGCCAGCACGACTTCCTCGCCCATGGCAGCGCCGACAAGGACCAACGTCTCACCTTCGACAAGCCGCTCACGTCCTTCGCCGATTCGCTGGCCGCGGACGGCAAGATCAAGCTGCCGACGCCCACGCGAGCCTACTACGGCACGAGCGACGTGGGCAAGGATTTCGACAAGTACGGCGTGCTCAGCCAGTATTGGGGCAACATCCGGCACGTCCGACAGACGCAAGGCCCCGGGCCATGGCAGGGAACATTCTCGGGATCTGCACCGACTGACGCGCGACTCCGGATGCACCTGCTCGCGCCCATCGACTGCGAACTGTACGCTGGCGAGGCGCCATCGATCCGGCGAGCCGAGGAAGACACGTCAAAGATCGAGAACTACATGATGCCAATTCTGACCGCGCGCCGCCGCGGCACGAATTTGACCAGCCGGTACGTCGTCGTTTGGGAGCCTTACCAGCCCGAGCCCTGGCTACACGATGTCAGACTCGGCCACGCTTCAGGCGACGGTATCGTGGTCGAGGCGCGAACCGACAACGCCAGGTACCGAGTGTTCTGGTCGCCCGCGGACGCCGAAGGGCTCGCGCATGACGGCGCGCAGTTCTCTGGGCGGTTTGCCTGCCTGAGAGAGGCTGGCGATAACTGTCGGGTCGCAATGGTTGACGGCCATCGTTTTCGTGCGGGTGGTATCGACATCCAATGTCATCCGGCGCCCATGCTGACGGTCTGTGCAGCCGGTGCGGATGACGATGGTGACTACCTGCAGGTCGAGGGTAACATTCCCACAAGCCAGCGCGACGAACAATGGGGAATCCTGATCTACCCCGGCGGCGATACGCGGGCAATCCGGTTGCGGCTCGGTAAGGGCCCGGGCGTGTTGCGCTGCCCGGACGGGCACGGGCTGACAGCGGAGGCCGACGGGGCGACTTGGCGCGAAATATACTCGCCCGGACGCGTCTTCAAAGGCAACATCCGGCTGCGCCTGATCAACCGCCTTGCCTCCGGCGGGCAATCTGGCTGAACCGACGAGTTCTTTTCATTCGTCCACGGGTCTTCCCTGAAAACACCTGATGGTGCCATCCTTCATCGCGAGAAACATCTTGCCTCGTGCCACGGCCATGCTATCCCACACGGGCAGGGCGTTGATGTTCAGCTCGGATAGCTTGCTGCCATCTTTGGCAGAGAAGGCGCAGAGTACTCCACCCTTGCGTCCTTCGAACGCGGCGAGAGGATCCTGGGGATCGACGATGTCCGGAGCACCGGCGATCAGCAGCGTATCGCCGGCCACGGCCATGGCAGTTCCTCGGACAGGGATCTGAGCGGACCAGTTGTCGGAGATGTTCGGTTTCGCACCTTTTCTCCCAGCTTTTCCCTTGCGTGTGCGCGGTATGAGCGGTCCTGAGCGATTCAACGATCTGGCGAAAAGTCGGTAGCCATTGCCTCCGGCCGTGAACGCCTTAGCTCGACTCGTGCTCGAAAACGCTTCTATTGCGTAGACGGCCGTTTCATCAAAGACGAGAAGTTGAGCGTGCGTTGCGGCGGCCACCTTCCAGGTCGTGCGGTTAAACCAAGTGTCATCGCGGAAGCCGCCGGTGGCGTGGACATGACCTTGCCTTGACGGCGTGTCGCCAAAGACTTGGTGGTTGCGCATCCAGATTGCAGAACCGTCGCTGACCAGGATATCTGCCAGCATGCCCGGCATCGTCTGGGTATACGAGGGATTCGCCGCCATTTTGTGCGTTTCTGAATCGGGAGTGTATTCGTTTCGCTGCTGAACGATCTCGCCCGTCACAGGTTGAATCGCGTAGAAATGAATTCCGCCATCAAGAAAGGAGGAACGGCCCGCGGCAAGGTAGGCGATGTCGTCGTGGACAAGGATGCTCCCGTGGGCAGGCCAGGCCGATTCGAGTTGCCCCTGGACGCCGACCAGTCGATCGCGCGGCGCAACGCGACGTTTCCACATCAACTGTCCATCCGAGGCTCGCAGACAGTACGCCCACCCATCGGATGATCCGAACAGTGCCATCCCCTTGTAGATCGTGGGCGGCGTGTCCACTCGAGCACCCGCGACATACTCCCATACGGCGGCTCCCGACGCGGCATCCAGGGCCACGATCCGATGCTGGTCGACGACCGGTGCGAACACCTTTCCTTCCGCGATCGTAAGCGGTCCACTTTTGGCGCCAAGTTCTGCCTTCCACGTGGGAATCAAGTTGCCGTGAATCGACGTTTCTGCCGACCCGCTTCGCTTTGCATCTCCCCGAAACGTCCACCAATCCTCGGAGCTTGGCAAATCTCGTGAAACAGCGGCTTCAAAGGCGGGTCCCTTGACAAACGACGGGCCGGAACCGGTGGGCGGCGAGCTTTCTGCCGCGGGAGCTAGCGCATAGTAGCCGTTCAGCTTGCTGTCGATGTAACAACTGCATGGATGAGGCGTGGTGTACAGCAGGCCGTTGCAGGGCATGATCCCAAGTTGGCAGTCGCCGCGCGTCCAGTGGTTCAAATCATTCTCGCCGGATTTTGTGTCGATGAATTCGACGCCGCGTCGCGACGTCAGGAGGAAACGCTCGGTGGCCTTATTACGGTAACAGCGGTGGTGGTGGCCTACGTTGAAGATCGCTTTGGTGGATAGCCGGGATACTTGTTCTCCCGAGTGCAAATCCAGTCCCAGCACGGCGTAGTCGATTTTGCTCTGCAAGTTATTGGGAAGAACCATTCGCTTCCCTCCCTGCATGACGGCGCCCTCTTGATGTTCGTGAATCCACACAGTTCCGTCGATGACGAACACGTTCGGCTGAGTATTGTGTACCCATCCGCCATAGCGATGTTGCCAAAGAAGCCGGCCGTCGCTTGCGCTATGCGCGTACAAGGTCCCCGGTACGGAATGAAAGCTGATCGTTCCCTCCGGTTGCGCGAATAACACGACACCGTCGTTGTACACAAGCACGGGCAGTTCATACATTCGCGTGTTAAAGTTGGCGTTCAGTTTTGGACCGAACGATCGCCGAGCCCGCCATATCTCGCTTCCCGTCTCCAGTTCGAGAGTGACGAGGGCATCGCGATCGCTGAAGTGAATCCGCCCATCTCCTACCGCCAGCTCCAGACGCCCGTTGGGCTCGATCGAATCTGTCTTGGCCGCCAAACCTGCGTAGTCGCCAGTTTTCCAGAGCATCTTCCCTGTATCGGCCTCGACGACCGCGATACTCTTCTTCAAGGGCTGATGCTCGGTCCTCAAAGGATCATGAGCTGTTTTGTTGACCGACAAGATCAATCGTCCCTCGTGATAGAGGATCTCGTCTGTGCGTCCGCTTCCCTCAAAGGCCCTCACAACCTCGCCGGTCGCTGCGTCCAGCTCCGACACAGGCTCGTTGAATCCCAACGTCACATAGACCCTATCGCCGATGGACACGAGCCGTTTGGGCAGTTGGAAGGGTTGATTGTTCCGGGCGTGCCAATCGGCGGTCCACTGCTTCCATCCCCAGTTGGGCATCGACCGTTTCCACAGAAGCGTCCCGTTGTAAGCATCTCTTGCAACGAGGAACCACTTGTCTTCCAGACCGGCATATGTTCCCGCGGGTCCCTCGTCAGAGATGTAGAACACACGGCCGCCAGAGGAGACCATGGCACTTGTGCTGGACGGCGCATCGTGCAAACGCGCCCAGTAGGGGCGGGCCATCCATTGAAGGCGGCGCGGCGGTCCAACGATGCGGTCCCGTGCAACCGCATTCCCGTCAGCCCCATGAAGCCAGTGTGTCCACTCATCGGTTTCTTCCGGTCGCGGCTTGCGGAAGGTCTCAGGTGTCAGTTCTCGGGTGTCAGGAGTGATCTTCAGGAGGACACCTCCCGGAGCTAACACCCGCATGACCTCTTCATCTCGTATCCCCAACCCCGTATCCCGCATCACCAGCAAGTTCACCAGATTCTCCGAGTAGGGCAGATGAACCCCGTCGAAGAGATGGACCGACACGGGGCCGTAGACGCCTCGTTCCATTATCGTTTTCCGCGCGCGATCGACCTTCGCGTCATCCACGTCCAGGGCGTGGACAATGTAGCTGTCGCTCGCCCTCAGTTCGCTCGTCAGAGACCCGTCGCCGCAGCCGACCTGGACGATCAGTCCGCCCTTCACGTCGGCCATCTTGATTAACTCGTCCGGCGAATTATCCGAGGCATTTGTCACCGAGGTGAAGTACCCGACGAGGATAAGCATCAATCGTTTCATGGGTCTGGCTCCTCCCATTCGCCGGCGTGGGCGGGATTTAGTGTGCCACCGGCTTTGAAATGCGTGAAGATCCTTGAGTCCTTGTTCTTCTTCGGTTCCGCGGCGTCCGTACCTTACTGCTGAACATGGATGACGAACTTCAGAGTCGCGCTGCCGACGCTCTCGGTTGTCACCGAGAGCACCTTCTCTCTGCCCCACTTGAGCGCGGCCTCGTCCAATTCCCGTACTTCCCGGTCAATGCTTGCCGTGACCGTCACGTCTACCTTGCCTGCCGTCTCCGGCGTCCCGGAAAGCACGCCCGTGGATTCGTCGATCGTGAGCCAGGCCGGTCCCCGATCCAGCACGTACCTGGGATTTTCGATATCAAAGTAGCCCTTGGCCTGCCTGCCGTCGACCATCCGCGAACTCAGGTCCCCTAGAGACCGATTCACCCGGACCTGATAGCGGTACTCGGCCCCGACTGTGGCCGTCTGGACCGGCTTGCTGTAGATCAAGGGCCGGGGAGCGGTCGTGTAGTCGGACGGCCCGCTGCGATTGTCCTGGTCGTCCACGGCCACAACGCGGTAATAGGCCTTGTTGGCGCCGGGCAACGTTACGTCGCAGCCCAGGACCGCCAGTTCCGTAGCCGCTGTCTCGGCAATGAAGTTCGCCGGGAAATCCAGCGGCATCTCTTCCGTGGTGATGCCACGGACGCTCTGGTACCGCTTGTCGGCGATCGAGAAGCCCTTCTCGTCGCTGCCGTAGACCCGGTACTTGACCGGCGGCAGGCCCACCGAATTAGCTTTCCAACGGAGGGTTCCCACGCCCTTGTTTTGATCGTAGTCCACGACAACGGCCAGCGGATACGCCGGGCCGCGCGGGGTGAAGCTCCAGGTCCGGCTCCAGGGCCCCCACACGCCCTGGTCGTCCTGAGCACGCACGCGCCAGTAGTATGTCCGGTCGGGTGTGAGCAGCCCGGGTTGAGGCAACGTGTACTGGGACTTGACCGTGACCTTGATGACCTTGTTCGTCGCTTTGTCCTTTTCCTTGACCACGCCGGAGGCACGGGAGATGAGCTTGTAAAAGCTCATCGACAACGGCCACTTCATGTCGGCGCGGTTCGAGAGTTCGAAGTGGTAGTCGGCGATCGCATCGCTGTCGGGATCATCGGGCGGAGTCCACTGGAAGACGATATCTGTGCCGGCGGCCTCACCAGCGTCGGGCGGGTAAACAGGTGCCGGCGGCGCCTCCGGCGGCCTCGACGCCGAACGCTCGACCCATTGATGCGTGATTCGCACCTTGCGGTCACCAGTAGTCTGGTCCGAGTAGGCGAACGTGTTCTCGCCCACGGCCATTTCCGGGAGCGTCATCGGCGCCATCTGGACGTCGTTGAGAATCGCCAAACGGCGGAGCCGGGCCTCTGGGGCCATTTCGCACTTGAGCTGGTACTCGTAGTGCGGCGGCCCGACGATCGAGAAGAACTTGTCCAGGTTCCCTTGCATCCGTCTCCACGTGTTGCCGTCGGCGGAAAGGAAGAACTTGGCGTCCGAACCTTCCGCTTCCAGCCGACCTCCCACAAACACGTAAGGGCTGCGCATCGTCCAGATGATCGTACCCGTCTGACCTTCTTCAGCGCGCAGGCCATCGGGGCCGGTGACGACGTTTTCTACGCTCGTGGCCCCCTGGCGCCAATTCTCCTGGGAGAAGTCCGGCCGATACTCCCAGATACCGCTGTAGATAACGTTTTTGTAGGCGGGAGAGACGTACAGCTTTCCGTGGTACTTGAGCGGATCGGTTTGTCCCCATCGCCAAACCAGCGCCTCGCCAGGGCGCAGCACCATGTCCATCGTGGTGTCCGTTTTGCCGCTGCGGTCGCCGGTGACCTCTCCCTCATAGGAATAGAGGGCGGCTGCGTTCTGCCCCCGCCAACTGGCCTCCGACAGGAGGATTCCCTGGGAATGGGTGCGCTTGATCAGGTCGTGGTCGCGTACGATGTCCTGTTCGCCGGCCACGGTCTCGTTGTCACGCAGGAGGTAGACGCAATGGAGATCGCCGTCATAGAAATGCCAGCGGCCGTCGTAGAATGCCTGCGAGATGCAATGTCCGAGGGCCCGGACCGGAGCCACCTTCAGTCCAGCCTTTTTCCAAAGCGTCGCCAGGCAAATGGAATCGTTGCCGCACGTGTTGTAGCCGTAGACGTTGAACACCTTGACGGGGTCGCCCAGTTCGCTGTTGTCTCCGGGGGAGTGATGGCGATACCGGATCTCCTGGAACCACAGCGCAAAGGCTTTCTCCGCGTCGGTCATATCCGGCGTAACGGCCGAGGACACGATCTCGTCGACGCTGCGGAAATTGTTGCGGCCGTTGGAGAGCCACGGGTTGACGATATCGGTCTGTCCCACATTCTCCATCCGTACAGACCGGTTGGACTCCCAAGTTTGCATGAACGCCCCTTCCCTGGACATTCCGCATCCCATGGGCGACCGGCAATTCCGGCCGTCCATCGTGCCCGACTGAATCACCGTGTACTTGTGCTGCCCCGCCGTGATCTCCTCGACGTGAGACTTCTCCACGTCGGTCGGGTCGGTATTGGCCGACCAGGGCTTCAAGGCATCGTCTGCACCGGTAGCTGCCGCGATGGTCGCCGACAGAAGAAACAGCATGTTGTGCATCGTATCTGCTCCAATATGTTGTATTTGTCGCGTGCACCAAACCGTCTTCGCCGCATCGCGAAGCCGGGGTTTCAGCGATCATTCGCTCGCGAGTGGTTTGAGCAATCCCTGTTGCTGCAGCCAGTCAGCGCAGGACTTCGTCCAAGTGCTGCATGGATGGTCGCTCGGTCGAACACCGAAGTCGTGGGCGGCTGTTGCATACACATGCAACTCGGCCGGGACGCCCGCTTGCTTCAAGGCCAGGTACGCGACCACGCTGTGACCGGGGTGGCTGATGATATCGTCGCCGCCATGCGCCAGAAAGATCGGGGGTGTCCCCGCTGGGATCCGCAGGCCGGGAGCTAGTTCATCCTTGTCGTTGGCCTTCAGATAGCCCGAATAGCACAGGATGGCGAAATCGGGCCGGCAGCTCACTTTGTCGATGTCGTCGATCGGTTCA
Source organism: Pirellulaceae bacterium (assembly GCA_016784735.1). Taxonomy (GTDB): domain Bacteria; phylum Planctomycetota; class Planctomycetia; order Pirellulales; family Pirellulaceae; genus JADHUC01. The sequence goes on along the minus strand of JADHUC010000009.1, from coordinate 50,887 downwards.
TACGTCCGCTTCTCGAAACCGGTAGCCGTTGCCAATGCCAGATGGCCCCCCGCCGAGAAGCCGACCATGCCGATTCGCTTGGGATCGATTCCCCATTCGCCGGCTTTGCTCCGTACCAGGCTGACGGCCCGTTGAGCATCCTGCTGCGGGCGTCGTGCCGGCTGGCGTTTCGGCTCGTCGGGTCGGCGCGGCACACGGTACTTGAGGATGATGCCAGTCACGCCCAGCGAATTCAGCCAAGCAGCGACCTCCTCGCCCTCCAATTCCCAATACAGGTTCCAGTAGCCGCCCCCAGGGCAGATCAGGGCCGCCGATCCAGCATCCTTGTCCTTCGCCGGCCGATAGATCGTGATGGTCGGTTTACTCACGTTGGTCACCATCCGGGTCGACTCCGTGACTTCGACCTGCTTACGGTCCAACTCCGGTGACATCACGACCTTTTCCGCACCGATGTTGCCGACCTCGTCCGGGACCTTGCCGGGCCACAGTTCCACGACCAGCGGCTTGTCGGCCGCGATCGCCGGGCAGGCTACGCACAAGGCGAGCGGCACAAGAAAGCTCGCGAGTAGCCGCGTTCGCCAGAACGCGGGGCCTAACGTTGGCGCGAATCGTGTCATAGCAACCCTCCCTTTTGCAACAGCCTACATGCGTCAGACACACCCCGCAAGAACTTGGCGAGCGATAGATGCCCTCGGCATGTGGAGACGTTGCCGTGTCGTCAGCCAAACCTGTTTTGACTCCACAAACGCGGCGCGACATAATCACGACACTGCGAGCTTATCGTCAACTGACTACGTGAGGACATCACGTCTCGAATCATGCTCCCAAATCGTGAACTGCATTTGGTGCTGTTGGGTCTGTTGATCATCTGCGGCTTGGAGATTCGTTCTGCCCGAGCGGCGGCTCGATCGAAACGGCCGAATATCCTGTTCATCTACACGGACGGTTAACAGCATGCCTGGGCGCATCCCACAAGGCAGCGTCTGTCCCGCGCCCGTGGGCGGCGTGGATCTTGTCCCCACGTTCTTCCACTTCGCAGGAATCGACCTCCCCTGGCCCATGCACGGCCACAACCTCTCGCCTCTACTGGCCGAGCCGACAGCCGATTGGCCGCACCCGATGCTGATGACGGCCACCGGCCGCAAGTACGGATCCGACACCGACGTAATCCCAACCGGCAAAGACGCATACCACGGCGGCGCCCCCTGGTACGTGATGCTGCGCGAAGGACGCTACAAATACGTACGACCTTTGATTCCCAACGACCTGGAGGAACTGTACGATCTGCGCGAAGATCCAGACGAACTAAACAATCTGGCCGTCAAACCCGAACATGCCCAGCGACTGAACCAGTTCCGTGCCGCAGCCATCGCCCAACTGCGGAAGAACAACGCCGGCTTCGTCGACCGCATGACACCGCCGGTTCGTGCAGGTCCTTGAACGGCCTCTAGCTTCATCCGAATGCGACGTGTCAATGTTGGGCTCACTGCGTTTAAGACCGAGCCAACGCTAATTGAGATCGACATCCTGCCGGGGTAGTACGGGTTTTGAATCGAAGTCGCGCGTCGTGCGATAAGGTTCCGCCCCTACATAATCCCGCCATTCTTCACGTGAAAGGTCGCGAGTGAGACGTGAACAGGCTTCGGCGACCAGATCCTCCTGCCCCAATAGTGAAACCTGAAGGGTCTGTCCAGCGAGCGATACGACGAAACGTTGGTTGCCTATCAGGGCGGCGTCAGTCACCTGTTCGAGGTGGCAAATGCGCCCGATTTCACGCTGCGCTTCCACGCTCCAGATCCGCAGATCTGAGGAGTAACCGAACACTGCGAAGTAATGCTCCTTCGCGGTGTTGCCCATCAGTTGCCGGTCGCTCTCGAAGCATAGAATCCCGGGCGTCGACCCTGGGCTCGACGGAAGTAACCCTGGCTCTCTTGCAGAGAACCGGAACACCTCCCGGCCGTCTCGGATGTCCCATACTTGCCCCAGACCAGAATCTGTCACTAGGTTGGTCGTATCAGAAACCGTAATGGCATACCGGCCGTCCGGGCTCAGGCTCATCGCCTGCACAGGTCCCATCACTGGAAGGTCGTGAATCGGCTTGGGCTGACCCTCTTGTTCCATCGGCGCGTCGCTAATCTTCCAAATCCGCAAGAATTCGGTTTCCGCGATACCGCCCGACGCACACAACCATTGGCCGTCGGATGAAAATCTCAAATGGTTGACATTATCGTCCAGGCTGAGAGTCTGCCGCTTTGTGGTGTCTTCCGTGGAAACGAGCTGTATCCCCTGTTTTCCGGCAACGGCCACAAGAGACTCGTCAGGATGGAAATCAGCATCGGAAGAGTGCTGCGTGTCTTGCAGCAGCAAGGGTGGCTCCCGAGAATCAAGATCCCAAAGGTATGTATGATCATTTTGGAATCCCGCGCAGAGGAGCTTTGCCGAAGCACTCAACACCAACACCTTGCACGATTTCTGCACAAAGCGTGATTCAGGAGTGGACAAGAATCTTGGAGCTTTTGCTCTACTTGGGGACGCGACTGCGACATCACCGCCGCTGCAACCGATGGCCAGCAAATCTCCTTTTTGACCGAAACTCATCTTGACTGCCATCGAGGGTAAGTCCACCACAGCCACAGTTCCGGTATCCGTATCAACGAGATACGCACGATGTGGTTTCTCATGGTCGCCATCTGTCACTGCTACATGTTTCCCAAGGGGACCGGCGCACATCAGACTTATGTCGCACGGACTGAGGTCCAGCGGCAACCGCATCTTCTCTCCGAAACGCGAGGCATCGACAACGCGTACAAAGTTGTCTAGACTCGCGGTTGCCAATCGTTTGCAGTCGGGGCTTATCGCGATATCGTATACCTCCTTCTCATGAACCACCCGAACCAGTTCGCTCCCATCCCGAGAATCCCAGACTCGAGCCGTGAAGTCCTCGCTTGCAGTGGCGACCCATTCGTTATTGGGGGCGAAACGGACTTTGCTGACCTCGGCCGCGTGCATCAAGCGTACCTTCTCCCGATCCGTTTCGACGTCCCACAAAGAACAAGTTCTGTCACCCGCCGACGCCAGAGTCATCCCGTCCGGACTCCATGCCACTGCGAAAACTCCCGAATGACGCCAGTCGCGAATTGTCTCCCTATTCTCGAAATCTCGCACGAGCACATGACCATCACGGACAGCCGCACCGATGAACTTCTGCTTCGGCGAAAACGAAACATCCCAAATGGTGTCGGAAAGCTCGAATTCGTCGATCACTTTCCAGGCGTCGGTATCACTCACAATGATCCTTCGGTCACCGCCGCAACTCGCCAGAAATGTTCCGTCTTGGCTAAATGCAAGGTTACCCACTCGCCAGTCATGTGTATGCTCATCTCCGTTAACGACGTGTTCCGTATCCACATCCTGGACCGTTACGGCTGCCAGTCTATTTTCCCGGTCGACCACCGCGCCTGGCCAACTAGCCAGCCAATCCTGCACAGGATGGAACGCCAGTTTCCTAGCTATCGCCATCGTTTTCAGATCTCTAGGTGGTTCACCGGTCTCTAGAGAATAGATCCTCGTTCCAAACTGATGGGCTACAGCCACGTAGCGGCTGTCTCGGCTGAAGGCAATCGCATCGAGGTTGTACGCAATCTCTTCTTGAATGACATCATGCCAGTCGGTTGTGGCGATCACACGGAGATTGCGACTTCCGCCGACACCCAAGTACCGTCCAGAAGGGCTGAAGGTCACATGGAGGACACCGTCGGGCAATTTCCTGCGAAGCACTTCTCGTGGGAGACGTGCCATGGCCGAGCGCAACGTCAATTCCGCCTGCAACGATGACTGGCGCCGCAACGATTCGATCGAAAGCAAGGCGCTTCGCTCAAGGAACTGTGGTTGTCCGCTACGTGCAAACTCGGCCTGTGCGTGAGCCGCCAATTGCTGGGCGATTCGCTGCTGTTCCGCCACGGCTGCCTCAGCGTTTTTGATACGGGTTTGTATGGAAAAGTAACCGGCAACGGTGATAAGGAGAATCGCGACCGTCGCGGCGAATACCCAGGCCAATCTCCCAGCCAGCCGTCTTCTGCGGCTTCTTACAAGTACTGCGTTTTCTTCGTCCGTAAGACAACGCATTCCAGCAGTGCCCTTTTTGACCAAAGCCAGATCTTTCGCTGTGAGCCACGACCGCGTGCGGTTTTCCAGGATCCCGCGGGCCCGCTGTCCTGGTTTGTCCGATTCGTCGAATCGTTTGCGGACCAGTGGAGCCAACGTGTCGTGTGCCAAGCGAGTCGTTCTAGGGCTGTCTTTCAGCGGGCGGGTCACCACCGTCAACAGATACAGATCTTGGCAATGCTGCAGTAGCGCGGGTAGCGTGTCACCCACGTGAGCGTATTGTTCCTGCAACTGCTCGACGGAACACTGGTCGGCCGTGCCCAGTGGCGTGGTATGTAGCGCCAGGATATCCAGCAACAATCCTGAATCCGTCGCCTTGGGATACCGCTGGCGAAACGCCGCGATTTGTTGATCGAGGAAGTCAGTCAGCAGAATTCCATCGCGTTTCAAGTGTTGGTAAAGTCCCAGGCTGAAATGCGGGTGATCGTAGTTGGCCTCCGTTGCCTTGCTCCACATCTTGGTTAGCAGAATCTGCAAGGTTGGAGCAATTGCCGAGCCGCGGTCCTCCATGAGAAAGTCGGCGATGATCTCGCCCAGTCCATCTTCGACGGTCAGCCCGTAGCGGTCGCGCAACGGCTCGGATCGAGCCGGTCCCGAGACCACCTCGATGATGCCGCGGCGGTCTAGCGGTTCCAGATACACCTTGGTTTGCGGCAATTTGTAGTCGACCAGTTGCGTTTCCAACTCGGCCAGCCACTCTTTGCGGAAACCCAGTACCAGCTTGCCTTGTGGCCTACGACTCGGATCGCCGAACGCGGCCTTGACCACCAGCAACAGTTGCTCCAACTCGTCGGGCAGGTCTGCAATAGTACGTGTGTAGACTTCTTCCACTTGGTCCAGGAACACGATCAGCGGCTTGCCCGCTCGTTTCTCTTTCGCCCGCCAGGCCTTTTCGATCGGCACGTCGGACGCTTCCGGTAAGAATGCCAACTGAAGAGTATCCAGCAGCCCACCTTGGGTGCGCCGCAAATAGCGGACTTCGTGGTCTCGCTCGAGGCGGGGAAGGAGTCCGGCTGCGAGGATGGACGACTTGCCCACGCCCGACTGGCCGTAGAACAGTATGATCGGTGCTGTGCGAGGGGCGGTCAGACGGTCGTATAGCTCGCGGATTTGATGGCCACGCCCGAAGAACACCTCGGCATCCTTGCGGGTGAACCAGTTCAAATGCCGATAGGGGCTTTCCGGCAAATCTTGTTCCGGCAGCGGCGGCAAACCGAACAAGGGGTCATTCACCGCCTCGGGCAGGTTCCACTGGGCGGCCTTCTCAGAACCTTCACGCAAATCCAGATTCCAGGGCCAGCGGTCGTCCACCTGTTGGCTTCGCGAATCGTCCGGGCCGCCGTAGTACAGCGCTCGCGTCTTGCCACCTTTGGCCATCTGCACCGCAGCTTCGGCTTCGTTGTAGGCCGTACGAATCGTCGCCCCGCCCGCCAGCCCTTGATAGAACTGGCGGGCAAAGTCGGTGGCCACCTGGTCGTCGATGGCACGTGACGTGGAAATCACCGCCGAGACGTTCGCGTCGAGCAACCCACGGGTCTGCTGCTGCGTCGAACAGCCGTTCAGAAACACCAGTTGCAGCCCTTGTTGCTGCGCGAGAAACGCGGCCAGCCCACCGGCGTCCGCCGCTGCCGCCTGACCCTCCGACGATTCCAGCAACAGTTGGTAGCCGTTGGCATGACCTCCATAGTGGAAGATGGCGATGCGGTTGCGGAACCTCGGATCCTGAAACACCTGGAATACGTCACTGGCCGTGCAATTCGATCGCACTTCCACTTCACACAACCCGGCCTGCTCGGCGGAACTCAGCACGTCCCGCACCCACCGCGCTTCGTCGGGCAGATTCCGTAAATAGCCGACGGTGTCGTCACGGTTGTTGGCAAACGCCAGTAAGATGATTGGCTTGTTCATAATGGTCGATGTTTGGTCGGTACACTGTCAGAGGAATCACTCTGTTCGTTTTCGATCACCAACAGACGACGCCGCTCCGCCGTCTGGGGTCGGAGTCGCTTTCCACAACCGGATCACGCCAAGTTTGTCACAAGATGCCAGAATCGTCCCGTCCGGCGAGAAATCAAGCGAGGTGACTACGGCATGATGACCATCGAGTGCTCCACGTCGTTGGCCTGTGAGCAAGTCAATCAGTGCGATGCTTCTGCCATCCGTACATGCCAGAGTGTCGCCGTAGGGAGATACTACCACGGAGAAGACACGGGGGCCTTTGAAAGGAAGAGAGAAACGGAGCGTGCGGTCCTCGACGTCCCAGACTTTGACGTGTCTTATCCCTCCGGAGATCAGCGACTTGCCATCGGGAGAGAACGCCATGCATCGCACGAAAGCGCGAGGGTGACCATCCAGGTCATCCTGCAGCCAGTCTTTCGAGGCCAAACTCCAGAAACGAATTCTGGGGTCATTTTCTTCTCCGCCGCCAACGGCAATCAAACGCCTCTCACCCGACCACGCGATGGCGTACATGGGCGAATCAGTGGGGACGGCCATTTCTGCGGCAGAAAGGTCGTCCGTTTTCCACACGCCGAGGGCATGCTGATCAGTGCGAGTACCAGTTGTCGGATAGAATACGGAGACTCTTCCGTATGCGGCGAATGAGCCTTCTTCTTCCATCGACACGATGGCCGTCGCTGGGCCGCTCGCGTCGAATGGCCTCGTCCTCTCCCCCGATTCAATATCGATAAGCTCGATGCGACCTTCAAACGTCTCTCGTGTTTCGCTTGCTGCCGCCAATCTCCCGTTGTCGATATACGTGAGGTCGACAATCGTCGGCCCCCGGAGGTCCTCAAAGCCCGCGAAATCGGATATGTACGGTATCGTGTGCAGCAATGTTCCCGTCGCCACATCCCAGACTTTGACAATTGAACGATCGGTCGCCGATGCGAGTCTGTGCCCGTCCGGAGAGAACGCGAGCACACCATAAGCGTCCCGATCGCCGCGGCGTTCATCCTCCGTAATGGTGTGGATGCGAGAATCGCCAGCATCTTTTCGAGCTTCGGACAGAGCCAAAGGGATGAGCCTGACCCCGTCAAGCTCTGCTGCTGCGACGGTTTTGCCGTCGGGCGAAATATCGACATCTTTCGTCCCGGACCACTTGCGATAGGTAGAGATCAACTCACCCGACGCCGTGTTCCTGACGTGGATGCCCTCGTAGGAACCTGCGAAAAGCTTCGTCCCGTCTTCCGTAAAGACAAGCGAAGTTACGGTGCGTTCACATGGCTGCGACCAGACCAGCCGCCCTTCGGGTAGACTCCACAAACCGACAACGCTATATGACGTGCCGACTCCCCCGGCGATGGCGAGTTTCGCGCTCACTGGTGAAAAAGCGATCGCCGAAACATGCGTCATAGGATCAGGCTCGATCTTGCGTACCGGCGTATCTGAATCCAACTCCCATATGTAGAGTTGACACGAATAAGTGATTTTCCGATCTTGCCCTCGCTCGTCCTGCCCACTTTCGATCGGAGCGCGTTCTATTCTAAGCTCGGTTCCTGCAGCCGCAAGCAATTGGCTATCCTTAGAAAAGGAGATTCCCGCTCGTCCGTTGAAGTCTCGTATTTCGTATTCTTGAAGCAGATCGCCACTTTCAAGACTCCAGACTCGCACATTGCGTTCTCGCACATTGCGCTGTTGTCCCAGGGCGACGAACTTTCCACACGAAGAGATCGCCCCACCTACCCCGCGGAAATCCCCCTCGATCCCGATCTCCATTTTCTCGGATTTGTTGATATCCCAAAGATCCGATTGTTGCCTGCTAACTGTCAGGAAGTACGGACCGCTCGGGTGGGAACAGATCGACCGAAGAGAATCCGCGTCCGTCGTCAGCGACCACTTCAAGTTCCCGCTGGAAACATCCCAGACATTCACTCGCCCATTCAATTCGCCCGCTATCAGCGCGCTTCCGTCATGGGAAAAAGCAACGGAGCATGCGTGTTTCGCGTCCAGGAGCGTTCCCGCGTCGCCGCATTGGTGATGCAGATAGCCCCATGTGAAGTCCCGCAACGCCTCAGGAAACAAGTCCTTGTCGACAAGCATCTCACGTGCTTTCTGTGGATCCTCTGCCCATATTCCTGGTATTCGATTGAGCTCTGCGTTGTAGCGTCCAAGATCGGCGATCAACTGCCGGAATTCCTCCGATTCCTTGTCCATTTTGCTTACAGCTCGTTTGCTCCCTTTGACGATATCCTGTGCGTCTTTCCCGGTTCGAACCATGAATGCGAGAGCGCCGATTGAAATCCCACCAGCAAGCAGCGTTGTCACGATCAACGCGATCAGAAGAAAGCGTCTGCGTCGTTGCGACTCGCGGCGTTTACCCTTTGCGTCGAGGCTCGCCGAGATCAACCTTCCCTCTGCCTGTGTCCAGTTGCGAACGGCGGACCACCCTGCCCTCACCAGCGAAAGATCATCTTCGTCCAAAGGCGTTCCAGCCTTGTCGCCTTCCCAGTCTCTGGCTCGGCTGCGGAGTATGCGGTAGGACCGCTGAGCCGGACAGTCCGACTCGTCGAAACGTTTTCGGACTAAGAGACCCAGGGTGTCGTGGGCCAGACGTGTCATCCTCTTTCCACCGTCTGTGGAAGTCTCGACCAGCAAGTAGTTGTCCATGCACTCTCGGACGAGCCGATCGACGGCGCTCCGTCGCTCGCCGTACGCGATCTGCTCGAGAGCCTGCGTCTTGTCCTTCGGTCGTCCGTAAGCGTTATCCAATTCGCCTTCGGTCCGTTGCTCGGCCGTTCCTAGTTCTGTGGTATGGTACGCGAGCACGTCGTACGCCAATCCAGAATCCACGACGGACGGATCGGATTTCCGAATCAGCATCAATTGTCGATCAAGGAAATCTCCCAAGTGGAGGCCGCGCGTTTTGAGTTGATTGTACAAGCCCATTGTGAATCTGCGTGGATTGCCGTCATCGTTGGAGGTCGCAGCCCACATGGTGGACAAGAGAACCTGCAAAGTTGGCGACACAGCGGAATCTCGATCGGCCAGCAGATCTGTGGCGATTGTCTCGGGCAGCTTCTCATCGACTTCGAGCCCAAAATGGTCGACGACCTCGGCAGACAAACGAACCGCCTCGATTGCACCGCGTCTGCTGAGCCGATCGAGAAAGACACGTTCCCGAGCCAGACGATGCAGATTCAATGCCGTTTCCAGCTCAGGCAGCCATTCCTTTCGGAAGCTGAGAATGAGCTTGCCGGCGGGGTGGTTTTCGCGGCGAAGAAAGATACGACGTAGTGTGCGAAGGAACTCGTCCAGCTCATTTGGCAGCAATTGGTTTGGCCGTGTGAAGACTTCTTCCACCTGGTCGAGAATGACAATCAGCGGCTTTCCAAGCTTTTTTTCCTTATGTTGCCACGCCTCTCCAAGAGAATCTCCGTGTGCTTCCGGGAGGAAGGCGAGCTGCAACGTGTCGACCAAACCGCCTTCACGGCTACGGCGCAGGTAGCGGACTTCATAGTCGGACTCTAACCGCGGAACCAAGCCAGCATCCAATAGCGACGATTTTCCCACGCCAGACTGCCCGTACAGGAGAATAATCGACATGTCTCTCTCGCCGCCAATCACCTTGTGATAGAGATCGCGAATCTCGTAACCACGACCGAAAAACACTCTGGCCTCATTCCGCGTGAATCGTTTCAAGAACTGAAATGGAGTGCTGGGGAATTGAATCTCGGGTAGATCGGGCAGGCCGAAAAGTGGGTTGTCCGCTGCATCGGGCAGATTCCAATTCTTCACAGCTTCAGCGCCGTCACGGCAGGCCATGATCCACGGCCAACGATCTGCTACCATCAGCGAGTTGGGCCTGTGGCCTCCGAAATACAGCGCTCGCGGATCAGTGCCCTTCGCCGACTTGATAGCGGCAGCCGCTTCTTTATAGGCGGTGGCTACGGTGGCCCCACTCGCCAGGCCCTGATAGAAGCGGCCACCGAATTCAGTTGCCACTTCGTCATCAACAGCCTGCGTGGTGGCGATCACGGACGAGACATTGGCTCGTAGCAACTCGTCGACCTGCTGTTCGGTTGAGCATCCGTTGAGGAAGACCAGTTGCAGACCTGACTGGTTTCCCAGGAACTCAGCCAACCCTCGTCCATCAGCCGCCGCGAGGTGCCCCTCTCCCGATTCCAACAGTAACCGAAAGCCATCGGCATGGCCCCCGTAATGAAAGACTGCGATCCGATTTCGGTATTGCTGAAAGGCATCGAGAATGCTGGTGATCGTGGCGTTTTCCTGCATCACCAGCTCACACAGCTCGTCGACCTGCCCCAAGGAGCTTCGGATTCTCTTGGCCTCGGCGCCGAGATTTCGGAGGTATCGTGCACCTCCGGCCGCATCGTTTGCAAACGCCAAGAAAATGGCTGGTTTGCTGGTCATGTCCGACATGGCCCACCTCCCATTTCTTGAGGAGTCACCATTTCACAGCCGCCATTGCGCTCAGTCCAGCGTCGGAAGCGAAATAGTTCAGGTGATGACAGATTACGTCCCGCTTTTCGGGACTTGGGGTTCGGTCGGCAGGGACTGCGCGGATGCTTTCGTCGCTGACCGCGATGTCGTGGCCGGCGTCCTGATAGAGCGTATCGAATAGGACTCCGCCGCCGAGCTTTGCGATCAATTGCGGGATCAGTCTGTCCGACTCCTCTTGATAATCGCGAATGTCGCCGGCCACGATCGTGTACGGAACGCCGGGATCGTCACTGGCATTCAGCGACTTGATGAAATCCGAAGCAGGATTCATCTGCTCCAGCGTTGGCGTGACCTTCTTGGATCGGACTAGCACCGAGAGCAGCGCCCCGCCGAATGGGGCGAACGCTGGAAATGCGTTGATGGCAAGCGTGGTTAACAGACTCGACAGTTTCCGCGCTCCGCCGACCTTGCCAAAAGGAGACCCGCGGTTCGGCGTGCCGAACATCACCAAATGGTCGACGGCCTTGTTGCCGCCTTCCTGTTCGATGAACCAACGTGAGACCAATCCGCCCATCGAGTGAACCAGCAGCGTCAGTCGCTTGTCGTCGCTATCGTGCAGGCCCATTTCCTTAAGCTGTTGCTTCAGCATTACTGCGGTCTCGGAGATCGGCGTGCTAAGGTTTTCGTAATCGTAGTTCAACACCAAGTCGAATCTCTGATCGACACTCTTTCCGTCCGCGTCCTTGGCATTTCGCAGCCCCTCGGCAATTCCCCGAGTGTCGCCGATGATCCCGTGAATCAGCAGCAAGACATTCTCCGCGGCCGCGACCTTCTCGGCCACGCCGCTCCTGCGCCGCTCGGCCGAACCATCGTCTTTGTATTCAACCCAGCACAGCCGGTTGACATTTTCGCGCCGAAGGTAGGTTTTGAAGAAGTAGAGCTTTAACGCCTTGCCCACGCTGCGGCGGTTGTCCGGGATCCCGGGGATGTGGTCGATGCTGATGTGCGTCCGGCCTTCGTCATCCCGCGAGGGGTCGCCGGTCAGCAGGATGTGCTCGCCATCGAACGCCAGCGGCAGGATGAACTCGTCGTCCGCTAGTTCGACGTCCAATTCGATCACCAGCGGGTCTTCTGCGAGGACCTCGGGATTCTGGATGTCGGTCAACTCCAGAATGCTCTCGCTGTCGCCGCGTGTGGCGGAGAAGTCCACCATCTCCATCCCTTGGCGTTCCAGGACTCGGTAGATGTCCGACCCCGTCCCCACGCCGCGCGTCGCGGTCTTGGCGGCGCAGAGGCTGATGTTGGCTTGCAGCGACGGGTGCCCTTTGATGGTGATCTGCCGATTGGCCAGCGTCGTATCGTTGGCAGAAACGCGGTCGAGTTGCCGGACAAGTTTGATATGCAGATCTTTGGTAAACCATTCATTCTCGTGGACGAGCTTCTTGCGCGGTTTGCCAAAACCGAGGCCCTTAGGTGTTCCCCGATCGTTTGATTGGAACGAGACAATCTTGCCGAGTTCGAGTTGCTCTTGCGCTAACAGGAAATCATCCACTTTCTCGGTGCTGACAATGAGTTTGAATTGGTGATTCGCTACGTCACCTTCGTCATCTTCGAGTTTCAAGTGGAACTCGGCATTTCCATCTAACGTGACGGTGAACCACGAATCGGTAGGCTCCACTCGTTCATTGTATAAGGGTTGGATTCCGTATTGGTCCGACAAATGCACGAGCAGCAAGTGCAGAGGCTGAGCCATCCGGTTGATAGCCTTCAGCTTTCCGAATACGGGCTTGCATTCCCCATTCTCCAAGGTCATGTCGAGTGTGATTTCGCTGCTGCGGTATTCATGTTCGCGCTCGTCTCCGATCGACTCGAAGTATTTGAACTCGATATCGTCCGGGTCCATCTTGGTGGCGTGATTCTGCAGTCTCACAGCTCGCTCCCAAGCAGCGACCCGCTTCAGAATCCCGAACATGTGGTCAGCGGCCTTTTGCGATTGACCCTTCGCCCCTTGGATCAACTTGCCCGTCTCGCGCAATCTCAGCAAGTAGCAGCCATTCTCGGCGGTCAGCGTATAGCGTGCTCCGTCTTCCGCGTCGGTAAGCAGAGAAATGCCGAACGAACGATCTTCCGATGCTGCCAGGAACTTCTGAAAGGACTCCGTCCGCTCGGCGTCACCTTCCAGGTACACAGCCAAGGGCGGCACGGGCAGGCTGGTGATCTCGGCCTGATAACGCGTGGACGTGTCGGCGTCGATGTCCAGCAGCTCTAATTCGCTTTTCTGAGGCCCTACCTGAATCGTCGTGGCATGTCCAGCCAAATGGGACCGATTCGATTCCGGGTAGAGGGCCAGTTCGACCTTCTTATCTGGATCGCTGGGCAGGCCGTGTAGCGCGCCGCAATCGACCTGCCAGGCGCCTGTTTCGAAGTAGACGCTGTAAGGGCGCACGGTCTGGGAAGCCCGATGGCCGAGGAATCCGCTGTAGGCACTGAAACTTCTGTAGGTCTCGAACTGCGGGTCCTGGTTATCGGCTCGCTTGCGCACCGCGGCGCGGCAGCGCACAAACAGGTCGGCGTAGGAAATGTCGGTTCCTGATTTGCCCAACACCTCCAGCAGCGTGCTGGTGAACACTCCACTGTGATCCCTGGCTTCCCAAGCTTTCTGCACGCGCTGGCAGGCGGCGAGCAGGATATGGCGGCTGGCCGGGATCTCTAGTGACGCTCCGCGCTGGCGTAGCTCGGCGTAGTAGCCATCCAGGTAGCTCTCCAGCGGTCTCTCGTCGAGCACTTCGTGGGTCTGCCTCGCTTTGAGCTGCGTAAAATCGTCGGCACCACGCGTGGCGGAACCGGAATGGCAGCAATCGAGGATGACGGCGATGTGCGGATCGTTTTTGGCCACCTCGGCGAGCAAAACGGCCAGTTCCTTATCGGCCAAATCAAAACCGCCCGGCTTGCGGCTATCGTAACACACGAGCCCCTCGTCCTTGCCATCGGGAAAGAACTCCTCGAACGGCTTCGCCGATTTCCAGCGGGCACCATGGCCGCAATACTGGAAGACGACCACATCATCCGCCTTGGCCTTGCACAAGTGTGTGCGGAATTGCTCGATGACGTTTGGGCGCGTGGCGTCCGCGTTCTTGAGGACTTCGATATGAAGTACGCTCCGGCCAAATCTATCCGTCAAGTAGCCGTGGAAACGATCGACGTCGTTCAGGCAGCCGTTCAGCTTCCCCACGTCCGGCGAATAGTCGTTGATGCCAACCAGCAGAGCATAGATGTCCCTCGACATGCGAACCCTCCCGCTTCGTTCAGTGGATGCGCAACTGTGTATTTTCCATTGTGTGCAAAACGCGCCGATTGTATCCCGCACTCTCCATCGGATCGTTTGCGAACCTTCGGCAGCGTTGAGCGTTTTCGTTCTTATTGGCATCCGACAAAGTCGAACGTGGATTCTGACAATGACCGGAAAAGCGGTTTCCTACCCAGCCAGGAAGACGAGGCGACTTCTCAATCGCCGCTCCGTTTGTCTTTCGGTCGCGCATTGCCCTTTGAAAAACCGTTCGGATTCCGGCACATCTCACACACTGCAGTCCCGCCATTTTAGCGGGTGGCGAATCGAGATGCAAACTCAGGTGCTAGACCGCAACGCTCGGCTTCTGTGCCCGAGAACCGGCCCATCGGCTGTCAGTGGCCTAACTCCTTGCCAAGAATCCTCAGATTGCCATATCAAGAATCAAATGCCGAAGACACGTCACCATCTCACCCGCGCCGGGAAACGTTCGACTGTTCTTGGGCGGTCCGCCAGACCAGCGCCGAGCGTGAGAAGCCATGGCCGAGCTTCGACGAAACGATGCCGACTTCGTCGACCGCATGCCGCCAGTGCGCAAAGGCGTATGGAGCCTGCAACCTGTAGAGTCGCCAGGACTTCCCGCAGGCTGTATGCCTTTCCCACCGCCCAGCATCACTCTGGTGGCTCTTCGGCGCCAGGAGGATCTTCACTTGCGGGTTCTTGTGGATTCCTGTTCGTCCGTTTACTTTGCCGGTCAATACTGGTAATCGCATGCGTTGCTGACGTGGCCAGGTTCTTGGAAGCTCCCTTCTGGATCTGCCGCAGGGTGGGAAGAGCCGATCGGGCCTCCGGGCCAAACCGCGCGAGCGCCCCCATACATTCCTTCTTGAGATCTTCGTTCTTGGTAGTCTGGAGCACGCCGAGTATCGCTTCGATGATCTGCTTGCGATCATCGGTTTTGCCGGCCAAGTGATCGTGGGCAATTTTCCCCAGGGCGCGACAGGCATAGGCTGACGTATATTGTCCGTCTTGATTGAGGATGTCGATCAACAAGGACGGAACTTCACGGGAACTTGGATAACACGTGGTCAAGGAGTCGGTCAGCCTGCTGGCAAGACCCCAGTCCGATATGGGGTGCTTCAATTCGGCGGCTATGAGTCGGGCCAGTTCCTGCGACGCTCGACCTGTCGTATTCTTGGCGAGCGTTGAAAGCGAGTTCCGCATCTGGTTACGTACTTTCGCGTCGACTCCCTCAAGGGAATCCTTGACGACATCTGGCAATTCACTCCACTTCATCTGGCTGATCGAGTAGATAACGAACAACCGCACCCAAGTACCCTTCTGGTTGAAAACGGGACGTAGCATAGGCAGGACGTCCTCCTGCTTCCACTGAACGACAATCGCTGCGGCCTTTGGGGGATAGTATTCATCGACCTCGCCACGCGCCGCGGTCAACAGCGGCCGGACCATGCTCGGCCCCCGGCGCGCCAACTCTTTGGTCGCCCGGTCAATGGCCTGTTGATCATATCTGCTCAACGTGAAAACCAGGTTTTGGACGTCCACAGGTATTTCGGCCGCACGCATCAACGTGATCGGACATCGGCGGATCTGATCCAGGGCATGTCCCGCCGCGGCTGTAAGTTTCTCGTCCGTCCCTTCTCGAAAACCCTGTAGCAGACCGATCGCAGGTTGGGCTTTTCCGCCGAGTTTGCCCAGTTGACGCATGGCAATGTGCTGCGCTTCTGTGTTATCCGATTTCCGCAGTACGACCATGAATCCGTTGATCAACGCCAACAGTTCCTTGCTGTCGATCGGCTGCTGGTCAGCCAGGAAGAACAACGCTTCCTGCATTCTGTAGAGAGTCATGGAGTTCTTTTCAGGCAGTGCTGCCTTGGCCAGAATTTCCGCTTTCACAGAATGATCATCGTTAACGGCAACGACCACAGTACAGGCGGCCTGCTGTACACTGGCATCCGTGTCGGTAAGCAAAGAGTAAACCTGTTTGCGTCCCGACTTGGACAGGTGTAACGAATTGTGTTCGCTGGTGGAGTGAGCCGCCGTGCCATGGCCAAACCATCGAACCGTGGCCCGGCGTGCCAACTGCTGCAATGCCTCGAGGCGAACCAGGGGGGACTCGTGTTGGAGCCATACCTCAAGATGCGGGATGATATCACCTTCGCCACTTTCCAGTGCACGTGAAATCACCTCGCGTTTCCCGGAGGATTGGGCAAAGTGGTCAGCCAGCGCCGGCATGGACTTGGTGGAAACGGCCCGGAGAATAACGGATGCGTTATTGCGAAAGTTCCACTTGAACCTACTGTCCTTACCCAGCGGATGGCCTTGTTCGCTGCATTTCTCCACCATGTCGAGAATCGGCCCGATGGCGTCGGCATTCATTTTCAACAGTTGCTGACGCGCTTCTTCTGTCTTCGAATCGCGTGAAGACTGTCCCAAGTGGAAAACGATCGCATCGGTTCCTTTGAGACTTGCCCGGAAAGCCTGCAGGTCCATTTCATTCGTCTTCCTATTCTGGGCGGCGCGTGCTGCCTTGCGAAGCTGCGTTTGCAGAGAAGGGGCAAACCGAGCGTTTTCGGCCAGCCATCTCCGGCCTTTGCTGGTGACCTTGTCACTGAGCCCCAGGTTGTACAGCCCGGGCATATTTTTCAGGTGGCGAATGCCCTTGTCCGTAACCTCTGTCTTATCGACCGTAAGCACGATGAGATCATTCAGATTCTCAAACGCGTCGCATCCTGCATCAGTGATTTTCGTATTGGCCAGGTACAGCACCTCGATCTTCGCGAGGTTGGGATGTTCCGCCAGTTCGGTCAGGCCCTGGTCCTGAAAAGGCGTATTGTTCAAGCTCAACCATCGAAGCTGCTTCAGTGGTGCCAAATGCTTCATGCCGCTGCCGGTTATCGAAGTATTGTCCAGGTAAAGGGTATGCAGTTTCGGTAAGCGGCCCAGGTATTCCAGCCCGTCATCGGTGATCTGTGTCGTTTTCAACTCGAGAAAGGAAAGATTGGGCAGATCTGTCAGATAGGACACACCCTTGTCGGTAATTCGAGTTGCATTCAATCGTAAGAAGCTGAATGTTGAAACCTTGCACAGGTGCCGGACTCCCTTGTCTGTGATAGATTTCGATTCCAGGTTCAACGAAGCGACGATAGGAAAACTCTTCAACCCGGCCAGACCCTCGTCAGTGATTTTCGAGCCATAGATGCTCAGCCCGGTGACTTTCGGAAAGCGTCCCGCGTGCGTGAAGAAACCGAGGATTTCGTCGTCGGCCCACGAGGGGCAATTGAAATTGCTCAGGTGGGTTGCCTTGCTCAGGGGCTTGAGCTGCTCGAGCGTCAGGGAATGCTGGGCGCGAAAGTACAGAACAATGATTCGTCCCTCTTTCGTATCGACAATTCCGCCGCCGCCGGGATTGCTGGTTTGATTGTTCAGGTTATAGCCGATCCCTGCCTTGCGACAGTATTGCACCACTTCCACCTCGTCCGGATGGACGTATTCGATACTGTTGCCAAAACGAAGCTCCGCAGCCGCCAATGGGCCAGAACACGCCAGCAGAACGACCGGCAGAATAAGAGACGGAAGAAGGTGACGAAAGACAAAGACGGGCTGTTGCGTTTTCATAGTCCGGCACCTTGAAACAGTGTTTGATAACACCAGTATACGAGGTTCGCTCCAAAAAGAAGACCGTTTCTTCGGAGCGACGGTACCAACCAGCGTGCGGCGCTCACATCGACCGACGGTGCGCAATCCGAATTGGGCCGAGCGTCACTCGGGGCGTTGTGCTTTGACGAGCTTCAGGCCGTGCGATGCAACGTGCTGTTGCAGGTCGGTGAAGAGTCGCTCATCGGCTTGCGCGTCGGTCAGCATGCCGGTCGGAAAGCTGAGCGTTGTACCCTTGGGGAAACGCGCCAGCAGCTTCTTGAGTTCGGCCAGGGAGTAGGCGGTGTACTGAGCTACGTACCAACAGTCGTAGGACGGATTTCCGCGATGAAACGACCGGTGGGTACTTAGGAATTCGCTTTCGGTACCTTCCTGGAATTGGATGGCCACCGGTTCGCGCCAACTGTAAAGACGGCTGTCGACCATCGTTCGGTTCGGCTTGGTCAGACAAAGCGAGCGCACGCGTTTCAGCTTGGGCAGGTCGGTGAACCAACTCCTGCCGTAGATCAACGCGTTGACGAGTTCATACTCGAAGCGGACTTGCGGATCTGTCTGCGAACCGCTGTCGACGACTTTCAGCTCGCCGACGCGGTCTTTCCACGCGGTGTGCCATCTCTCGAATTTCTGCCAGATGATTTGCTCCGCCGCGGCAGAACCGTGCTTCCGGAGCAGCCGCACGGCATCGCCCGCGAGTTCCAGGTTTTCGTCGTCCAGACGCTCGATGGCAATCCGCTCCAACTCGGCGGCCATATGTACTCGGGCCACGTCGGTTAACACGGTGCAATAGCGCCCCGTCTTTCCTCTGGCATCGAGTGCTCGCTCCACCAACTGTCCGCCCTTTTCGTGATTGTGACGCACGAGGTAGGCGAGCATCGAGACTCGCATGTCAGAGAGCCAACTCCTGCCATCGTCGCCGTACAACTTGCGGACGCGGTCGTAGATGGCTGCCGAACCGTAGCGAGCCACCAGCGCCGCGGCCAACTCGCTCTCGTACAGATCGTCCATGCTTTCTTCCAGCCGTGTGGCGAGCGAGTCGTCCAATTCGGGAATCGGCCGATCCGGCAGCAGGGTCAGCGAATCGACTGTGGCTCGCGGCCTCGTACGTCGAAGCTCGGCCAGAACCAGCGCGCGACCCTCTTCGGGCGCGAGTTCGAGGAAGCGACGAAAGGACTTGTCGAGGGGCACGGGAAAACGGGCCCCCTCTTCACGCTCGGGAGCGACGGCGATGAACCTACGCAGCGCCGGCAGGAAGTCGACTCCACCGAACTGCCTCCAGTACAAGGTCAACAGTAGCTCCTGATCGCGTTCCGGAAGCTGCTCGAACACTATTAGAACCGCCGCGCGGATATGCGCCAGTCGTTCGGGGGTCAGAAGTGCCTCGTCGCGCATGTTGCTGTAGCTCGCGAACTGGAACAGTTCGAACACCGACCGCGCCCGGACCAGCGGCTCTTTCTTCTCGGCAGCGGCCCAGGCAGCATGGAAGAATTCGACGAAGAGCCTTTGCTTCGAAGCACGATGTTCCTTCGTGAGCCGATCGAGTTCCTCACGCGAGCCCTTGCCGTCGCGAAATGCCCAGTAGTCGATGGGCACTTGGACATCGGCAGCCAGATACACCAATTGGCAGAGGAATGGGGCAGTCACTACGAAATCGGGAACGTCCAGACGTCGCTTCAATTCGTCGACCGCGGCGGCCTTGTACCGCGACTCGTGCATCCCCATGCCGATGTCATACTTCTCCCCCTCGTTGCGGCCCGGATGACGACGAGCCAGTTCGCGCGTCGCGGCCTCGGTGTCCAGATACCGCAACCGTCGCAGCGCCTCGCGGCGTAGCGCCCGGTGCTCTTTCGTCTCGTCGGCTTGGCGATCGAGAACCTCGACGGCCATGCGAAGTTGCTCGTCCTGCCACTGGCCCGTGACTGGTATGATCTCCAACTCCAGCACGTTCGAGGTCAGCCGCAGTTCGTTGTTGCCGGACGGCCAGACGTTCGGTTTCCAGACACGGGCGCTCACGCTGTAGAAGCGATACTTGCCCGGCTTGTCGAAGCGTCGCCATTCGTTCAGATAGACGCGGTAGCGGTACACGCGATCGGTTTTTGGTTCCCGCGGCGTGCCGCCAGCCCAGTGATAGAAGTTCGGTTTGTCCGAAGTCTGCTGACGAGTCCCCGTCTGAGGCGAGACGCGGAACACCTCCAGCAGCCGAGCAGTACCCGACCCGCTCGCCAATCCGTCGTTGATCAGAAACTCACTCGGTTCACCGAACGTGTGCACGAGGTCCAGAGGAATCAACTGCCCGACGCGGAATTGAGTTTGCGGATCGACCAGCTCAATCGCGAAGCTCGCCCCCTCGGGGTTCACCGCGACGGCTTCCGCCTGCGCGGCCAGAAACTCTGGTTCGGCCGCTGTGGCCAAAGCCGAGACCGACGCGGCTCCTACCAGTATCGTTACTTGTGCGACTTGGCCCCTGATCGAACTGAATGAATTCGAAGCCGTCATAGGTCACCACCTTCGGTCGACAGTTTCGGCAAGGTCAGAAGAGATGCGTGGCGTCAGTTATCGCGGTGAATTGTAGCTCTAAAACGATGGTTTGCCGATCGGGCACTTGGACTTACTGGACGTGGCCTGAATGACTTCGTATCGTGGGAGTCAAGGCCGGGTTTGAGCAAGACGAGCGTTTGTCTGCTGCGGATTCGAGTTCAGGTACGTGACGCTGGCCCGCACTCGGCCCGGTCTTCAAAAGGACTGCGCCCATGACCGCGAGCGAATCGGAAACCAAGCAAATCTACTGGCTGGAAATGCGGCCCGAAGACTTTCGGCCGAAACGGATAGAATCGGGCGAATTGGAGATCCGACAAGTCGGCATCGCTTGCCCCGAATACAACTGGTTTCTGCATCAATGCGTGGGTGTGGACTTCCGCTGGGGCGGTCGGGAAGGCTGGGGACCGGCCGAGTGGCATGCGTACGTGGACCGGCCGGAAATGGAAACCTGGGTCGCTTACGTCTCGGGTACTCCGGCCGGCTACTTCGAGCTTGAGAAACAAGCGGACCAGAGCATTCGCATTCCCTGCTTTGGTCTCCGCGGCTCGTTTCACGGGCAGGGGCTGGGCGCGCATTTGCTCAGCGAAGCCGTTCAACGTTGCTGGGATCTGGGCGCCGCGCGCGTCTGGCTGTCGACTTGCAGCCACGATCATCCACACGCGATCGAGAACTACAAGGCGCGTGGGTTTCGCCTGTCCGACGAGACCGAGGGGCCAGCGAATCTACCGCGGGAATCTGCCTTGTTCGGGAAACTGCCGTGACCTAGACCAGGAAAGATTGAGGGAATATTATGACTCGCACTCGAATAGACACTTGCGTCGGCGTCCTGCTGGCGGTTGTGACAATCCCAGTGACCGCGTCGCCCGCCGAGCCGGATGGGCGAGACGCCGCTTCGCGGGACGCCATTATTCGCGATTGGATGCACCAGGATTACATGAGCGCCCGTCTGCCGGAAGCGTTCGAGCAAGAGAAACGCAAATGGCGAGACGAGCACGTCAAAGCGCCGGAGTCCAAACTGGATCCTCCCACGCTGAAGGATCTGAAGTGTTTCATCAGTGATCGCGATTCGGTCGTGGAACAGCGGATGATCGCGCACGTGCTGGACGAGCTTGGTGAATTGGGGGACCGGATGCGAGCCGAGGCGAAGGCACTTGCCTTGGCGGATACGCCCGGACGCGATTCCTTCTGGAAACGGCTTTACGTGCGTGCCTGTGAACTCCGGCGTGCGAAGCGACTCGAGCCGCTTCTGGCGCGATGGCAGCGGTTTGTGTTCAACCGACATCGTCATGTCCCTGGTAGCTGGAAATACACCGAGGTACTGTCCTGTGCCCATCGCAATCGCCAGTATCGGCCGGAAGCGTCGTTGAGCATCATGGAAATGAACGGGACCTATGGACGCACCCGCACCCTGCTGGAAGATGCGGGCGGCATCCTGCGAAATCCCGATGTGTCTTACGACGGCGGGCGCGTCTTGTTTGCCTGGAAGAAGTCAGACCGCGAGGACGATTTTCACTTGTACGAAATGGAAGTCGCGACCAGCGAAATACGTCAACTCACCAACGGGCTGGGATTCGCCGATTACGAAGGTGTCTACTTGCCCGATGGCAACATCGTGTTCAGTTCGACGCGATGCGGTCAGACCGTCGACTGCAACTGGGTCGAGGTCAGCAACCTGTACCTGATGGACCAGGACGGCCGGTACATGCGCCGAGTCGGATTCGACCAGGTGCATACGATCTTCCCGACGGTCACGGACGATGGCCGCGTCCTCTACACGCGTTGGGAATACAGCGACCGCGGACAGATCTTCCCCCAGCCACTGTTCCAAATGCACTCCGATGGCACGAACCAACGTGAGTTTTACGGCAACAACTCGTGGTTTCCGACAAACATCATCCACGCCCGGAAGATCCCGGGATCCAGGAAGGTACTGGCTGTCATAACCGGCCATCACCGTCCCGCACATGGCAAACTGGGCTTGATCGACCCGGCGCTCGGCCGGCAGGAGGGGCGAGGTGTGCAACTGATTGCACCGGTCCGGAAGACGGAGCCGCTGCAGGTCGACAAATATGGTCTGGACGGCATTCAGTTTCAGTACCCCTATCCCATCGACGAGGAGCACTGCCTTGTGACGCTCGCGCTGCCCACACCGGAGGGCAAGCTCGGCCGCTTCGACATCTATTTCATGGACGTGGACGGCCGGCGCGAACTACTGGTTGAAGGGCAAGCGCCGGGCGAAGGCGTCGGCTGCAAGCAAATCCTCCCGCTTGCTCCTCGTGAAAGACCAACGATGCGTCCCAGCACGGTGGACTACGAGAAAACGACCGGCACGGTTTATCTGCAAGACATCTACGAAGGCGATGGATTGGCCGGCGTGCCGCGCGGCGCGATCAAACGCCTACGCGTGGTCGCTCTCCAGTACAGGGCCGCAGCGATCGGCAGTTTGCACCAAGACGGACGAGGCGGTCACTCCGAGGTCACCACACCGATTGCCGTGGGCAACGGATCTTGGGACGTGAAAGTCGTACTGGGCAGTGCGAAAGTCCATGACGACGGTTCGGCGTTCTTCGAAGTGCCCGCGCGAACGCCAGTTTACTTCCAGGCACTGGACGAAAAGAATCGAGTGGTACAAACGATGCGAAGCTGGACCACGCTCATGCCCGGCGAGGCCCAATCGTGCGTTGGCTGTCACGAGCACAAGAACAGTGCACCGCGAGCAGGGCTGGGTGCTTCGCTCGCAATCGAAGCAGGCCCTCAAACGCTTGTGCCGTTCCACGGACCATCTCGCGGATTCAGTTTTCCCAACGAGGTCCAGCCAATCTTGGACAAACATTGCATCGGCTGCCACCACGACAAGTCGGACGAAACGTTCAGCTTGACGGGCGAACTCGTCGCACTTGGCAAGACGAAACGCAAGTTCAGCCAGTCGTACTTGGCCTTGACCAACACGAAAGAGAGCTGCGGCAACTGGAACCACGCGATGGTGAACTGGATCGACTGCATGTCCGAGCCGTCATTGCTGGCCCCGTACCACCGCGGCGCAGCGACCAGCGAACTGATAACGATTCTCGAAAAAGGCCACGAAGACGTTAGGCTTTCCGGCGAAGAAATGGACAAGATCGCATGCTGGATCGACCTGTTGGTTCCTTACTGCGGCGATTACCTGGAATCCAACGCATGGTCAAAGGAAGATCTGGAGTTCTACGCCCGCGCAGTCGCGAAGCGACAACGGTGGGAAGCCGTCGAAGAGACCAATATCAAGGCGCTACAACAGAACTGACTCTGATGGTCCGCCTACTTGAATCCCTCCGGTAGCCGTGGAACGCGAGCGGCAACACGGGTGGCAAGAAACGGCGATAGCCACTGGATGACTGCAGAAACGAACAGGAGCGAACGAAATTTGTCTGCTCCGATGTGTTCCTATCCGTGGTCTTGGATGCCATCCGTGGCGAGCATTCTCCCCTCAAATTCGGATGGGCCCTGACCGTCCGATGCTAGCATTCACCATCCGCCGCGCGTAATTCCGCTGGCGTTCAGCCGATTTCCTACTGGATTGTTCTCCGCCGCAAGGGTTACATTGTACGGCAGTCTGTAATCGTTTCCCGCCTTTGTACGGATACATGGTACGCGTCATGGCCGACACTCCTTTTCGCACCAGCCCTTCCGCTATCGCTCGTTACTTCTTTCACGATTGCGAACGGTTTCTTAGGTTTCATGCCGCGGGCGCCGAACTGCAACGCAAAGAAGGCATTCCAAAACGCGAGTTCGATCACAGTCCGCTGGTCAAAGCGTTGCTCGAAAGCGGATACGCGTGGGAGCAGACCGTCCTGGAGCAACACATGGACGGGCCAGTCTTCATCGCGACGGGCGATGGGCCGTGTCATACGCGCCGCTTTGATTGGCAAGAAACACAGGAGTTGCTGCGGACCGCCAAGCCCGGTTCGTACGTCTATCAGCCCACGTTGCATCTGCCCGCCGCGTTCTATGAACGTTACGGCATCGACCCGACGCTGGTGACGATCAGTGACAATCACCCCGATCTGATCGCGATCGTAGGCGACGAGGACGGCCACCGCAGGTTCCACCTAATCGACCTGAAACGCGGTGAGTCGCTTCAGTTGACTCACCGCGTGCAGGTGCTGCTGTACGCAATGGAGCTGGATACGATTGTCCGCGACCAGCGGATCGACGACGCGCAGGTGGACCTCCAGATCGGTTCGGTCTGGCTGGGCTCGCAGCCGGAGCCGACCGCGTGTTCACTCGGCGAACTGCGGCCTCATTTGGAGAACTTTCTCCGTTACGACCTGATTCGGATTCTGCGCGGCAGCGTCGCGGACGCGCACTGGCACGTGCATTCCCGTTGCGAATGGTGCGAGTTCTTTCGCTACTGTTGGAGCGAAATGCAACGCAACGACGATCTCTCGCGCTTGAGCCAGCTTACACCGTGGGGCAAACGCTTTTTGTGGGATCGAGTCGGTGTGCGGACGACCAATGAGCTTGGTCAATTCCTCCAAGAACCAGAAGCGAATGATGTGCTGGGCCGCTGCGCATCGCTGGCCGGACGCGGCCCCCGGCTTGCCGAACAGGTCGCGGCGCTGGACGAAGGCAAACCGCATTCGCACGGTGCCGCGTCTCCGTCGCTGTCGCGCGGCGAGAATATCGGGCTCTTTCTCACGCTTCAGCAGGAGCCGCTGGGCGACTCCGTGTATCTGGCCGGCATTTACGTCACCATACGAAACGACCTGCGCCGCGCGGTTTTCTCCGACGAGGTCCGTGCCCGGTTGTTCGAGGGGCGAAAGTCCCAGCCGTTCGTTCTCGTGGCCGAGCGTCCCGCGGCGGTCGAGGACATGCGTCGCCAATGGGTGCATCTGCTGCACGAGATCGTCGTCCAAGTGCACAACTACAACGACGGGCGTGACTGGAAAGACCAACTCAGCCTGCAAGCGTACGTGCCGGCCGAACAGGAGCGGGCGCTGCTGGTTTCCTGGTTGCTGGATTCGCTGCGGGATCCCGAGTTGGCCGAAGAGGCCATGACGCTGTTGTTCCATTTCCAGGCGCCCGAGTTGCTGGTGGCCAACGAGCACCCGGATCGCGAAGTGCCGTTTCCATTGGTCGTACTGCTGGACGCACTCGGCCACGTGCTGGCCCTGCCGGTGGAAGTCAGCTACACCCTGCCCGAGGCCCTGGATTCACTCGGCAGCCGTTTCAAGCTGCGGCGGAACGACTATCATCATTTCCCGTTGGGCCCCGGCATGAGGGCCGAGCCCATTCATGCGGCGTGGTACCGCGGCAAGACAGACACGGTGGCCGAGATCGCCGACCAAGGCAGAACGCGGCTGCAGGCTATGTGGGCACTGTTGCAAGGCGTGCGGCATCACGCCAAGGACGCGATCTTCACGTGGTCGGCCAAGTTCACGCTGCCCACGCGCGAACCGTACGCCGATCCGCTCCTTTCGCGGCTGGCGTTCTTCGCGCGATACGAAAGCCTGTTGCGATGCCTCGAAACACGCAACCAGCGCTGCGAGCCGCGGCCGGTGCAATTCCTGCTGGGCAAGACGCTGGAACTGGAGGCATTGGACGGCGACCGCTTTGCGATTACCGGCGGCACCATGGAGATCGAGCCAGGTGGCTTTCCCGAATGGCTGCTGGTGACCGACGGCGAAGCAGGTCGCCGAACCCAGCTCGAATTCCGCGACTATGCCTCTCGCGCTAAGATGTGGCAAGGCCGTAAGCAGAAGGATCTGGCTCTGGTCGGCATCACGGACGTAGAGCGCGACGAGCTTGGCACGCCAACCGGCCTGACGGTCAAGATCCATCAGGCTTTCGACGGCGACGGCCCGGAGCCCGGACAGCGATTCCTTCTGCATTCCCGATTCACCGATTTCACGACGGACCGCGTTGTCAAATTTCTGCGCACGGCCGGTGCCAAGGTACACGAACTGTTCCTCCGTTGTCTCCGCGACCCGGCGGAAGCCAGTGAATCGCGCGCGCTACCAAAGCGTGTGCAACGATTGGCCAACGACGAAACGACCATCTTCCACTTGACGGAAAGCCAGCAAGGAGCGTTCCGCGCGATCTGCCGGCAACGCGTCGTGCCCGTGTGGGGACCGCCGGGAACGGGTAAGACGCACTTCCTGGCCGCTGCGGTTCTAGCGCTGGCATCCGCCCATGCCCGGACCGGAAAACCGTTCAGCGTGCTGGCAACCGCCTTTACTCACGCGGCTATCGAGAACTTGCTCCGCAAGATAGCCTCGCTTCGTCAAGCACTTGGCGAAGCTGCCATCAGCATCGGCAAGGTCAAATACTGGCAGGGCGAAGACAACGGCGAAGTCGAGATCGTCGACGAAAGCTGCTTGTGCGAATGGCTCGACGAGCACCCGCAGGCGGTCGTTGGGGCAACCGTCTATTCGAGCCTGAAAAAGTTCGACGAGTTGCCGCCGTTTGATCTGGTGGTCATCGACGAGGCGTCACAGGTACGCGTCCCCGAGGCCGCCGTGCCGATCGGGTTGGTCGGGCCCAAAGGGCGATTGGTCCTAGCCGGCGATCATCTCCAGCTTCCCCCGATCGTAGTCGGCGCCTATCCGGAAACTCCACCCGAAGAACCCATCCTGCACCGTTCGATCTTTGAAACAATCGCCAGTAGGTCCCGCTTGCCGAGCGGGACCTCTCTTGCGCGTGGACAGTCGTGTCGCGCTTCCAGGTCCCTTCCGGCAGAAGGGACCTACTTGCCGAGCGGGACCTCATCCACGCAGAGCATCGTCCCGGCTGATTCTGCCCCACCCAACAGCATCGTCCACCAACTCACCGAAAACTTCCGCATGAACGATGTGCTGACCAGCTTCGCCGCCGAGCTGCTCTACGGCACGGCATACCGCAGTTTCGATGGCACCGTCGCCCAGCGGCGGTTGAACCTGCCCGCCGAACGGTCGCTCGATCCATTCGTCGAAGCGTGCCTCGACCCGCAATTCCCGCTGGTGTTCGTCGTTTTGGACGGCGTCTGGGCAGCTCGCGAGAATCCGCTCGAAGCAGAACTGGTTGCCAGGCTCGTCACCGGCTTGCGCGGCACTTTAAGGCGGCCCGACCACAAGCTGTACGACGATGACGCCACCTTCTTCCGCGAGGGCGTGTTCGTCGTCAGCCCCCACCGCGCCCAGATCCGTACGATCCGCCGCGAGCTGCGCCGAGGACGGATGTGGCAGTCGCCGCCGCTGGTCGACACAGTCGACAAGATGCAAGGCCAGGAAGCCGATGCGGTGATTGTCAGCTACGGCGTGTCCGATCCCGAGTTTGCCATGGCCGAGGCCGAATTCATCTACGGGCTGAACCGGCTGAACGTAGCGATCACGCGAGCCCGATCGAAGTGCATCGTGTGCCTGCCGCGACCGTTACTGGACGCCCCGCCGCAAGTGCTGGACGTGCCGGAAGCCACACGCGGACTGGCCTACATGCGTGCGTTGATCGAAGCCGTGGCAGGCTGCGGCGACGAAGTTACGTTCGACTTGGACAATGGCGCTCGGGCCACTGTGTACCGCGCGCGGGACTGCTTTGTTGGAGTACAGCCTTCAGGCTGCGAAGACAGGCTGAAGCCTGGACTCCAACCAGACGAACCTGCTCGCAACAAGGTAGTGCAAATAGCCGACGAAGAACTGAAACGTGAAGTTCCTGCTCCCGATCGCGCTCCGACTACGCCACCACCAAAACTCGACGCCCTGCTCGCACGGCTGAACGACCAACAACGCGAAGCCGCCTGCCATGGTCACGATCCGTTGTTGATCGTGGCCGGGGCCGGCACGGGTAAGACCACAACGCTGGTCCATCGCGTGGCATGGCTTATCGCGCAGGGGACACCGGCCGAGCGCATCTTGCTATTGACGTTCACTCGCCGTGCCGCCGGCGAGATGGTTCGACGCGTGGCCGACGTGCTTGACGAAGCCGAAGTGAGTCGCCGCGTTTGGGGAGGCACGTTCCACGGAACCGGACTGCGGCTGTTACGCCAGTACGGCAAAGCGATCGACGTGAACACCAGATTCACCATCCACGACCAGGGCGATGCCGAAGACTTGATGGGCCTGTTGTGCCGCGAGTTTGAATTGGGTGCGGACGACAAGAAGTTCCCCAAGAAACGCGCGTGTCTGGCTATCCACAGCTACGGCGCAGGCGCGGAATTGCCGCTGGAGGAAGTGCTCCGGTCGCAGTTCTCGCAACACGAGAAATACGCCAAACCGTTGCGCGAGCTGTTCCAAGCGTACTCGGAACGCAAAGCGGACCTGAACGTGTTCGACTACGATGATCTGCTGTTGAGATGGTGCGAGCTGTTGGAGCACGAGCAAGTCGGCAAAGCGATCCGCGACCGATTCGATTGCGTGTTAGTGGACGAGTACCAAGATACGAACCGCTTGCAGGCCAGGCTGCTGAAGAGCCTGTGCCCCGACGGCCGCGGCCTGACGGTGGTCGGCGACGATGCTCAGTCCATCTACTCGTTCCGCGCCGCGACGGTCCGCAACATTCTGGACTTTCCCGATCAGTTTCCCGGCACGCGCGTCGTCAGCTTGGAACAGAACTACCGCAGCACGCAGCCGATTCTGGCGGCGACAAACGGCGTGATTGCCGAGGCGCGCGAGCGGTATGCGAAAGACCTCTGGTCCGAGCGTTCCGGCGGGCCACAGCCGCAATTGATCACCTGCTACGACGAACATGAACAGGTCGAGTTTGTGGTGGGACGCATCCTGCAGCACCAGAAGATGGGCGTCTGCCTGTCGCAGCAAGCCGTCTTGTTTCGAGCGTCGCATCACAGCATTGCCCTGGAGGCCGAACTGGCTCGGCACAATCTGGAATTCGTGAAGTACGGCGGGTTGAAGTTTGTCGAATCGGCGCATGTCAAAGACCTGATGTCGATTCTACGGCTGGCGGAGAATCCGCGGGACGTCGTGTCGGGCCAGCGCGTCCTTTGCCTGCTGCCGGGCGTGGGGCCGAAGAAGGCAAGCGGCCTGTTGCGCGACTTGACAGCCGCCGACTGGCAGTTCGACGCCTGGAGCGATGTCAAGGTCCCGGCCAAGAGCAAGGAATGCTGGCCCGATTTCGTGACCTTGATGCGCTGGCTGGCCGGCGAGGCGGCCGCCAAAGATTTGTCTGGCCAGGTTCACCGCGTCCTCAAGTTCTACGAACCGTTCCTTCAAGACAACTACGAAAACGCGGACCAGCGACTTGCCGACCTGGAGCAACTGGAGGGGCTGGCTACGCGTTTTGCGGATCGTACCACGCTGCTGGCCGACTTGACGGTAGACCCACCGACCAGCACGGCCGAGTTGCCGCGCGGTGCGGCCCACAGCGATCCGCTTGTTCTCAGCACCATGCATTCGGCCAAAGGACTGGAATGGTCCGTGGTCTACGTGCTTCACGCCACCGACGGCAAAATCCCCTGGGAGCGCAGTCTGATCGATCCGGAGCAACTCGAAGAGGAACGCCGTCTGTTCTACGTTGCTTTGACGCGCGCCGCCGACTGCCTCTACGTCTGCCACGCGCAGCGCGAGTCGTCGTCCTACGGAAACAAATGGCTCGGCGACGTGTACGAGCGCCGCGAACTGACCCGCTTCGTGACCAAACCAGTCAAACAGACCTTCCAAAGCCAACAAGCGAGCCGTTTCGAAGAGCCCGACGATTCCCAGCCTCCGAAGAAACGCCCGCGCAAGGCCCGCAAGAAAGCAGCACGCAAGGCCCGTCGATAGGGCATGATGACCAGAACCGCCTTACGGCTGAATCGTGGCCGTACGGGTCAGTTTCCACACGTCGCTTTGCATGTTGTTGCCGGCGACCATCCACAGGGCGTTGTCAAAGACGAATACGCTGGCGGCGTGGCGCGGTCTCCACGGTGTGTCGGGCACTTCGTGCCAGTTCACTCCATCCGCGGAATACCAGACATCGTTCCGGTTCTGTTTGTTCCAGCCCTCCAAGACCCACATCCGATCGTCGAACACGGCCACTTCGTGATACTGCCGTGGATCCCACGGCGCAGAATCGAGGTGGAACTTCCAGTTGACACCGTCCGGTGAACTCCAGACGTCGTTGTAGAATGTTCGTCTGGGAGTCGTTGGAGTGTCGTAAGTGCCGCCGCCCAGAATCCACATCTGGCCCTTAAAAACGACATTGCCTCCGATCATTCCGCGAGTTGCCCAGTAGGGTTCTTTGGGCTCGATTCGTTCCCAGTGGATGCCGTCCGTCGTGGTCCAGGCGTCGCGGTAGAAGACCTCTTCTGCCGGCGCGAACCTGGGCATTGTCTGCCCGCCCATGACCCAGATTCTGTCCTGGAACACCAGTGTGTAGTGCAACGCACGCGGTCCCCACGGCACGTCGTGTCCTTTGTTAACGTACGTCCATGTCTCTCCATCGTCCGAGTTCCACACGTCGAAGTGGTAATGGCCCTGGTTCACGTCGCCACCGACGATCCACATCCGGTCCTTGTAGACGACGTATCCGGCCGTGTGCCGGCCTTCCCAGTCCTGTGCCGGGTCGAAACTGTCATCAACGAACGTGTTCGGCTTGACCAGCGTCCAAGTTGCGCCGTCCGCTGAACTCCACACCTCGTTGTTGCAGATCCTGGGAAAGTGGACCTTATCACCTGGGTTCCATCCGCCCAGCAGCCACATCTGATCTTTGAGTACCAGGGCGCCGGCTCCATCGCGTGGTGCAAAGGCCGCATTCATGGTAACGTTGACCCACTTGTAGTCGCACTCCGGTTCGCCGGCTCGTAACGCAGAACCGACGAGTGCGACAACGCAGAGCGACGCGAGCGTCAGAGTAGTTCGTTTGTCGATGGTCATGAGTTTCCCCCTCCTGCTACTCCAATCAGGTTTCTTGCGCCGGAAACCATTACAATATCACTTCGGATGCTGAAGAAGCACCCAGTCACAGATCTTTGGGCAGAACGGATGGCAGAAACCCGGTTTTTTCGGAAAAACCGGGTTTCTATTTCACCGGGAGATTCATGCACGGGTGCTTACGAGACACAGGAGACCAGAAAATGCGAAACCTGATCCCGCTCGTTCTTTTGTGCGCCGCGACAATCCGCCTGACGGCCGCGGAGCCTTTTCAGGACGTCACCGAGGCCGTCGGATTGAAGGAGTATTCCGGTGGCGTGGCGGCCTGGGGTGATTTCGACAACGACGGCTGGACCGATCTGTACTCGGGCGGCAAACTCTGGCGAAACGACGGCGGCAAACGGTTCGTGCGCGTGGAGAACGCGCCGCTCGCCGGACCCGGCATCTGGGGCGATTTCGACAACGATGGTTTTCTGGATCTGTTCAGTTGGGCGGGCGAAGGCAGACTGTTTCGGAGCCAACATGGAAAGGGCTTTGAGGACGTTGGCGAAGGGTTTCCGAAACTGCCGACGACAGTCAGTCTGGGCGCGACATGGGGCGATCTTAACGGCGACGGCTTCATCGACTTGTACGTCGGCGGCTACGAAGTCTGGCCGTCGAAGGAGTATCCGGACGTGATGCTGCTGAATGAAAAAGGCGAGCGATTCGTCGAGCATTGGCGACAGGATCGGATACTGCGCGCCCGCGGGATCACGGCCGCCGACTTCGACGAAGACGGGGACCTGGACGTATATGTATCGAACTATCGGCTCCAGCCGAATCGGTTGCTGCAAAACGATGGCAAGGGCGATGTAACGGACGTTGCAGCGGAGTTTGGCACGGCGGGCGACGGTGGGCTGGGCGCGTGGGGCCACACGATCGGATCGGCGTGGGGCGATTTTGATAACGATGGCCGTTTCGACTTGTTCGTCGGCAACTTCAGCCACCCGCCCCAATATCAAGACCGGCCAAAGTTCCTGAGAAACCTCGGCCCGGAGGGCAAGTTCCACTTTGCCGACCAAAGTGAGACCGCCGGACTGCGCTGGCAGGAATCCTACGCCTCGCCCGCCTTGGCCGATTTCGACAACGACGGCCATCTCGATTTGTTCTTTACCACTGTCTATTCCGGCGACCGCAGTGTCCTGTATCGCAATCTGGGCGGTTGGAGATTCGAGGAAGTATCGACCTCTGCGAAAGTAGACATGCCCACAACCTATCAAGCAGCCTGGGCCGACTTCGATGGCGACGGCTATTTGGACCTGGTCACCGGTGGCCGGCTGTTCCGCAATCCAGGAGGCAAGAACCACTGGCTGAAAGTGCGACTGGTCGGCGGTGGCAAGGTGAACGCCGCCGCAATTGGCGCCCAAGTGCGAATCAAACTGGGCGACAAGATGCTGACGCGGCAAGTGGAAGGCGCGACGGGCCAAGGCAACCAGAACGACTTGACGCTGCATTTCGGACTTGGTTCGCACGCCGAGCCAGTATCGGCGGAAATCCGCTGGCCGAATGGAACGAAACAGCAGGTAGAAACGGAGATCGACCGAACGCTAACGGTCGAGTTCGCGCCGCAGTGATTGACTCGGCAGCGTGCCTGGAGTAGCTTGCGCACAAGTCACGCCGAGGTCACAAACACGCCGGAGGAGAATGCCATGCCTGCCAAGATGCCACAACTGAACCGCCGCCGCTTTCTACGAAACACAGGACTCGGCCTCGCCGCACCGATAATCGTCCCGAGCAGCGTGCTTGGTTTGGCCGCGGATAGTCCTGCCAGCGAACGCGTGGTGGCGGGGCTGATTGGCGTGGGCGGGCGCGGTACGGGCCTCTTGGGCATCCACAACGACCCGCGCTGCACGATTGCCGCTGTGTGCGACGTGGACCAGCAACGCACGGCCGCCGCGCAGAAACGGATCGGCGGTTGTGACGGGTACCAAGACTTTCGCCGCATCTTGGACCGCAAGGACATCGACGCCGTGCTGATCGGAACGCCGGACCATTGGCACGCTCCCATTACGATTATGGCTTGCCAGGCGGGAATGGACGTTTACTGCGAGAAGCCGTTGTGCCGGACGATCCGCGAAGGCAGAAAGATGGTCGACGTGGCCCGACGCTACGATCGGGTCGTCCAGATGGGTACCCAGTACCGCTCGATCGCGCGCAGCCTTCAGACGTGCGAATGGGTGCGAAACGGCCGGCTTGGCAAGGTACACACCGTCCGGCTCACTCATCGTCCGAATCGCACCCACCCGATGGAACCCGCCCAGCCCGTGCCGCCGCACCTGGACTGGGACCTGTGGCTGGGACCGACGCCGTGGGCCGACTATCATCCGGCGCGGTGTCATTTCAGCTTCCGTTGGTTTATGGACTATGGCGGCGGATCGCTGGCCGACAATGGCGTGCACATGTTCGGCGTCGTCTCGTATGCCATGGGCGCCGATCACACAGGTCCGGTAACGATTGAAGCCACCGGCCGTCAGGAGCCCAACAATCTGTTCGACGCGCCCGTCGAGATGTCCGTGCGATACAAATTCGCCGATCCGGCGTTCGAGATGATCTGGGAACAGCCCAGTGATGGCGAGCTGGGCATAGATTTCGTCGGCAGCGAGGCCACGTTGAGCGGTTTTTGGAACTGGGAGGTCACCAAGGGCGAAGCCGACCTGTCGCCCACGCGTCCCGACGAACGCCAGCTTCGCGTCAGCGACAACCACTCCGGCAACTGGCTCGAATGCATCGCCGCGCGCCGACGCCCTGTAATGGACGTCGAAATCGGCCATCGCGTAACAAGCTGGAGCCACCTGGGCAACATCGCCTACGCACTCGGACGCAAAGTCCAATGGGACCCGGCCAAGGAGCGCTTTGTCGGCGACGAAGAGGCAAACCGCCTGCTCGATGCCCCCTACCGCGAACCGTGGCGTCTGTAGCTTCAGCAGGACGGGAGAGAAAGGGTTCTTCACGGAATTCCGGGAAGCCCGAAGGGCACAAACCCGAAAGTCCCGGCCTTTCAGGCCGATGGTATGCGGGTCTCCGGGAATTCCGCGCGGAGCCAAAGAAAGAGGGGGCGCGGTTCGGCGCGCAGCGCCAGACCATACTCTCGCGGGAATACGCTGGATGGACTGGTTAGGCGGCGGGAGCTGCAGTTTTCCGTCCGATGATTCGCCCCACGTCTTGCCGCGTCGCCCCCAGTACCAGTAGCGACCGAACCAACAGGTCCAACGATACGGTTGCGTCTGCCGCTTCCATCTTGGCCACGCGCGATTGACTGGACCCAAGCTGTTTCGCAAGCTCGTCCTGAGTTAATTCGTGAGCGATGCGTCGCTCTTTCAAGTGTCGGGCAAGCGCCAATCTCATCTCAATCAACGCCGTCTCTTCGTCGCTCAACGCAAGGAATTCCTTGGCCGATCCCACCTTCCAGCCGGCGTTTTTCAGGCGTTCAATCTTCGTTTTCTTCATCATTTATGGCCTGTCGAGTTTATCGTACGCCTTCAACCGTGCTTTGCACGTATCAATCAATTTTTTCGGCGTGCCCCCGGTTTTCTTTGCGAAGACTTCGACGATGACAATTGCATCAGGGTCAATTCGGTAGATTATCCGCCAATTCTGGTCTTCATCGCGGATGCGCAGCTCGTGACACCGTCGGCCAATCGAGGGCATGGGCCTTGAATGCGGCATTCCGATGTTCTCGCCTTGCTGCAACCTCCGCAGCAAGATCCCCGCCTCGATTCGAGCCTCCGTGGTGAATGGCGGCGATTTGACCTCGCCTTCAAGCCACACGAGCGGTTTGTCCTCGCCGTTCATTCGATCAATTATATGTCACATGTGACATACCGTCAAGCACATTGTCCTTCGTTGTCGCGGCGGCTTGCGTTGAAGCGAGCCTGAGAGCTGTTAGGTTGAAAATCCATTGTCTCGCCCCAGACAGCCGACCAGCCATTACCGTGATTCATCAGGCTGCGATGCGGATGGGAGCGTGGTATCATGTTTGTACGCCGTAATGGATGCGCCGCCCGTTTCTTGATCTTTGGACGGCTTTCAATGTCTGATCTGCTCGGGAGTACCATGTGGATGCTGAAAGCGATTAAACACACGACTCTCGTTCTTCTCTTGGCCCAGCAAAGCCAGGCTTTGGCCGAGTCCAATTACGATCAGCCCTATCTCGGCGTGTGGCCCGAGAGCTATCGGCGATTCTCGGCCGAGCACCTCCGCTTGCAAGCTGAACAAGGCTTGGCGGGGAAGGTGAAGAAGGCCGATGTGATTATTGTTGGTGCGGCGCACAATCTCAGGGAGATCAAGGTATCGGTTCCCGTTGAGCGAATCCAGTCTTACGAGGCCGATGTAACCGCGTTGCGCGTAGTGAAGGGCGAATTGAATGGACGCCAACTCCACCTCAAGTTCACGCCGTCTGCAACAAGCATCGAGGATGGTGCCGAGCATGTTTTCCTTTTGGAGACGCTGAAAGGAAAAGGGCCGACGGTCATAGAAGCGTGGTATGTGTATCGTGAGAGCTACAATGTAATGAGAGTCGTTGGGGCCTACAATTGCTCGAAGGATGTCGGGATGGAGATGCTGCAGCATCTTGTGTCTGGCAAACACAATCCAGCGTTGGCCTCGAAGCTGATCGCCGAGTATCGCAGTGACTCGTGGGGCAAGGTGTACTCTGCGGTTGTAATGGCGGCGGCAGCGACTCCGGAGATCGGCAAGGACGTGTTGATCGAAATGGTATCGGTGAAAGACCGCAAACGCTTTGATCTTCATTTGTACTGTGTTGCAGCCGAGGCGTTGGCCGCGAAGCAAGGCGACAAGGGTTTGCGGGCGCTACTGGATAACATTCCTCAGTTCCTTGGTACCGGGCGTATCGCTGAGTCTGTCGTGTTTGATCTTGTCGCTACGTATGGGACGGAGAATGTCGTTCCTGACGTTGCGGCCCTGGTCAAGCAGAAACCTGCGTTCGCCGTAAGTGCCGCATTTGCGCTTGGCGGGATAGAAGGCGAATCCAGTCGCAGGGCCATCGTCTCCTTGCTCGGTGACAAGCAGCTTATCCAAAAGACCGAAAAGATCTCGGACGGTTGGTCCCAAAGAAGGGAGCGAGTCGACGTTCTGTTGAAAAAGGCACTGTCCTCGCACGATGGAAATTCGCGTTGAAGGGGACTACAATTTCCAACCATCGCACCGGTATGGAGGGTCGATGGTGAACTGTAGTTCTAAACGCATCAACAGCCCGTGCGGGAGCAACGACAAAACGATTGGCACGCGACTGCTGATCGGGATGTTTGCTCTGGCATTCTGTCTGCTGGCCACGATGCATGTGGCTCGAGCGCATCCGCCGGAAGAAGCCGCCGGCAAAATGACGTTGCCGGCGGGGTTCTCCGTCCAGCTTGTCGCCTCGGAACCGGAAGTACGGCAACCCATTCTTGTCAAGTTCGATGACCGTGGTCGGCTGTGGGTCATCCAATACCTGCAGTATCCGAATCCAGAAGGTCTGACGCGGGTGAAGGTCGACCGTTATTCCCGGACGATCTACGACCGAATCCCCGAACCACCGCCGAAAGGGCCGCGCGGGGCCGACCGCATCACCATCCTGGAAGATACGGACGGCGACGGACGGGCCGATCGGTTCAAGGATTTCGTAACCGGCCTGAATCTCGCGACCGGACTCGCCTTCGGCCACGGCGGGGTGTTTGTGATCCAGGTGCCGTATCTGCTGTTCTATCCCGACCGAAATCGGGACGACGTGCCGGACGGCGATCCGCAGGTTGTGCTGAAGGGATTCGGCATGGAGGACGCTCAGGCTTTTGCGAACCATTTGACCTGGGGGCCGGACGGCTGGTTGTACGGTCTGAACGGAAGCACTACGACGTGCAACATCCGCGGTATCGAGTTTCAGCAGGGAGTCTGGCGATACCATCCGATCGCCGACGAGTTCGAGTTGTTCTGCGAAGGAGGCGGAAATTGCTACGGCCTCGACTTCGATCGCCACGGGCATCTGTTCTATAGCTCCAATGGCTCTCACAAAGTCTGGCACGGCGTGCAGGGCGCCTACTACTGGAAGTCCTTCGGCAAACACGGCGAGTTGCACAACCCCTATGCATTCGGGTACTTCGGCAGCGTGAAACGGGACGGCGACTATCGCGGGGGCCACGTCACCACGGGCGGCACTTTCTATTACGGTAAAACCTTCCCCGCGAGTTTCCGTGGCAAGCTGATCGGTAACAACTTGCTGTCGCACGAAGTCCACTGGCATCACATCGAGCCTTTCGCGTCGACGTATCGAACCTCCCACGGCGGCGAACTTCTGCTGGCCAACGATGGGTGGTTCGCGCCGACCGACTTGACGCTCGGTCCAGACGGAGCGGTCTACGTGTGCGATTTCCACGACAAACGCACGGCGCATCCCGATCCGGACGCCGTCTGGGATCTCACCAACGGCCGCGTTTATCGGATCCAGGCCGAGGGAGCCGAATCGCCGCCTCACGTGGATCTGAACGATCTGCCGAGCGACGAATTGGTCGATTGGCTGGGACATTCAAACGATTGGTTCGTCCGCCGCGCGCGGCGTATCTTGGCAGAGCGTCGCGACCAGTCCGTCATCCCAAAGCTGCAACAGATCGTGCTGGAGAATTCCGTGGGGCACGTTTCCAACGTGCCAGGGATCCGGGAAAGCAGTTCTCGGCACGTTGGAAACGTGCCCCACGGCGGGAAGGTTCCTGGGAACGACGAAGACCAGCTCGCTCTGGAAGCCATGTGGGCACTCAATGCGAGCGGGGGGTTCGACAACGAATTAGCTCGGCAAACGCTTCAACACCGCAGTGTACCGGTGCGGTACTGGACGGTCCGCCTGCTGAGCGACGCGCGGGACGTATCGCCGGAGATCCAAGTCGAACTGACGGAACTCGCCAAGACGGAACCCAGCTCGGTCGTGCGCAGCCAAATGGCATCCATGTGTAAGCGGCTACCTGCTGACAAGGCACTGCCCATTGTCTGGCAGCTCTTGCTTCGCGAGGAGGACCAGGAAGACCCGCACATTCCTCTGCTACTTTGGTGGGCGGTCGAATCGAAGGCCGCGTCGGATCGGAACCGCGTCGTGGAGATGTCCACCTCGCCAGAGGCGTGGAAGGCGCCCCTGGTTCGTGAGGCGGTCCTGAACCGACTGATGTTCCGCTATGCCGCCGAGGCGGACACCGACTCGCTCGACGCCTGCGCACGACTCATCGCGTCCGCGCCGAGCAATGCGGACCGCGACCGGATGATCGCCTCGTTGGACGAGGGGCTCGGCGGCAGACAGATGGAGGCGATACCGGCAACCTTCCGCGCGATGGTAGCTAAGCTTGTCGATACCAACTCCACCACCGATGTGCACCGACTTCGCTTGGCCGTTCGTGTTGGCATTGCCGGCGCATACGAGCGGGTCGTCCGGATCGCAACCGACCGGAAGATGCCCACGACCACTCGCGTGTCCATGGTCGAGGTGCTGAGTCAGTTGGGCGGGCTCGACTGTGTGCCGGCCCTGCTCTCGCTGCTGGAGTGGGACGAACAGCATGATGTCGAGGTGGCGGCCGTCAAGGCGGTTGCTCGATTCGACGACGAGCGAGTCCCGGCCAGAATCTTGAAGGAATATCCCCGGTTCAGCAACAAACTCAAGACGCTCTGCCGACAGACCTTGTTCACGCGAAAAGACTGGGCGCTGGCTTTTCTGGGCCGGGTCGACGAAGGCCAATTCGACCCCAAAATCGTAGAGATCGAGGAACTCCGCGGCCTGGAGGTCTTTGGCGATCAGGGGATCAACGACCAGGTACGCAAGCATTGGGGGAAGATCACTCGGGGAACTCCCGAGGAGAAGTTGGCGGACATACGCCGCTTCAATAACGACTTGCGGGCATTTTCGGGCAACGCGTCGGACGGCAATGCCGTCTACAAGGAACACTGCGGAAAATGCCACAAGCTGTTCGGCGAAGGCGAGGAAATCGGCCCGGAACTGACCACTGCCAACCGCCAAGACCGGCAGTACATGCTGACCAGCACCGTGGATCCCAGCAGTTTCATTCGCACGGAGTATCTTTCCGTTCAAGTGATCACGGTCGACGGGCGGATCCTGACCGGATTGGTCCACAAGGAAACACCCAGTGCGATCACGCTGGTCAACTCTCAGGTCGAATACACGACGATTCCCCGTGACGACATCGACGAAATGGTGCCATCCCAGATATCCCAGATGCCTGAGGATATTCTGAAGCCGCTCAAGCCACAACAACTCCGCGATCTGTTCAGCTACCTGGAGAGTGCGCCGAAGTAGGGCGCTGTGGATTGGGGGTTGAAGTCGTGGACGATTGGTTGGGTAGCTTCTTCATGCGACTCTTGATCAGGTAGTGCGTCGAATACGCCTTTTCGAGGTTTGGATGGCCGGATTTTGAAAACCGCAGAATGATCCGTTTTTTGCCTTTGCCCCATTTCCGATACACGGACTGCGATGGGACAAGCTGTAACGACTCGGCGTGCAGCCGCAGGATGCGCAGAATTCGATTCGCCTTGCCCAGGCTCCCAAGAAAGACCTTTTCCAGGTAGGGGATGCGGCCGAAACGCCAGTCTTCGTAAGCCTTCTTGTCGATGCGGTTCATACGCATCAAGACGTCAATCGGCGTGACCGCATCTTCGGTCTTCATGATCTCAGCAACCGCGCGTGCGACCGTCGGGTAGAGCTTGTCCTTCTTGTAGTTCGATCCGGTGATCTTCTTCATTCGACGATGTTCCTCTGCGCGTTATGAGCGTTGTTCATCCTTTGCCAACTGCTCGATCAACTCGCTGCGCACGTCTTGAGGAAGGTCATCGCCCGCTACGGCTTCCGGCCAAAGAACGAGCGGCGGGCTGGTGATAACGTGCCGGTCCAAACGTATCGCCTCAAAATCGTCGTGCAGGTAATGGCGTGCTCCGCAATGCAGAGCATCGCAGCTCACTCGGATGCCGGGCCCGCATTCTTTCCACGGACAGGTGCGTCCCAGGTAGTTGCCGTTCTCGTCGGCCAGGAATACGTCGGCCCCCGCTTGGTGCGTCTGCATGTGCCCGCTGATCTGCCGGCCCAATTTGGCCAACGGTGCCAGTTCGCAGTCGTCGGTCACGGTGACCAGCATGTCAATGTCCTTGGGAAACTCCTTCTCCGTCGTCAGTGATCCGATCATGGCAATCCGCGCCACGCCAGGCAAGTCGCGGGCAAACCGCACAAACCGCCGCACCTCGACGAACATGATTTTGCGCAGGTCGGGCAGCGGCGGCGGCGCGAACGTGCAGTCGTCCGGGTTGGCCGGCTCGACGCCCACAGAACGAAGCCACTCGATGATCGTTTCACGCTGGCGACGGCGTTCGTACGCCTGCCACTCGCGCTGGAGCCGCCGGTCGCCGGCCAGCGTGTGGCGAAATCGCCGAAACGGTCCTCGCTCGCTGATCGCCTGGCTCAATCGATCGCGCGTGGCAGGGTCGCGCACGGTCTCGATAAAGTCTTCCATGTACCCGTACGACTCGTGCGATTCGAAATTCGGGATCCGTTCAAAGCGGTCGAAATCGCCGAATCGCACGTCCGCCGCGGTCAGCACCATGTCCTTTTCCCAGTCCGGTAGGCAGCCGAACGCATCGGTACTCCGGATCGCGTCCAGCGTCACCTCGGCGTCTTCTAGCAGTTCTTCCGCGAGTTCCTCTTCAATATGGTCGAGGGCGGACCGAATTCCTTCACTCACAAAAACCACCCGGCCCGTTTCCAGGTCGAAGTAGTTTTCATGTTCACACAAATCTCCGTACTCGCCAGAATGATCCTCGAACGCCATTTCGAGGTTCTGCCAATCAATTGTCAGTTTTCTTAGGTCAGACATCGCGTCTCCGCTCCTTCACACCAGTATTATCCGTCGACCTGCAGCCGAATCTGCCAGAATTCGGGGCTTTCCGCACCGCACCGAATTCCGGCGAATTCGGCCATGGTCGAACCTGCTCGCGGACAGAATAGGCACCGGCTATCATATCAATTCGGACGGACTGGGAAAGGACGCCGTAGCTACGGTGCGACCGCTCAATTGATCGTGACCAGCGCCAAGACGCTCCGCTTGAGAGGTGACCACTGACAGCCATTTGCCACCGCTCGGCCGATCGGGTTACAATGAACTACGATTCTCCAATCCATTACGAGGGCGCCCCCGATGCCGTCTCCGTTTCCAGGCATGGACCCGTTCCTTGAAGGCGAGGAATGGGAGGATTTTCACACCACCTTCAACACGGTAATACGCGAGACGCTGTCGCCGCAAGTCGAACCACGCTACATCGTCCGCGTCGGGCGGCGAGTGTACGTGGAACACCCGACCGACGAGCAAGATCAGCCGCGCAGAGCCGACGTAGCCGTGTTGTTAACCGGCGCAGGCGGCACTCCGGTTGAAGCCAGCACGGCTTCCGTCGTCACGGCTACTGCGCCGGTCGAGTGTCTTTTGCCGATGCTGGAGGAAACTCGCGAAACGTATCTGGTGATTCGCGAGCGAGAAACGAGAGAGGTTGTCACGGTCATAGAAACGCTGTCGCCCGGC
Source organism: Pirellulaceae bacterium (assembly GCA_016784735.1). Taxonomy (GTDB): domain Bacteria; phylum Planctomycetota; class Planctomycetia; order Pirellulales; family Pirellulaceae; genus JADHUC01. Next base: position 9,425 of record JADHUC010000009.1, on the reverse strand, counting down.
AATAAGCGGCCGGCCAGCGACGGCCGGCGTGAATATCTGACCAAGCGAGACGAGGTCCTGCGGAGCCAAGCTCACCTGGTCGAAATCGACCTACTGCGAGGCGGCCAGCGATTGCCGATGAACAGCCCGCTTCCGCAGGGCGACTATTACGCAATCGTCAGCCGCCAAGAACGTCGCCCGCGCGGGAGAATCTATGCCTGGACGATTCGCAACCGGCTGTCGGGCATCCCCATCCCGCTGAAGAAGGGCGACCCCGACGTAACGCTCGACCTGCAAACCGTTTTCTCGACCGTCTACGATCGCGCCCGCTACGAACTCTCGATCAACTACGACATCCCGCTCTCACCCGCGCTCAACGATTCCGATGCTGCGTGGCTCGTCGAGTTGCTTGCCGGTTGAGTGGACTTTAGCCGACAACGGCGCACGCGACAACGCGCGTCAGCTTCTCGGATTGACGTAGATACCTTTTGGAGGATGGATGATGGATACGACTCGAGTTCCCATGTCGCGACGTCATTTTCTATGCGGTTCGGTTGCGGGTGCTTTGGCTGCCGGGACGGCAGCCGCACGGCATCGAGACGATTCGCTTGACGATAAGGCCCTCATTGCCATTACTTTGGACCTGGAAATGTCTCGACACTATCCCAAGTGGGATATCATGCACTGGGACTACGAGAAAGGGAACCTGAATGAAGCCACCAAGCAGTACACGGTCAAAGCCTGCCGGCTGGTGAAGGCGAAAGGTGGCGTGCTGCAGTCGTTCGTTGTCGGGCAGGTCTTCGAGCAGGAGAACGTAGACTGGCTGAAGGAGATCGTCGCGGAGGGGCATCCCGTGGCGAACCACACTTACGACCATGTGAACGTATGGTCCACGAAAACGGAGAATATGCAGTTTCGTTTCCGCCGAGCCCCATGGCTGATCCACGGCAAGACGTCGCGCGAAGTGATTTTGGAAAACATCCGTTTGACCGACATGGCCATGAAAACGCGTATCGGTGTCAGGCCGGTAGGTTTTCGCACTCCCGGCGGATCGAGTTCGGGCCTGATCGGCCGCGTGGACGTTCAAGAGATGATGCTCGAATCCGGTTTCACCTGGGTCAGCAGCATGGCCAGAGGCGTGTCGGTCAAGCAGGAAAATCCGACCGACGAGGACTTCCAACGCGTGGCCGATGCCCAGAAGGACAGCCAACCGTTCGTCTACCCATCAGGCTTGATCGAGATTCCCATGAGCCCGCTAGGCGACGTGGCGTCGTTTCGGCGTGAGAAGAAAAAGTGGAAACTCGACGACTTCCTAAAGATGATCGAAAAGAACGTCCAGTGGGCGATCGAGCACCGCGGCGTTTTCGACCTCTTGGGCCATCCGTCGATCATGTACGTCGAGGACCCCGAGTTCCGAACCTATGAACTGATTTGCGACCTGGTCAACCAAGCCAGCGACCGGGCTGCCATCGTCGGTCTTGATGCGATCGCCCAACGGGTCGCCAAGAAGAAGGCGGATGCTTGAATTGCCGAACCGGAGCGAACGGATCACGACACGTCACTGCCAAGGATCGTAAACAATGAATAGACTCATTCCCAACACCTGTCTGATCCTGCTAATTGCCTGCACCGTGGCGGTCGAGTCCGCTAACGCTGCCGAACAACCTTCGTCGCGAGCCTACGAGAATCAACTGACACTGTTGGCGGAGCCGAAACCGTTGTTGGCCGATCACCCCGAGTTCGTCCAGCCCATCGAAGAGACACGACGCTTCGAGGCGCCGCCGCTGGTTCAGGACGACGGTGCCGACTTGTCCGTGCGCGCTTGGCGATTCTCTTACAACGCGCGTGGCGTCATCGAGATGCCCAACCGGCTGCGCGCCGACCGGACGGCAATCATCATGGTGCATCCGTGGGGCATCGACGATGGACAAGGTTGGAGAACCCCGGAACCGGCCGGAGTTGCCGATTTCTGCACGCTGGAAAAGAACCACCTTGCCGGGCGACACACTCGCGAGGTGATCGACCCGTTCTTGAAGCGTCTGCGCGACAACGTGGCATTGGTGATGTACAGTCTGCCGGGAAACGAGGATCCGATCCGCAAGAAGCTGTACCGGTCCTTCACCAGCCGTCCCACCGCGGAGCAGCGTGCCGAAGGACGGAAGGAGCTGGATGCCAAGCTGAACTCGTTTTCGTACAAAGGCCAGCCCCTTCCCAGTCGTCGGACCCTGTCGTCGGACCGGCCCGTCATCGACTACTTCCGGCAATTCCCAGGTTTGGATGCCGGGCCCAAGTTCAACAACGCGGGGTTCTGGAGCCTGCCGATTCCGGTGACCAGCGATATCACGGTCCATCCCGATGATGTGGTGATTTACGACTCGCCGGGATACGAACCGTTGAAGCAGTTCCTGGAACAGAACGGCATTCGCCACGTTCTGTTGACCGGCTACGCCACCGACATGTGCTTCTGCCGCACAACGGCGGGTTACCAGAATCTCTCGAAAGACTTCAACGTCTTCCTGGTCGGCGACGCCACGTTGGCCACCTTTCCCGCCAATTCAACGCCGCGATACGCAACCAACGCCCACATCTCCTTCGCATCGCTCAATCAATTGGTGACCCAGGTTTCGTGGGTGAAGGAACTGGCAGAGAGAGAGGAATGACATGAACGATGAACAACGGCAGGCAATCTGAGTAAGCCGCGAATACGCGTGGAGATCGACAATGAAAAACAGAATCTCGCCCTTGATTGTGGCTATAGTCTTTTTGACCGCTGGCCTGCCTTCGGTCGTCGGCGATGAAACGATCAGGGGGCCGCGCGATCTGGCGTTGTCGTACCGATCACGGATCGACGATACGGATCAACCGTACCGGCTGTACCTACCGTCAGCTTATGATGGCACACAGCGACTGCCGCTGTTCATCGCGTTGCACGGTACGGGAGGCGATCAAAACAAGTACTTCGATCATGCCGCCTACAACAACGGTGTCTACAAGAAGGAAGCCGAGAAACGTGGAATCATTGTTGTATGCCCGCACGGTCGGGGCACGACCGAGTATCGTGGCATCGGCGAGAATGACGTACTGACTGTGATCGAGGAAGTGTGCCGACGATTCCTCGTTGATCGCGATCGTATCATCTGCAGTGGCCAGTCGATGGGCGGCACGGGCACGACGTACCTTTGCTGCCGCTACCCCGACCTGTTCGCGGCCGGCGTTCCCTTGGCGTCCACATATGGACATCTCGCGCTGATCGAAAACCTGCGACACGTGCCCATGTTCTACGTGCATGGCGAGAAGGACTGGCCCGTGTACGCTCAGGACGGCCCCATCCCGATAACTCGCCGCATGAAGAAGTTGGGCTACAACGGTCGGCTGTGGATGGTCCCCGGCGCCGGGCACAATACCATGACGGTAACCACTGGCCAGGTTCTCGACTGGGCGCTCAAACAGCAGCGAGTGAAGCATCCGCAGCGAGTTACGTTCCGGGCGTACCTGCCAATTCATGGCCGTGCATATTGGACAGAATTGTCGGCGATCGACAAGATCGGCAACTTCGCCGAATTTGATGCCGCGGTCGAATCGGATCAGAGAATCAGCGTGAAGATACGCAACGCGCGGCAATTCATTTTGCGCCCGGATCCCGAGTTGCTCGATTTGGACCAGCCGATTCGCGTCGCGGTGCACGGCCAGCCGGCATTCGAAGGCCGGTGTTCGGCCGAGGAGCAACTCCAGTTCGACTTTATGGCCGATGGTTGGCGCGGCACGGCCCATCCGCGAAAGGAGCGTCCCTACACCGACTACCAATCCCACAAGATAGGCAAGGTGATCAAAGCTCCAACCACGGTCGGCCCAGTCGAGACCACTCTGGGAAGCTGGATGGCTGACGCCATGCGAGACGCCACCGACGCCGACATTGCCATCGCCACGCGCAGGCACTTTCGCGGTGTCCCGCTTCGCGACGGCCAACAGTTGTATCTGATGGACCTCTTGAACTGGCTGCGACCTTTCAACCGGGCATTGATTCGGTTCGAAATCGATGGGAAGTCCCTGCTGGAGATCGTCGAGGACAACATCCGCGAGGAGAAATCCTACGATGGGCAGTTCCTCGTACAAGTCTCCGGGTGCCGATATGCGTTCGACCGTTCACAGCCGCGCGGACGACGTATCGTCGAGACAGACATCAAACCCGATCGCACTTACCGCGTTGTGTGCTACAGCAGCTTGCTCAGCCGCGGCGACGTGCTGCATTTGGCCGGACGTTACGGCAAGATCCCCTACGGTGAACTCGAAATCACGAATATTTCGGCAGCATGGCGCTACATCGACAAGTGTGGCGGCCAAATCGAAGCCAAGCTGGACGGTCGCGTGCGCGATGTAACACCAAAATGATCCACTACCGGCCCCAACAGAGCATCTCCAATTGCATAAGGAGAACACTCATGCACAAGTCGGCGAGTCGGGGAGCTACGGTTCTATTGTTGTCCTGTTTCCTGCTACTCGCGTGCGTGGCCTTCGCGAACCAACTCGAGGCGGCACGTCCCAAGCTGTCAGGAAAACTGGAACAACAACCACTGTTTCAATCCGGCGACCTTGGTTACCACTGCTATCGCATCCCGTCGCTGGCGGTAACAAATCGCGGAACGATTTTGGCAATGGCCGAGGCCCGGAAGAGCAGCCGTTCCGACCATGGCGACATTGACTTGGCGCTGCGTCGAAGTTTCGACGGCGGAAGGACCTGGACCGACCCGAGAATGATCGCCGACGACGGGGGCCACACGATGGGAAATCCGTGTCCCGTTGTCGATCGAACCAACGGCACCATCTGGTTGCCCTTCTGCCGTGACAACAAGCGAGTGCTCATCACGAAGAGCAACGACGACGGAAAAACGTGGTCCAAGCCTGTGGACATCACCGATGTCGCCATGAATCCGGCATGGCATTGGGCTGGCACCGGCCCAGGTCACGGTATTCAACTGCGAAGCGGCAGACTGCTGATTCCCTGTTGGGCCGATGCGACACCGCGGCTGGGCGAGATCCAGCTTTCGTATTGCTTCTACAGCGACGACCACGGAGCAGCGTGGCGACTTGGTTCGGCCCTCGACGCCAACGCGTCCGACGAATGCGAAGTCGTCGAATTGCCCGATGACACGTTGTACATGAACATGCGCAGCCGCCAGGGGAAGAAGCAGCGAGCGTACGCGTTCAGCCAGGACGGCGGAAAGACATGGTCGACGGTCAAGTATCATCCAGGACTTCCTGAGCCGTCGTGCCAGGGCAGCGTCGTTCGATTCACCGACACGCGTCAGTTCGAGAAGAACCGCGTGTTGTTGTCCACACCCGCCAACCCAAAGACCCGCACGCGGATGACCGTGCGAGTCAGCTACGACGAATGCCGAAGCTGGCCCGTGTCGAAGGTTCTGCATTCCGGCTCAGCGGCCTACTCCGACCTGGCCGTCACCGACCAACACGACGTTCTATGCCTTTACGAAGCCGACAGCTACTCGAAGATTGTGTTGGCACGGTTCAACATCGAATGGTTGACTGACGGCGAGGACACGTTGCAACGCCGCCAGCGCTGAACGGTTCAGCGCGAATATCGAACGGGAGAAGTTCTGTTTGACTCTTCAGCCGATGAACAGGTACGACCCTGGAAAGGGTAGAATCGATCGAACAACGCATTGGTTTTTCGATCGGAAAGGAAGAAACGCATGACACTCGCAAAGCTGGTTCTCGTACTGTTGACCGCGGCCTCGGCGTCCGAGGCTCCTGGCAAGGCGCCCCGGTTGCCCTGGGAGGAGAATCGCCCGATCGTGGAGGTAGGGAAGGAAGTCTACTCTCGTCATCCGCGTAAGGGTGTCGGTGCGTGGGTGTCAGTTCGTTACGTGGGACCGGGGCTTGAACGAGAGGAAGTCCACACCACTTGGGCCAAAAGCGACACGCCGGAGAAACCGAAGCGACGTTGGTCGCGCGACAACGGCCGGACTTGGTCAGAATTCGAGCCGATGCCGGATGTGGTCACACATCCCGACGGCGTAAGAGTCTTCTGGGGGCAAGGGCCTCAACTGTACGATCCCGCAAGCAAGGTGACGGTTTCGATCTGGCTCCGCCAGCCGCTAGTTCGCGGTCGTCATCACAATCACTGCTTCGTGCGGATCTCGCCCGACCATGGGCGGACGTGGGGAGAACCGGCGCTGCTGCGGTACGAAAAAGGAGACGCTTTCGACCCCGACGATCCGTTCCGCGAGAGCTTTTTGAAACACAATCAAGCCTACTTAGGCAGCAACATCCTGCGTCATACCGACGGCACGTTGATCCACTGTGTCGCCCACGCCAACGCTACTGGTGACCCGCACAACGACGAGCGTCCGTGGCGCATGGGGTCGTTGTGTTTCGTCGGCAAGTGGAACGCGGAACCAGGAAACTACCAATGGACCGCCGGCAAACGCGTCGAGATCTCGCCGGACGTATCTTCGCGAGGCTTGATGGAGCCGGCGGTGGCCGAGTTGGACGACGGACGTGTGCTCGTGATCTGGCGCGGGTCCAATACATCGAAGACTCCCGGCCGCAAGTGGTTCAGCGTGTCTGTGGACGGCGGACTGACGCTGGGCGCAGTACAGGAACTCAAGTACGACGACGGCACGCGGTTCTACTCGCCATCGTCGATCCACCAGATGATCCGCCACAGCGTGACTGGAAAACTGTACTGGGTCGGGAACATATCCGCCGTGCCGCCACGCGGCAACTCGCCCCGTTACCCGCTGGTCATCGCCGAGGTGGACGAGTCGATCCCGGCCCTGAAGCGGAGTACCGTCACCGCGATCGATGATCGCCAGGCGGGCGATTCGGAACGTTTGCAGCTATCGAACTTCTCCTTGCTGGAGAATCGGGAAAACCGCACACTAGAGGTCTACCTGACTCGCATCGGTGCCGATCCAAATGATTTCTGGGGAGCCGATGCCTATAGGTACACCTTTACTCTAACCAGAACGGACCTGCGATGAAGAAACTCCATAACCTGCGGATCGGATTGTCTGTACTTGCATGTTGCGGCCCGGTCGTGTTCTCGGTAACCGCCAACGCAGCCGAGGAGAAGTCCGGAGAGATACGCGCGCCCGAAAACTCCGCGGAGATTACGCTCGGAGACGGAAAGATTCGCGTCCAAGTAGGCGAACCGTTCGTCATCAGCAAGTCCACCGGCCATCATTGGTTCCCCACACTGAAGCAAATCAGTCCGCAACATCTGTTTGTCGGCATCTGGGCCTCAGCGGATGCGGCGATGTCGGAACAGGGAGTCCATTCGGTTGGTGTCTGGTCGCAGGACGGCGGTCGCACTTGGGGCGAGCCGGTTTCGTTTCGAGGCAAGCACGCAGGCGGGCACTCGTGGATTCGGCGTAAGGACGACACTTGTGTATGGCTCTCCTATTTCACCCGCCGCATTGATGAGACGACGGCCACGTGTAATGTCGGCCACTCGCAGGACGGCAGAACCTACTCGTGGTCCGTGGGCAAAGTAACGTTTCCCCAAGCCGTCAACGAATGGAAGGATGGAAACGCCCACATGGTCTTTGCCCGCTCGATCCTGGAGACGTCCGATGGTTCGCTGCTGGCAAGCATGTACGGCCGCTTTGCCGGCGACAAACGCTATCGGTCGATCCTCGTTCGAAGCACGGACGGAGGCGTCAATTGGGAGTACTTCTCGACGATGGCCTACGACCCGAACGCCGATGGCGAAGGGCTGTGCGAACCGTGCGTGGTCCAATTGGCCGGCGGCGACTTGTTCTGCATCATGCGCGTCAGTTCCGGCAAGCCCATGCACTCAGTTCACTCCTCCGATGGCGGCAAGGCGTGGTCAGCGCCAGTCAAACTGGCACCGTACACGGCAAGCGTTTTCCCGGATCTCGTACTCACGTCGAACGGAGTGCTCGCCTGCAGCTTCGGCCGGCCCGGTTGCCATCTCATGTTCAGCGTCGACGGCAAAGGAAAACACTGGACCGAACGTGCGACCATTTTCCAAGGCCCCAGTACCAGTTACACGGCGATCCGCGAAGTGGCGCCGGGGCAGCTCTTGTACGTCCACGATGTTGTACCGGCGGGATGGAGCAAGCTTATGCCGGGACAATTCAACGAGATCCGCGGGGTGTTCGTAACGGTCCTTGAACAGGATGACTGTGGTTCATGAACGGCAGAGCTGTCAAGTGCATCCTTGCGTTGGTAATTGCCGCGACCGTGCGAACGGCCCCAGCGGAAGACTGGCCCATGTGGCGCGGTCCCCGTGGTGACGGGACGAGTATCGAGGAGGGCATTCCCATCCATTGGGACGCGACGGACAACATCGCTTGGAAAGTCGAGGCTCCCGGCCGGGGGCATGCTTCTCCGATCGTTTGCCGCGACCGAGTGTTCTTAGTGACCTGCATCCCAGAGACCAAGGAACGCATTCTTCTGTGCTTGGACCGGAAAACGGGTGAGACGATGTGGCAGACCGTCGCGCTTCGCGCGCCCTTGGAGGCCAAGCACCGCCTGAACAGTTGCGCCTCCAGTACGCCGGCAACGGATGGCGTGTACGTCTACGTCTCGTTTCTTGAACCGGACGGATCGGTCGTCCCTGCCGAAGTGATTCGCAAACGCAGCGGAGAATTGCGGGCGAACAATGCGGGGCTCCCCGTGAACCCGGGCCAGATGTTCGTCGCGGCGTACGACATGAATGGCAAACGGAAGTGGGTGGCCCGGCCAGGGAAGTTCGCGAGCGTGTGGGGCTACTGCAGTTGTCCCGTGGTGTACGAGGACAACGTCATGCTGAACGGCGACCATGATGGAGACGCGTACATCGTGGCGCTCGACCGCCAGACGGGCGAGATCGCCTGGAAGGTGGCCCGCGAGAATCGGATTCGCAGCTACTCGACGCCCCTGATCCGCAACTTGAATGGCCAACCTCACATGATGGTCGCCGGCAGCCACTCGATCGTCAGCTACGACCCCAGGGATGGCTCAACGCACTGGTTTACTAAGGGCCCGCGGGGCCGGGCCGTCGCGTCTGGCGTGTTCACCAGCGGTCTGCTTCTGGTGTGCGCCGCCTACCCGGACCGTGAAGTGTTGGCGATTCGGCCGGACGGTCGCGGAGACGTCAGCGAAACGCACGTGGTGTGGCGCTCGGGCAGGTCCGTCCCCTTCGTGCCATCGCCCATCGCCGTGGGCGACTACTTGGTGGTGGTTTCCGACTCCGGGATCGCGAGCTGCTTGGACGCCTGGTCCGGAAAGCGACATTGGCAAAACAGGATCGGCAGGGGCCACACCGCATCGCTCGTGTCGGCAGGCGGACTCGTTTACTTTCTGTCGGACGACGGCGTAGCCAAGATCGTTCGACCGGGAAAGGAATTTGAGCTGGTCGCCGAAAACGCGATCGGTGAACACTGTTACGCGTCCCCGGCCATCAGTCGCGGGCAGATCTT
>JADHUC010000267.1 GCA_016784735.1 Pirellulaceae bacterium | reverse complement strand
TGACGTTCACTCGAAAACCCTCCGTGACCAAGTGATGGGGACGTTGCCTTCCCCGGAAAAAGATCTGTAATTGCGGGGAGTTTTCGAGTTTCTTGTCCCTCCGTCAACCCCGGTCCCAAGGGCCTATACTGGTTCAAGGCCTAGTGAGGCATCGGCCAATCTATATTGTCGTAGCTACCGTCGCCAGACGGTGGGGCTTTCACGCTCTGGCGAGCGTAGCTACGAGATAGAAGGCGACGGTTGTTCTTTGGCCGACGCCCGCGGCCGCATCGCGCATCCGGTAGCTTTACCCTCGCGATTGTCACTATCATATATGAGTTCGTCGGGGCCGCCAAGAAACGCGATTTCGCCCAGCACCACAACCGGGTGTTCCGCGGGCGATTGTCGAGGCTGCGGACAACCACGTGCTCTTGCTGCAGAGGATCTCCCGCCACGAGAAATCGACACGCTTGTTCCGCTCTGCTTGCCTGCTTGATGGCATTCCTGTTTTCGGCGCCGGCTGGGGCCCAGGTCCATCCTCATCATGCTGCGCAGATCCGCAAGGCGGCCCTACAGGTCCACGTCGGCCCGCCGATGTGTGCGCAGTTCAAGGACATCTACTTGCGGAGGCGGTAGAGGCGCCGGGGGCAGCAGCCTGCGCGTCGGGCTGTGTTCCCAAAGGAGGGCGGTCTGCACAGACGCTTGGTGCGATCGCGTTCTGTTCAACTTGTATGCCAGCGACGACATTACGGTCGGTGACGAACACCCCAGCGATGTTCTCCCCAAGCGCAATCTCAACGCCAAGAATCACTTTCACATTTAAGACCAACGTTCGAAAACACGCAACGAGATATGTTGCCTACTCTCGTTGGCCGTTGCGCGCTCATGTCTAACCGACCTGATTCACGAATGAGATTTTCGGGTTACTCCAGGTGGTGGCGACCGACGCGGCCAAGTTGAGCGCGACTTGCCAACCTGCGGCGGTGTTCACGACCGCTGAGTTAAGCCAAGCCCCGATTTCTTGCCGCGGTCGATTTCACCGACGCACGAAACTGCATCTTGCCAAGTACAGCGGGGTGCGCCTCCGAAGCAATCTCACTCGCACACGACGCGGAAGCCGACGTTATGGACTTTCTGCCACGATTTGTAACCTCGCCGGACCCCGGCGCGACTCCAACGAGGCCGGTCACGCCATGAGCCACCTCGGACCGTCTTGATCATCCCATCGTTCTCTTCGCCATAAGTGGAATTGGTCCATTCGCTGACGTTACCGAGCATGTCGTGCAGTCCCCAAGGATTCGGGGCGTAGGTGCCAACGTCGCCCGAAATCATGAGTCCGTCATTCACACCATCGACCCGGGGAATGTGTGCAAAGAAGCCCGGGGTAGCACGTGGTGCCGGACCGAGGCCATTGAGTTCATCGATCCAAATATGATTAACGGCGAAGAGCTTCGTCGATTCGTCGGCGAGGTTTTCATAAGGACCGAAGTCGGTGTTCAGGTCGCCGTACCACATCGGCGTGTTGGTCCCTGCGCGGGCGGCCCATTCCCACTCGCTTTCGGTTGGAAGCCGGAACGTTCGCCCCGTCTTTTCACTCAGCCATCGACAGAAGCCGTTGGCTTCTGTGCAACTGACACGTATCACCGGCTGCCGCGCGAGATTGGCGGGGTAACCACGGTCGAGTTGGTCGATCCACCACCGGTCAATGTGACGACTATCGTGCGAGGGGTCGTAAAGGGCATACATCTCGTTTGTCACTTCCGTCGTGAGCATCCAGAACGGCTCTTCGATTTCGACGGCTTTCAGCGGATGCTCATCTTCAAATCCGGACGCGTCGCCCATCACAAACGAACCTGCGGGGATCGGGGCCATCTTGAGCGTGACAGTTCGGTTCAATGCTGTTGCTTCGATAGGCCACTGCCCCGATGGAGTTCGCGTCCATGCCATCGTCCCAATACTGGCAGATGAAATCGGGGGCATCGTTGATTTGCCCAACGGGATTTCGAGCAGTTGCTGCTGGATCGACGATGACTGTGATGCGGCCCGAACGACTGACGTGGTCTTGCATAATTGATCAAAGGCGTCTCGCTGCAACGCTTGCGCTTGCTCCGTGGGCATTGGCCAACGGTCAACCGTCGGAACCACTTGTTCGGTTTCGTTGCGTTCTTGTGGAGGCTCGAATTCGGGTCGGGGCTGTCCTTCCCAGGCGTAGGAGTCATCTTCGTGGACGTTGTCAATGCTCGCATACAGCCGCTCGATCTCCTGACGACGCGTGACCATGTCGGCAATTGGCTTATCGACACGGTTTTCGACACGCGCGTCCATCACTTCGGTCCACGTGCCGTAGTACGGAACGTTCAGGTCAATCCAGCAGTAGAGCGTTTTCCAGGACTGCGGGTCAAGCTCGACATGATGATGCCCCTTTTTGAGCATTTGGACAAGTTCCGAGGTCGATGCATGGAACTCCATCGGCGTGAGTGTCCGCAAATCGCTCTCCGGACCGGGACGGCGGACGTACCGATGGAGTTCATGATACGACTTTGAAAGATAGTGTGAACTTGCGTCACCCCAGAGCCATTCGGGCCAACCGCCGCGGGTTGAATGGTCGGGATTCATCGGGCCAAACGGACGTTCAACTCCCGGCACGCCAAGCGACATATCGGCAAAGTTGGGCCGGCGCCCCAGCTTCGGCGACTCGTCTTCTTCGCCATCGTGACAGCCAACGCAATAGCGGTCCAGGATCGGTTGAATCTCCGCGTTGTAAGAAAACGCTCGTTCCGGCCCGTTGAACGCGTCGATTTCGACGGGCCCTTTCTCCATCGCCATCGTCATAACGGTCGGCGTAACGTCACGTTGGGATTCGTGGCAACCGGAACAAGAGACGTTTTCGCCCGGCATTCCAACCACCCATGACCGCATCAACTGCATCGCGCAACCTTCTTCGTCGAGCGGCTGAACGATGATCGGGCGGTTCGCGGGGATCTTGAACAGTGCGCTGCCGTCTTCGTACACGGGGACTTCACCGAGGATGCGACGGCAGTCCCAACAACTCTCTTGCCCAACAACGTCATAACCGCCCGTGTGTCGGTAAGCGTAGTTGATCGTGTAGACTCGAAGTTTCTTCACGGTTCCGCGCGGTATGTTCTTTAGCCCGCCGCCGGTGTAGATGTCGGTGATGAAAACGCTTGCCTGTGTTTCGCCGGGAGTGGTTCGGTTGGGCAACTGCTGCGGTGCTTTGCGTTCTGCAATCGGTGTCGGTTCCAAAAGATGATGGCCTGGCGATTCGATGATCTTTACCATGTTGTCAAACGTGTCGACAAGATACACACTGAACTGATCCTGTGGGGTCATGCGGGCGGAAACGAGTATGTACTTGTCGTTGAGCGGACAAGGATACGCGAACTTCGGCCACGAATTGTCGACCAAGCGATCCATGATCACCGGTTCCACTGTCTTGTCGCTAAACGGAAATTGATGCATAGCGCCGTCCGCTTCCCGGTCGCCAACTCGCGGATTGAACAGATGAAGTTCGCCTTCTCGTTGGGTCCCATGGTGACCGCTCACAACGGCAACAAAACTGGTCGATTGCCCTGGAATCGGCTTTGCGAAAAAGAGTGAGTTCGGCCAATACGATCCGCTTCCGTACAACGCGGCTTGGTTCGTTCCGTCCGGATTCATGGTGCAAAGGATACGGCTATAGTAGTGTGCAATGTCGATGTATTCCCAACGCAAGTACATGATGCGGCCGTTTTCTTGAATCACCGGATACCAGTCTTGGTCCTGTTCGAATGTCAACTGCCGCACCGTTTGACCATCCGCTTCCAAACGAAAGATATTACCGACGCTACTGAGCCCCGAAATACATGGGATCCCACCCATGGTTGCGTTGGAAACGAACAGCGTGGAGCCGTCGGGCACATAACAGCCTTCTGCATTGTCAATGCTGGGTCCCATATCCGGCGTAACTTGGTGCGTCTTGCCCGTCGTGAGATCATGCTCGAAGATTTGATAGGCGTTGTTGTCCGAAAGACCGGTGAAAAGGAAGCGGCCAGCGTCCCAGTGCATTGCCAAATCACCAGCCAAGGCATTACGCGGGGCCGCAAGCAGCAGCTTGGGATCTTGCGTGAACGGACCCTTAGGATCAACGACGATCAGCTCATCGTTACACTTCGGTTTCCCGCGCGCACAGTTCGAGTACCAATTCGGGACAAAGCCGGTCCAAGTCGATTTGCGGATCAGCAATTGATCGAAGGCCAGCAACGGATTCTTCTTGACCACAGCCGAATATAGATAAATTACATCGACATACTTTTCAGCAAACGATTTGGCCGCCGTTCTATACGAATTGGGATCGGTTACCGGCGCGTTGAAGACCTGGCTCCAATCGTCAGCAGACTGCTTCAGTGCGCTGGATTGATTCAACTCTGCCTGAAACAGCTCGGGAGCGGCTGGGTCGAGCGTGCGAAAGTCGGCGATTAGCTCGTCGATCCGCTGGAGCATTTCACGCATTTTGGCCGGGTCTAGCGCAAGAATCTGTGTTGCATCGCCCGATGTCACCTTGGCATACATCCGTGCTGATTTCTTATCCAAATGCGTCGATTGCGTATGCTTGCGGTATTCTTGCGGTGTGTAAGTCAATTCATCGTTGACCGAAAAAGGGGCGGAAACTCCAAGTGTTCGCTCACGTTCAGAGACCGCTATCGACTCGTCAATCACGGTCATCTCTATGGAATCACGGTCGAAACGGGTAATTTCGGTTTCTGCGAGGAAGTGTCCCGTCGGATTGCTTTCCCAGTCTTTTGCTTGCCCGTTGTTGTAATCAGTCGCAGCTTTCGCTTGGGTCATCGCTTCTCCGGCAACGCTACGCTTCAATCGCCAGCCACCCGGCAGCGAGGCCTTCGATTGAAAACGCAACGCGCAAATGTGCGGAAACATCCCCAACGCTTCGAGCGTAACGGTATGTGTGCCTGCTGAATCGATCCGGACATCGCCCTGATTTTCCCACTTAGCGGACGATGTCTGCCATGAGCCGGTTGTCGACGCGAAGCCCTGACAGATCTGCTTGCCATCAAGGAGGACCTTAACCGGCCGAGACTGATGCGCGGCGTAAAGCCCTTCGATCCCATATGTCCCGGCAATTGGGAAGTCGATCTTGTAGCTGGCGACGTTCGGCGTCGTGCCGCCGTTGATAATGCAGACAAAACCGTCGCTGTAACTCCCGCCGGAAATCGCGTTGCCTTCATCAAACCAGTCGGCACGGATCGTAAAGGAGTTTGGGACTGTCGACGGGCTATTCTCTGCAAAGACATTGCCCGCAAAAACAAGTCCAACGAAGATCGGCGTGACAACAACAGCCGCCGCGCGAAAGAACACTTTGCTAGTACAGACACACTGCATCACAATTCTCCACTACTCTTGGAACAACCAGCGAGATCGAGGCAGCCACCATTAAAGCACGATTGCCGCCCATATGGAAACATGCACAGGCCCGTTGACGGTCACTTCAACGGCAGGTGAGTTCCCGATCACGCAGTCTGCTATCGCTCGTCTAAGAACGTGTTTTCAAATGGTAGTAGGCACTCTCCGAGTGCCGTGACTGCCCGCCAAAACACTATGAATTTGGGCGGACGGCACAGGGACTGTGCCTGCTACTTTGAATTTCAAAACACGTTCTAAGGAGATTGCGGCGGTCTATGCAAAGATCCAAACGGGCATCCGCAATCCGATCACCTCCTACCCGAGACCAGTGGACGTATCGTTACGAATCGTTGCCCTTCGCCGCCTCTCGCGATAGAATGCACAGCCAGGAGTTTCTACCATGAGTCGCATTTCTTCCACGCTGCTTGTTCTTATGCTGGCGGTCGGTGTCAGTCACGCGGCCACACCATTGTCCGCGATCGAAGCGGGGGATTTGTCCGCCGTCACGCTTCCCGATGATGCTTCCACGCCCGACGGCATGACCGTGGCGAAAGACGGGAAGATCTATCTGAACACGATCAACCTACAGGTGCCGGCCGTGGCCGCCGTTTGGACGCTTGACGCGAAAGACCGGCTGGAGAAGCTGATCGATCTGCCGCCGCACCCTGAGACCGAGGGAGTCTATCCTCTGGGTATTGCACAGGGCGCCGACGGCAACTTCTACGTGGCCGATAACCAGACCTTCGGAAGCAATATGGAGCACAAGTCGCGGCTGCTGCGTGTGGTGATGCGAAACGGCGAAGCGGCGCGTGTGGAGACGGTGGCGACCGGTATGATCGCAGCGAATGCGGTCGAGGCATTTGGGAAGCGGGTCTACGTCACCGAGACATGTCTGATCGACGGTGTGGAACCGCACGTTTCCGGGGTTTACAAGTTCGAGTTGGGCGAACTGTCGGCCGACAAGCCGGTGCAGCTCGCCCCCGACGGCGCCGATGCTCGGCTTGTGGCCAGGTTCACGACCGAGGCTTCCGACTGGCGAAAGGACGTCGGGGCCAACGGGCTGGCGATCACACCGGCCGGCGTTCTGTGTGTCTGCAACTTCGGTGAGGCGTCGATTCTTAAAGGGAAGCTGAAGGCCGACGGTTTCTTGGAAGATCCGCTGGAAGTGTTGGTCAAGGGCCGTGGCATGGGTAGCACCGACGGAATGAAGTACGCGGCTGATTGGGACATGCTGATCGTCGCCGATTTCTTCTCCAACGCCGTCCATCTGGTCAGCGCGAAAACCGGCCGCGTGAAGACGATTGCCAAGAACCCAAATTCCACCGGAGCCGGCGGAAAGCTCGACAAGCCTTCGGAGCCTTGCGTCCGCGGCACGACGATCTACGTATCGAATATCGATTTGCCTTACGACGGGAACGAGCCGGACAAGCCGGACACGCTTTCAGTGATCCCGGTGAAGATATCCGCCCGCCGTTAGTTCCGCCCGGAGGATGGCAAACTATGGCCATGACAAAGACCCAAGTCCTCGCACTCCTGAAACAGAACCGTAATGAACGTGGTATTGCGCATTGGAAGAAACTGGGAGCCAAGACAGGCAAGCTCAAGAGTTTCGGTATCGGCTTGACGCAGTTGCGCAAGCTGGCCAAGCAGGTCGGCCGGGACCACAAACTGGCGCAGCAACTCTGGAAGAGTGACTTCTACGATGCGAAGATTATCGGCCTGTTGATCGACGATCCGAAGCAACTCTCGCGCGAGCAGGCCGAGGTGCAGGTCGACAGTCTTAACGCCGGCATGCTCTCGCACGTGTTCGCCTCCTGCGACGCGACGCTGGCCAAGACGCCATTCGCCTTCGAGCTTGCCCGCGACTGGATGGAAAGCAAGGACGACATGCGGCGCCGATGCGGTTTTTCGCTGTTATACGAACTGTCCAAGAAGAACATCAAGGCCATGGACGATGCCTACTTCCTGGAGCGCATCGATCACATCCGAACCGCGATCCACGGCGAGGAAATGTGGGTGAGAGAAGCGATGAACACCGCGCTGATGGGGATCGGCAAGCGGAACAAAAAGCTCAACAAGGCCGCCATCCGCGCCGCCAAAGCCATCGGCCCGGTCGACATCGACTACGGCGACGACAACGCCTGCGAGCCCCTGGGCGTGTTTAAGCACCTGACGAGCGATTATTTGAGAAAGAAGTTGGAGGGGAAGCCGTAGGCAGTGGTTCTCATGTCCCTGTTGGCAAACGCGTCGAGTCAAATGAAAAACAGGACCAGTGACGCGCGTATCTGAAGGAATGGATGAGGCGTGACAAGGCGAGAGGCAGATGAGAATATGCCGGTAGCGTAACTCGCCAAGAGTTTCGGCCGACGTGGTGAATCACTCAATCGCATTCGGGTTCCGCGAAACGCAACTCGCGGATTCTTGCATCGAGCTGCTTCTTTGGATCGTCGATCCATTGCTTCTTTCGATAGTCGTAGGGAATCGCAACCAATCGGTTCGATGTGATCCGTACCACGGTAAACTCGCTGGGGCTACCCGGCGCCGGCGAGGGCAGTTGGACGAAATTGCAGCCTCGGTACTGATCGACTTTTGCCTTGTGATAGTGACCGCCGAGAATGGCAATCACGTTTGCGTCGCCGATCGCCTGGCAGAGCGAGTCTCGATTGGTTATCGCATCGAAGCATAGATGCGCAGCCACGACCAGGGGAGTCCTCTCCGGCAGCTTGGCCAGGCTGCTGCGGAGGAAATCCAGAGCCTCGTCGGTTAGCGGTTGCGCAGGATTGCCGAGGCTCTCATCGTATTTGGAAAACAAGGCGATGAAATGGACACCGCCGCGGCAGAAGGTGTAGCTCGGCGCCCCGTGCCGTGAAACCAGCCATTTCCTCATGGTCTCGCTCGGCACTTTTCCGCCTTCGTCGTGATTCCCAAGGATATCGTATGCCGGGAACTTCAACCTCTCTGTGATCAACTGATCGTAGGCCTTCGTGGCAGCGTGCGTCGGCCATTCGGTGAGATCACCGCATCCGAACACAAACGCCGGTTCGGCAACCTTACCGCCGATGCTGTCCGGGTAAGGCGTACCGGGCAGCGCATTCATGGCGTCGATCGCCGGAAGAAGATGCTTGGCATCTCCATCGGTCTGGACATGCTGATCGGACCAGCCAAAGAATGTCAATGTGGGCTCGTCAGGTTTCGCATCCGCGGCAATACCGCAGGGCACCAGCCAGCATGTGATCAGGAAAGACAGGATACCGCAAGGCGTCAGAGTTCTCTTCACTGCATCATCTCCTTGGCCGGTTGTGGCACAATCCGTCCCACGAAGACGTTTTGGAGCACGTGGTCACGCGTCTCCTCGATGCCGGTGGATTCCTGGGCTTTGGATAGTCCTAGTCCGTATCCGTCTTGGCCATCCCAAACGCTTCTTTCACAAAGTCAATCGTGGAGATTTTGGTGCCTCCACCGATCACATCGGCCCCGGCATAGACATCACATCGAATGCCAAGGGCGTCCATTTTTTTCTTCAGAACCTCTCCGAACTTTGCGTGGTGAATACTGATCGACTGATTCGTTACCTTGGTGTCGAGTGATCCGCCGTAGGTCAACTGCGCAGGGGGATCGTCCTTCGTCAGATGGTTGATCGGCGACACCTCCTCGAACAGTTCGTATTTCTCATCCGGCAGGTCATCCAGTCGGCCCAGATCCACGTCGAACAGTTGTGCAAGCGCCGAGTGCTGGAATGTATCCGTGCCGGGAAACAGGTCACGGATGAATCGAGGATCATAAGACGTTTGTCCCCCACTGACCGACATACACGTCAAACGAGTGGACTGGCGCAAGACGGGATCGACGTTGTCCGGGTCTGCCAGGTCTTCGTGAAAACCGAGCCACAAAGAAATTCCCGCACCGGCTGATCCACCGGTTGCTGCCATTCGGGTCGGATCAAGATTCCATTCCTTCGCCTGATGGCGGATGAATTGGACGGCCCCGGCAGAGTCGAGGAACTGAGCCGGGGCGATGGCTTGATCTGACAGTCGATAAGTAATCGCAGCGACGGAAATACCGGATTCGAGACACTGGCTCAATAAATCGCCGCGAACGCTCTTGTTGCCGCCACGGAAACCTCCTCCGTGGATCGAAACCAGTACCGGTGTCGGCTCGTCGGACTCGGCAAGCCACACGTCCATGACATTCCGGTCGTGAGGGCCGTACTTGACATCTCGGTGGGTCGGTGGTAATGCGGGTTGACGATTCCTACGTTGGGGACGAAGTTGCCTCCGTTGATCGTCCGTCAGCAGTGCCGTTAGTTCCCTCTGAATCTGGGCGAAAAGGTCGTCTCGTTCCTTTCGGATCCTCGCCTGCTCTTTCTTCTGCTCGTCGGTCAGCTTGACCGCCGCATCGACGGCGTCTCGCAGTTCTCTACCTTGCTTCCCTGCTTCTCGTGCAGTTCGGAACACCTCTCTGTGAGCTTGTCGCTGCTCATCCGTAAAAACGCCGCTCTGTTTTCTGTTGATGTCCCCTATCTGCGGCGTGTACTTCTTTCGGAGTTCCTCGACCTGAGCCTGCTGATCCTGTGTGAATTCAATTCCTCGGAGGGTGAAGATCGGAAGGAAATTCGCCTGTTGGCGCGGCTGGGCTCGCCTTACGCCCTGCGTCCTCGCATCTTGCGACAGGACCGCGGTTGCGATGGTCAGCGTGAGTGTCACCGAAAGTGCAAAGTTTCGTTTCATGGCTTTTCTCCAAACCCGGTTTGCGAATCACAGGCATCTCCCATGATGGACCGATCTCCAGCAGGATACCCGCGCCAAATGGCCAGTGCAATCTGGCGCGCGAGCCGACGATCCGTTTGTTACAATGTGGAGCAAACTCCGCGGGACTCTCATTTACTCGCCGTTACCACTGGGCTTTCGGCGACGTCTGGAATGGAAACGACTCAATTAGAGTTGGCATTATAGGGAAAGGACCGACCGTGAAGTTGAGCATCTATGTAATCAAACGAGTTGGCTGCCTACGTCCGTTCGCGCGGATAACAGTCGTACTGTTGGCCCTGAGCTGGGCAGCACAGGCATTGGGAGAAGTCGAGGCCAGTCCGAAGAATCCCTCGGCGATCGTGAAGCCGGAAGTATGGCTGTGCGCCGGGGACCGGATTGCCGATCTTCTTCAGCCCGACGCGGAGTGGCCGTTTGTCAAACAGCACCTGACCGGCATCAAGCTCTATATCGGCCAATTGTCTGGATCTCGACGCCGACCAGCCGACGCTACCGTGGATCGACTGCAGCAAATCGTGCGGCTGGTAAAGGCTTACGACTTCAAAGTCGCCGTGGAACTTGGCGGCTGTCTTGATTTCTCGCCGTTGGACGATACGTCTGGCGAATGGTCGGCGCGTCGCGAGCTGGCGGCGATCGAGAACTTCTATTCCGCCGGCGGCAAGGTGGATTTCCTCGATATCGACGGACCGATCCGGCGATTGATGCATCCGAATAATCGTCGTGACGGCCGCTGCTTCGATTCGATCGAAAAGGCCGCAGACGAGCTTGTCGACGCCTTGCGCATTCATCGCGAGGCCCATCCGGAGACCGGGTACTGGCTGCTGACCAATTTCCCGAACTGGGGTTGGCGCGGCGGTGCTTCCTATCATGCTCGCGGTCCACAGCGGCAGGATTACGGCGACTACGATCAGGTTGTGCGCATCGTACTGGACAAGCTGAAGGCAGCCAAGATCCCTTTGGACGGCGTAACCGTGGACAACCCCTTCGATTATCTGATCGGCGAGCATCGTTCGGTGAAGATACCGGATCCAAAGTCCGTGGATTGGCTCGGACGGGTCAGAAGCTACGAGGACTTCGCACGCGACAAGGGTCTCACGTTCAACCTGATCGCGAATTCGGAACGCGGCGGTCACGAATCGGATGAACGGTTCAACCGAGAAACGCTCCAAATGGTGGACACTTACTTGCAGGCGGGCGGGAGACCAACGCGTTGGTTCGTGCAGAGCTGGTATGCCTATCCCAAACAGATGGTGCCTGAGTCTTCCCCTAATTCGATGACTGCCTTGGCCAAAACGGTCATCCAGCGTGTGCGATCTGACGTTCCGGCTCCGACTAGACGCGAAACCACGGAAGAGAGACCAGCCGATGCGCAAAACCTACGCATGATCAGCAAGATTTCCTACGGCAAAGAAGCCCCGGAAGCTCAGATACTGAATGCCTATCTCGTCCGATCGTCGCAGCCGGCTCCCGTAATCGTGCAGATCATAAGTGGCGGGTGGAACTCATCACCGCCACGTGGCACGAACACTCAACCGTTCCAAGCCTATCTGGACGCCGGCATCTCGGTAGTCGTCGTGGCGCATAGACCCGTCGGCGAGGCCATCCACTGGCCGACCCCGGCGGACGACGTCGCTCGGGCCATTCAATTCATCCGCGCCCACGCAACCAGGCTGGGCATTGATCCGCGACGGATCGCTGTGAAAGGGCGCTCGTCTGGTGGACATGTAGCGCTGATGGTCGGCTTTGGGCCGGATCGGAGGAAACCGGACAGCGAGGACTTGGTCGCGCGGCGATCGTCTCGTCCAACCTGTATCATCGCGGGCTCGGCACCAACGGATCTCTCGTTGCAGATGGGTGAACTGCTCAAGAGCGCACAGCGTCGTGATTATCTGTGGGGACGGATGCGAGTTTTGTTGGGTGCGGGAGAGGAGGAGTTGACCGTCGACCAACTCGTGCAGAAGCTCAAGCCGCTCTCGCCGATCGAATACGTCACCAAGGACTCGCCGCCGGTAATGCTGATGCACCCTGGGCCGGCCGACGCCTACTGGCCGGGCGACGCGCGGTTGAAGTGGGACGTCCACACGCCGATCACCGGGTTAATCCTCACGGCGAAGCTGAAAGAACTGGGCGTGCCGCACGAGTTGGTCATGTTACCCGAGAACCGAGAGCGTCGTAGCAGTGCTGCCATGGATCGCGAGTTGGCATTCTTGCGAAAGTACTTGATTCTCACGAATGGGACATGAACGTTATCGCCTTCTGCCGCGACCACCGGCGTTGATCATCTCTTCAGGCTTTATCAACTGCCGCGGTTTTGGCTTCTCCTTCTTTGGCAACAAGGCGTGGGCCTGGTTGTTGAAGGTGGTAATTTCGTTCTTGATCGTGTCGTTCGGGTCGATCAGGACGTGGACATCGCAGCCCGATTTCGGAAGAGACCAGTCGATGCTTGCGGTTTGGATACGAGGTTTGAGATCGTTGGGCGCTTCGATGCTCTCGATGACCGCTTTGCCGATCAATGTGCCGCCGTCGTCTGGGTCGCCGGCATACGCTTCTACGGCAACACTTTCGACGGGAAGCGAGCCCACGTTGTGCACCTGGACCAGGAGCTTGCCGTTGTCGTAGTCGATGTCGGCCGCAGAGATGCCGGGATCCGGCGCAACTCCGGGCTTTCGTCCTCGCTGGGTCTGCTCGATCTCGATGATGTAAGCCGTTCTTGGTTCGACGTTAACATAGACCACCGAGCCCGGCTGGGGGAAGACGAAAGACTGCTCGTCGACGACGGCATCCGTCCGGTCGTCATCATTTTGGTCAATGCCCAGCCGCAGGTCGTAGGTACCGCCTGATTCGAGTTCCCAGGGAACGATTCCGATTTTGCAGGTGTCGTCCGCGAGACTGTAATAGAGGATACGCAGCCCTTGCGAGTCGGCCGCCATGACCGCCGCCGCGAAGTCCTTGGTCGTGTTTTCGTACGTCACGGCCGCTCTCAACAGAGGCCCGCCCATGCCACCGCCGGTGTAAATGCAGAAGGGGTCAACAATGCCGTGAAACGCGACTCGATCCGTAGGGCCCGCTTCCGTGGTCATGATGGGCCAGCGGTTCTTGAGATTGAAATTCACATGGTTCGCTTGCGCGATAATTTCCTCTTTGGTCCTGATGGGCGCGATCTTGCCCTTCCGGCCTTCGAGCATTCGCTTTGCCTCGAACCATTTTTCGACACCCTGGAGATTGGCGGCCACCCATTTCTCGCTGCCCGGCCTGCCTGCGCCAGGCCCGATCTGCGGCCCTCTTCTGCCTCTTGGGGTTTCCAGGGGATTCGGGGCAAAACCGTGTTGAACGGCAAGGTCGTATTCCAGTTCGATGGGCTCAAGGAACTTCGCATCGCCGGTCTGCTGGTAACCGGTTATCAGAAGCTGGTGGATGTATTCCTTGTATTGCTGGTGGATGAAGTCGTAGTTGACGGTTCCCCTGCTGTGGCTCGCCGTCCACCAGTTCGGCGAATTGGTGCCTCCAAGAGTCACGTCAGGCCACGACACCTGGCTCGGTATGACGCCTTTGGGCTTGCCGCGATCTGTGGACATCGCGGCGGCAAGCCAGTTCTCCGCCATTTCGACAAAGAGTTCTCCAATAGTCGGATTCTGGTTGTACCACAAGACCGCGTGGGCGGGCCTCACAGCACGGTAGTTGATCCAGGAATCGTTGGCCCGGTCTCCTGAGCCAATTTGGGTTGCTCCGAAGAAGTTGGCCTTGAACTGGCGGCGTTCCTGATCGTTGATTCCTGTCCACAGGTCGCGCATAAGTACCGCCGTCTTCATGCTTCGCTCGATCCAAGTCGGGTTGCCATAGTCGATTTGCACCATCATGCCCAGAGTGTTTCCGGTCCACTCGGCGCTATGCTCGGCGTCGGCCATCGGTTTGCAGAAACCTCGCTCCCGGTCAACAGCGCCGCTGTGCCATACGCCATCGACCAGATTGTGTGTTCCGCGAACGCAGAGTTCGGACACGCCGCGGCTGGTGTATCCCATGTAGCCGTAGAGTCCGACGATCTCGACGTCGTCGCCCGTGCCGCCGCCAACGCCGCCGTCCGGCGTTTGCCTGAACTTGATCCACCACTCGGACAAATCGACAAGCCATGCGTACGCAGGATACAGGCTTTGAACCCAGGGTGGAGCGCCTTTGGTTTTCGCTTCGTAATCGACCATGACCCAGTCATAGAAGTCAGTGCCGTCGCCGCAAGGTTCCCAGTCGCCGAAGTCGCCGGGGACATCTCTGTGGAAGATACCAGGGCCGTGGAGACGATACTTGACGAACCGGTTATCCGGGAACTTCTTCTCGAGGTGCCTGAAGATCTCGCCCACCGTGCCGATGCAGGGGAAGTACGGCGTGAGCATATGGCCCGCTCGACCTATGTGTAGGCGGGTCTTCCAGTACAGCGGCGAGTCTTTCTGAATGGTCCACCACCAGCCGATGGCCTTGTTGTTCTCGATGAAATGGTTGGTCTCGGGGAGACCTCGCTGGGTGTGAATCTTCCATCCCTTGAGGAAAACCTCTGTGTCCGACAGAATCTCGCCCAATTGAGTCTCCTCGGGATGCCGCGGCACGTATCTGCGCAGGATGCGAGCGGCCTCGGGAACCATCGTCCGTTCCTTCTCGACTTCGAGTCGGCCGCAGAGCCAGAGGGATACGACCGCCTTGGCGACCTGTGCTTCAGGCTCGTTTACTCGGTTCACGGCTTCTACCGCGCCGGCAAGATCTTGCTGGTTGTATTTCTCGATCGCGTCTTTCAAGGCAGGAGAATCGATCTCGTCCACGAGCTTGAGGTGGTCGCTGTCGCCTGTCACGGGCCCA
The DNA here is from genome assembly GCA_016784735.1 of Pirellulaceae bacterium. GTDB lineage: Bacteria > Planctomycetota > Planctomycetia > Pirellulales > Pirellulaceae > JADHUC01. The sequence goes on along the minus strand of JADHUC010000267.1, from coordinate 2,620 downwards.
GGCTCGTGAGGCAAGATCTCGATGGACATGACGCTGTTGCCAGCGAAGGGATAGTTGATAAAGGAGTAAGGCGGCTCGGTCCGGACAGGTTTCCTGTGATACCAACGGGCAAAGGGCGTTTCCCAAGTCTTCTGCTCTGCCAGTTGCTCGTCATAAAAGCTCTGGTTCTTCTTCATCGTGATGCGGACCACGCCGCTGGTGACCTCGACCGTAGCTCGAACAGTCACCCACCAACCTGCCGGCCCCTGGTCAAAGCCTCGATAGCTGCCGGGCGTCCACGCGGCGACGTGTTCGCCCACCAGCTTGTCATTGACATACACGTCGACCGAGCCAAGAGCCTTGGTCAGATCGCCTAGGGTAAGCCGAACTCGGTAGATTCCGTTTGGGACATCAGCACGGAACGCGAGATCGCCGACACTCTGAACGGCGTCACCATTGAGAACCGTGCGATTCTCGTGGTCGCCAAAGTCAACCGATCTGGCGTCGCCAGACACCCAACCGTATTTGCGAGATGCATCGTATGAGTCATCGCTCCTCAGGCGGGAGTAGCCTTCAGCGACGGGGCTGTCCGCTTTTCCGCAGTCAAATCGCCATTGGGCCGCAAGGGCAAGATCGGCGAAGAGAATTACCAGGGTTGCAGGGATTATTGACAGGCTAATCGAACGCATGGTTCCATCTCCCCAAGGCAAGAACTTGACCCCTTGAATGTCGCAACACGAAGCCAGATGGTACAATGCAGCGAGTGTCCGTGCAAATTCGGCGGTAGAAATAGAAGTTCTGCTCCTCAGTTAGCCGATAGGGAGACATGCAATGAAATCCAACAAGAAACGCCTGACTCGCATCGCGTTGGTAACCGTTGCTGCGACGACAATTGCATTCGCCTTCGCATTCACACGGATCGAACAACCTCGCCCCGTGTCCGAAATTGAATCGACGGTAGCAAAACTGCCGCTTGGTATCACAGCGGATGAAGCAGACAGGGTGATTGGGTCGTCACCTGACTCAATCCATTCAACTCTTGGTGTCCTCGTCACACCCGTCACGATGCTCGCCGCGTCTAACGAACGTGCGAAAGAACACGGCGAACCTCAGACCTATACGATGCGAATTTGGGAGCGAGATGGCGTGAACGCGGTTGTCGCGGTGGATACGGATGGCAAAGTCGCAGGACGATGGACTTGGCTTGACTCCGATGTCAAATAGGAGCAGAACCAAGCGATGCAGCGGAGCGGGAAAATGCGTGTTGAAAATGGCAAGCCAACTCCCCGCCCGCTGATCGCAGCCGTTATGGCACTCATAGGCTGCCGCAACGCAGCCTGGCAAGACCGGGCGGAGGATCAGGATGAGAGAGTACGAGATTGTCGATACCAATGCGGACAACATCGGCGGTTGTGGCGTCTGCGGCCGCAAGCCTGGCAGGACCGAGGGACATCGCCGCAAGTGTGATTGGCTCAAGAAGCGCTACGCGGAAGGCCTGAGGTTCAAGGTGCTCCGCTCACGCGAATTCGGTGATATCGGGGTGATCGAGTATGCCCCTGGCAGTCATGCGTGGAGACCCGTCGAGGCGGAGGGTTACCTTGTCATCCATTGCTTGATGGTCAATCGCAAGCACTTGGGGAAAGGACTCGGCGCTGTCTTGCTGGATGATTGTCTGAGGGACGCGAGGAAGAGCAAGTGCCGAGGGGTCGCAGTTGTCACAAGTTCAGATAGTTTCATGGCAGGAAGCGGTTTGTTCATCAAGGCGGGTTTTGTCTCGGTGGAGAGCATCCCTCCGTACGAGCTGCTCGTCAAGAAATTCAAGGCAACAGCGCCTGATCCTCGTTTCATCGTCGACAGGGAGCGAGTATTGAAGAGACACACGAAGGGCCTCACGATCCTGGCTGCCGATCAGTGCCCTATGGTTGCCAAGTGTGTGAAGGATATTGCGGAGGCGTCCGGAGCCCTGGGGCTGAAGACGAAAGTGGTTCGCGTCAGGAGTGCCAAGCAGTCAAGGGAGCTTCCGACGCCCTATGGCGTGTTTAGCATTGTCTACGATGGAAAGCTGATTGCCGAGCGTCCGATCAGCGGTAGGAGATTCATGAACATCATGTGGGACTTGAATCGCGGCATCTTCAGCACGCTGGAAGCGTCCGATCAGCGCTAGGAGATTCACGAACATCATGAGTAAGTTGACATAAGGACTACGTGGACATCGCAGACTCTGAACGGACACCAGTCGCTTGAGCTTTAGCCTGCGCACGGTCTTTCTGCAGATCCTCGGCCCACACAACGGCGCGCCGCAGAGACTGGGTACTCCGGATCCCACCAAGACTGATGACCCGAAGATACGGAGAAGATCAGATTGCCATTGACGAGCCGCCGCCTTGTTCGACAACTGCTGTTGATTGCCGCGGTGTTGGCGATTCCGATCGTTCCGTTTCTGGTCTTTGGGGAGAAGTTGGAGGCTCGCATCACGAGCTGGCTAAGCGCCGAGTTGTCTCCCGGCACGGTGGCGATCGCGGTGATTGGTGTGTTGGCCAGCGACATCCTGCTGCCGGTGCCGTCCAGCGTGGTCAGTACGATCGCTGGACGGGTACTGGGGTTCTGGGGCGGCGCCGGCGCGTCGTGGTGCGGCATGACG